>JBAKGE010000069.1:0-10948 GCA_037191085.1 Porphyromonadaceae bacterium | reverse complement strand
GCAGGTCCGAAGCTCCCCAGCCCCCCCCCGAGTTGGAGGCACAAGATATAGCGATGGATAGTGACTCAGTCAGCTCAAATCCCTCAAGCGATACGGCAATAGTACTGATAATAATGATACCCAAGTAGACGAAGAAAAAGACCATAACACGCATTGTCACCTGATCACCAAGGGCATGACCATTGATACGTACAGGGATAACCGCATGAGGATGCAGTATCGTGCGTATTTGGTTACTTAAGCTAAGAAGTAACACCTGCAACCGAATGACTTTAAGCCCGCCCGATGTGGAACCACTGCACCCGGCCACAAACATAGCCACCAGCACGACGAAGGACATGGCCCCTCCCCACGTACTGTAGTCGCCATAGGCAAAACCTGTGGTCGTGATCAACGATGCTACGGTAAAAGTTCCGCGCATCAGAGCTTCCTCGGATGAGGACATAATCCCTCCGTAGTATAGCCAGGAAACACTGATCGACGACAGAATGATGAAGAATAGCACGAACCAACGAAATTCTCCATCACGGAGTAGAACGCGCAGGTTTCGACGAGTAAAGACATGGTAGAGGAGCGTAAAATTGATGGCCCCAAGGAGCATGAAGACGACGAGAACTACGTTTGTATACGTAGAATCCCAGTGAGCAATGGAGTCGTTCATGGTGGAGAATCCTCCCGTAGATATACAACTGGCCGTATGGCACACAGAGTCAAAGAGCCCCATAGGTCCGGCCCAGAGAAGTAGCACACAAAGGATACTTAGGCTGATATAAATCAGGACAATCCACTTGGCCATGACCCCGACACGGGGCAGGAATCGCTCGTGAGTAATGCCACTGGTCTCACTATTGAAGACCATAGAGGCACTCTCTCCAACCATGGGGATGACAGCAACCATAAAGACAATAATCCCTACCCCTCCCTGCCATTGTAGGATACTGCGCCAAAAAAGGATGCTCCTCGGGAGGGACTCGACATCCGTAAATACCGTGGCTCCTGTGGTCGTCAGTCCGGATATGGTCTCAAAGAAGGCGTCCGCCAAGGAATCGGTATATCCTCCTAAGTAAAAGGGAAGCATCCCTATGATCCCTATGATGACCCAGCTAATAGTCACGGAGAGCATACTCTCGCGACGTCCTATCTGCATGCCTGTACCCTTTCGACCGAGGATCATAAAGAGGCCCCCGACGATCGCCATCATCAGTATCGTGACCCCTATACCCCTGCCTCCACTATCCCAGCCGTAGTACAGGGAAATACCGAGAGTAATCAGAAGAAATGGCACCTGCACTACACACAGTACACCCGTAATCCACGCTACAAAGTGCAGATTGAGATCATAGAGACTACTGCGAGAATACATGTCGTGTCCACCATCCATGATAATAGGTATGCGCGTGTAAGGTCAATGAGTAATCAAGGTGCCAGGCGCTCAAGTGACCATGCACCTCCCTCCTGCAACTGATAGAGGAAGCGATCGTGAAGACGGCTGGGACGTCCCTGCCAGAACTCGACACGATGTGGTGTGACCTCAAAGCCTCCCCAATTGTCTGGACGAGGGACCTTGAAACCATACTTCAGGCTCTCCTTAGCGAAAGCTGTGACGATGAATGTACGGTTGGGGATGGGTCGACTTTGTGGCGATATACGAGCTCCGACCTGACTCTTGTAGGAACGCTGTGCGAAGTAAGCATCGGATACCTCCGGAGCAACTTTCGTACACACGCCCTCGATATGTATCTGACGCTCGAGTTGATGCCAGAGAAAGGTGACGCTGACACGAGGATTAGTCTCGATCTGCTTGCCCTTGCGGCTTTCGTAGTTGGAGTAGAAGATGACTTTACCGTCCTTGAGTTCCTTTAGGAGAACAGTACGTGTGGACGGCTGGCCATCAGCATCCACTGTAGCCACAATGATCGCAGTGGGTTCGATGACACCAAGATCTATAGCTTCCTGTAGCCAGGCTTCCATTTTCGGGAATGGTTCCGGAGGCATGTCCTTACGAGACAAACTCCCGACATTGTACTCCCTACGGATATTTTCTACATTTACGTCCATGAATAGTGTGACTTTGTGTGTATGATGATTGTGTTAAGTTCGCCAAAATGATCTGTGGAAAAGAGACAGAACAGTGAAGATCTCCAGACGCCCCATTACCATAAGAATCGAAAGAAGCACCTTATTAAAGCCGGACAGTTCTACAAAGCCATAGGCCGGACCAAAGTGCCCAAGACCTGCCCCCGAATTGGATACACAAGATATGGCAGCAGACATTGCATCAACAAACTCATAACCCTCGAGCGTGATGCAGAATGTGGCTAAGAGAATAAGACTCAAGTAGGCGAAGAAGAAAATCATCGCACGGTACACGTACTGCTCTCCGATACAGCTCTTGCCCATACGATAGGGCAGGACAGCATTGGGATGAGTGCGCTTTTGGATTTCATTACTAAGGCTCATGAAAAGAAGTTCAAAACGGACAACCTTAAGTCCACCGGAGGTAGAACCCGAGCAGCCGGATATGAACATGGCAATAAGAATCAGTATTCCAAAAAAACTTCCCCACTGGCTGTAATCACCATGGAAATAGGAACTGCTGCTGAAGATAGATGCTATCGTAAAGGAACTTCTCTCAAAGGCAATGATAGGATCATCGAAGCGGTGACTGAAGTACAACCACGCAGCTCCCGCAAGGCTAAAAATGAGAATGAGGGAGATGAACCACCGGAACTCGCGATCCTGCAAGAGCCTTTTCGGCTGCTTGCCTATCGTGGCTAAATAGAGTAGCTTGAAGCTCGTGGCTCCAAGGACCATGAAGACAGCAAGTACCCAGTCGATATAGATAGAATCATAGTGTTCGATTGAGTTATTTTTCGTAGAGAGCCCCCCCGTAGAGATACAGGTGGCGGCGTGGCAAACAGCATCAAAGAGGGACATCGGTCCTGCCCACAGAAGGAGCACACAGAGGATACTTAAGCTGACATAGATCAGGACAATCCACTTGGCCATAACACCGACACGAGGCACAAAACGATCGTGAATAACGCCGGTAGTTTCGTTATTGAACATCATCCCTGCGCTCTCTCCTGCCATGGGGAGAAAGGCAACAAGGAAGACCACGATACCAATACCTCCCTCCCATTGTAGGATACTCCGCCAGAAGAGGATGCTTTTCGGGAGCGCTTCCACGTCAGTAATGACACTGGCCCCCGTGGTCGTAATACCAGCTATGGTCTCGAAGAAGGCATCGTGCATCGAGGGTACAAACTCCCCAAGGTACAATGGAAGCATCCCAAGAAGTGCTACGATAAACCAACTCAAGGAGACGGAGAGAAGCCCCTCACGTCGACCTGCATCGTAGCGGGACGAGTTTCGACCAATGATACTGAGAATCAACCCCACGAAGGCTATCACTAGCGCAGTGATCCCCACAGGCCAAGCCCCAGCATCCATCCCGTAGTAGCAAGAGACCAAAAAGGCTATCAGAAGGAGCGGAACCTGTATCAAACACAGTACGCCCATCATAAGAAGTACGAAACGATAGTTGAGACTCGCTCGAAGACTTAGATGGGAGACAGGTTTATGGTGATGAGGCGTCACAATCAGACAATCAATGAGCGTGAATTAGGACGTCAACTGAAATATTTCATGACATGGTTAATGGAGATATTCGTACTGAACACCATAACCACGTCACCTGCTTGTATCTGTGTATCCCCGGACACCAAGCTCACCTCTCCCCCACGCATTACCCCACCGAGGGTCATACTCGTGGGCAGTTTGAGCTCACGAACACTCCTCTTTGTCACCCTGGAGTTGAGGCTGACAATAATCTCGAATACATCGCCCTTGCCGATTGCAAGTGTTTTGGCATTCGAGACATCCACCTGCAAGAGGTGACGAAAGATAAATGCTGCGGCAATCAACTTTTTATTGATTAGATTACCGATGCCCATTTGGCTGGCGATATCTAGATAGTCGATATTCTCTATCTGGGCGACCGAACGAGGCACACCGAGTCTCTTGGCATTCAGTGTGGCGAGCATGTTACTTTCTGAATTACTCGTCAGAGCCAGAAAAGCCTGAGTATTCTTTATTCCCTCGGATTTCAGTAGATCAGGATCCCTGCCATCACCATGTATCACGAGTGCATTTCCAGGGACTATCTCCGAAAGTTTCTTACACTTCTCGTAGTCCTTTTCTATCAGTTTAATATTAAGGTCGGAAGGTAATCTCTCGATTGTCTTAAGAGCAATTCGACTTCCGCCCATTATGATTATCTTCTGGACGTTGATCACCTCTTGACCGCAATACCTACGCACCTCATCCAGTTTACTTGGCTCTGCAGTGACGTATATGATGTCGTTAGCCTGTATAACATCTGCACCAGATGCAATCATAGTCATGCCGTCGTGTACAATTGCAAGGACATGGAATATCTTCTGATCCAATTCCCCAAGTTCGAGCAATTTCTTGCCCACCAGAGGAGACTCAGGTCCCACACGTACCGCAACCATGTTCAGCTTACCTCCAAAGAGTGTCCAGTACTGTCTCGTCCACGGCAGTCGCAGCCCGGCATG
Source organism: Porphyromonadaceae bacterium (assembly GCA_037191085.1). Taxonomy (GTDB): domain Bacteria; phylum Bacteroidota; class Bacteroidia; order Bacteroidales; family Porphyromonadaceae; genus Porphyromonas_A. Next base: position 6,368 of record JBAKGE010000069.1, on the reverse strand, counting down.
AATCTCATCGGCAGCGAGAGCCTCAGGATACACCATAGCGTTGATTCCAAGACTGTGGAAGTAATTGATATTTTCAGGTCTCTGGTATTCGCTGTTGTTGATACGTGCCATGGTCTTGAGTGCCCCGAGCTTAGAAGCGAGCATGCACGCCACGATGTTCTGACTTTCCTCTGGAGTCACGGCAATAAAAAGCTCGGCACTACCCGCACCTGCCGCCTTCAGCTGCGAAATGGACGTAGGAACCCCCACCACCGGCATAATCTCCAGGCTATTGTCATAGGCAAACTCCACCTTCTCCGAGTCCTCATCCATCAAGATGATGTCGTGGTTCTCGTGGGATAAAAGTTTCGCCAAGTGAGTTCCTACTTCCCCTGCACCAGCTATGAATATACGCATCTCTCCAAAAAAACGACTACTCCTCTCCCTCCCTGCAATTTACCTCAATCTCTCTATGACTCTCTCTGCCTTACGCACCAGAGTGTCTCTATCCAACCCCACATAAGCATACTGTATCTCTACGCTTCCGTGGCGGATAAATTCATCCGGTACACCTACCCTCATGAGAGGGATTTGCCTACCCGCATCACTGTAGTACTCAAGAATAGCACTACCGACACCCCCATTAAGCGAACCGTCCTCCACAGTGATGATATGCTTATAGTCCTCGGCTATTCTGTCAAGCATCGCTGTATCCAATGGCTTGACGAACCTTAGGTCCACATGCCCTACCCGATGGCCTCTATCCTTGAGCACGGTCACGGCATCCGAGACAATGCCCCCTACAGGACCGTATGATACGAACACCACGTCCTCACCCTCCGTCAGCGTACGCGACCGCCCTAGTTCTATCTCCTCAAAGGGCACCCGCCAGTCGGGATTAGAGCCCTCTCCTCTCGGGAATCTGATGACGAATGGTCCCTCTGTATGATGCTTGTACGCCGTATACATCATCTGACGGAGATCACGCTCATCGTACGGTGACATCACCACCAGTCCCGGTATCGTACGTAGGTAGGCGATGTCATACACTCCTTGATGAGTAGCTCCATCATTACCCACCAGCCCAGCACGGTCGAGACACATGATTACCGGCGCACGCTGCATAGCCACATCATGGATCACCTGATCATAGGCACGCTGGAGGAAAGAGGAGTAGATATTGCAGAATGGAATACTTCCTCCCATCGCCAATCCGGCTGAATACGTAACTGCGTGTCCCTCCGCTATCCCGACGTCGAAGACCCGTTCGGGGTACTTATCCATCATGTACCCAAAGGAGCTTCCGGATATCATCGCAGGGGTAATCCCCACCACTCTTTCATCCATATCTGCGAGCTCCAGAAGAGTCTGTCCGAATATGTCCTGAAACTTCATCGGATGATCTGGTTGCATGGGAGGAATGATACGCAATCCTGTCTTGCGATCAAATTTACCTGGAGCGTGCCACTCCACGGCACTCTTCTCTGCAGGTTTGTACCCTTTGCCCTTGATCGTCTTGATGTGGAGGAGCTTTGGACCCTCAAAGTCTTTGATCACCTCGAGACGCTCTACCAATTGATGCACGTCATGCCCGTCTGTGGGGCCAAAGTAACGGATACTAAAGCTCTCAAAGATATTGCGCTCATCATTCACCAAAGCCTTGATGCTGTTGTTGAACTTCAGCAGGTTTTTGCGTCTCGATTCGTTGATCAAGTTCATGCGCTTGAGCTTCTGGTATCCCTTATTGCGCACGCGATTGTACATGCGGCTCGTGGTTATGTCTACCAGATACTTGCTCAATCCTCCGGTGATTGGGTCTATGGATATGTGATTATCATTGAGGATAATCAGCAAATTATTGGGCTGAGATGCCGCATTATTCAGCCCCTCGAATGCAAGTCCTCCCGTCATTGCACCATCGCCGATGATCGCCACTACTTTGCCTGCTTTGCCCTCCAGCTGGTTGCTCACCGCATACCCGAGGGCCGCAGATATGGAGTTGGAGGCATGACCAGAGATAAAAGCATCATACAAACTTTCAGAGGGATGAGTAAATCCTCCCAGTCCTCCCCACTGCCGCAGTGTCCCAAAGGTTTCCCTACGCCCCGTCAGCAGCTTGTGAGCATAGGACTGGTGCCCTACATCCCATATCAGTTTGTCCTCAGGGGCTTCGAATACATAGTGCAGAGCCACCGTAAGCTCCACCACTCCGAGACTGGCAGCGAGGTGACCGGGCGTCTTGGACAAGACATCCAAGAGGTAACCTCGAATCTCATGGCAGAGCTGCGGAAGCTCGTCGACACTGAGAGTCTTCAGGTCTGCAGGTGATTGTATCCTGTCAAGTAACTTATATTCTGGCTTCATTATACTTCGTGTGGCTGAGCATTACAACCCTCCTCCTAGCGAACTTGGCACAGTACACCAGCGCAAATATACCCCATTCACGCGAGTTTCTGAAAATTATCTTCCCTAATTGATATTCCTCTCTCTCATTCTTCTCCTCTGTCACAGAGACATTCCTCATACACTGCGACAGTGATTTCTCATTCCCCCGAATTTACATGCCATAATATGGAAGCCGGACTATGCCCCTGCCACAGTGTCTTCTCCACCCACCCTTTCGGGCAGAAATAAACATCTCGGTACTCTCTTCATCAACCTCTGGGACGTCGTCGGATCGATGACCCAGAGGTCGATAAAGCGTTCTCTGGGACCTTTTTTGCCCCACTAGCAATAAGATAACAAAACATTGGCAAACAATAAATTAGATCAAATCACACAGAAATCGGCAGACCCCTAAGGGATGAAGGATAATCCACCGGCAAAACTACTTGAAGGAAGGCTTCACAACTCCTGAAAAGAAAAATTCACCAAAGAAAATACAACAATAAATAAGTGACATTAATAACAAGGGAATCAGACTAATTTTGTTACCTTTGCATACGGTCACGGTGTACTCTGACCGAATCGGAAAGTAAGCGGATATTATATCCACCATATACGACAATTGAAAGATTCAAGAAACAGACATGTCTGACATCAAGATAAGAAAAGCTCTGATATCAGTCTTCAATAAGGATGGACTCGAACCAGTGATTCATTGTCTCCGCGAACAGGGCGTGGAGCTGCTATCCACAGGAGGCACTCATGACTTTATTACCCAAATGGGGATTCCATGCACGGCTGTAGAGGATGTGACCAACTACCCCTCAATCCTCGGCGGGCGCGTCAAGACCCTTCATCCCGCTATCTTTGGTGGCATCCTCGCCCGTCGTGGGCACAGGGAAGATCAACGCCACTGCGAGATATACGAGATTAGCCCTATTGATCTCGTCATCGTGGATCTGTATCCATTCCGCGAGACCATAGCAGACGGAGGATCGCACGAAGCAATCATAGAGAAAATCGACATCGGCGGCGTATCCCTGATACGTGCAGCCGCGAAAAACTACAAGGATGTGGTCGTGGTACCCTCACGCCATTACTATGCACAGCTGCTGGAGCTCCTGCGCAGCCAAAGTGGGTGTACGAAGGTCGATCAGAGACAGCGCTTTGCGCGCGAGGCTTTCATGCACACAGCAGCATACGATGCTGCTGTAAATGCTTACTTTCGCAGTCTGGAACAAGAAGAACTCTTCTCTCCGGAGGGGATGATACTGGAGTACGATAAGGGGATGCCCCTACGCTACGGTGAAAACCCTCACCAGCAGGCTATTCTTTACGGTAATGCGTTCCACGAAAGATTTACGATCCTACACGGCAAACAACTAAGCTACAATAACCTTCTCGACGTAGATGCTGCCACACATCTGATAGAGGAGTTCGAAGAGCCTGCAGCAGCGATCATGAAGCACAATACCCCATGTGGGCTGGCAGAGCGTCCCACGATACGTGAGGCGTACGTAGCAGCTCTTGAGTGCGACCCTGTTTCGGCATTCGGAGGTATCGTGGTACTCAATCGCCCCGTAGATCTCGGGACCGCCGAGGAGCTACACAAGCTGTTCATTGAAGTGTTGATCGCCCCGGATTACACCCCCGAAGCTCTGGATATCCTGATGCAGAAGAAGAATAGAATCATCGTACAGGATACGATAGGCAAGGATACCACTCGGCTATCATATCGCACTATCTTGGGCGGGTTGCTCGCACAGGAGAGGGATAACTACGTAGAGCACGAGCAGGATCTACGCATAGTGACGAAAGCAGAACCATCCAGTGACGAAGTGCAAGGGATGCTCTTCGGTATGAAAGCTGTAAAGTACTGCAAGAGTAATGCAATCGTGCTGGCTCGAGGTACCCAAATACTGGGCGCGGGATATGGACAGACATCACGTGTGGATGCACTGAAGCAGGCAATAGAGAAAGCGAGAGCAATGGGCTTTGACCTCAGGGGTGCCGTAATGGCATCGGATGCATTCTTCCCATTTGCTGACTGTGTGGCGATAGCTCACGAAGCAGGTATCACTGCGGTGATACAACCAGGCGGCTCTGTGAAGGATCAGGACAGTATAGATGCTTGTGACAGGATGGGCATGTCTATGGTGATGACCGGAGTGCGACACTTCAGACACTGATAGAAGAAACAAAGATTAGGATTTTTACCAAAGAAACTATTTTCAACGTATAGCATACACAATGGGATTTTTCTCCTTTACACAGAAGTTGGCCATAGACCTCGGCACGGCTAATACCGTTATCATACAAGACGGTAAGATTATCATAGATCAGCCGAGCTATGTAACGATTAACAAGAAAACCGAAAAGGTGGAGTGGGTAGGTCTCGAAGCATACCGCAGATTTGAGAAAGAGAATAACGACCTGACGACTGTACGACCGCTCAAGGACGGTGTGGTGGCCGATCTGATAGCGTGTGAGCATATGATCAGGGGACTCATCAAGATGGCTAACCCAAGGAAGAGCATATTCCCCACCTCTCTGAAGGTGGTGGTTTGCGTGCCTTCGGGAAGTACGGACGTGGAGATACGTGCGGTACGTGATGCAGCAGAGAAGGCCGGAGCCAATGAAGTACACCTGATATTCGAACCCATGGCTGCCGCCATAGGTATCGGTATTGATGTCATGGAACCCAGTGGAAGCATGATCGTGGACATAGGTGGCGGCACGACAGAGATAGCAGTGATATCACTGGGTGGCATCGTAAGCAACCGATCTATCAAGGTCGCAGGTGATGAATTCACGAACGACATTGTGGACTACATGAAGACAGAGCACAGTATCCGCATTGGTGAGCGTACAGCTGAACACATCAAGAAAAGTGTTGGTTCGGCCCTGCTTGACCTGGAGGTAACGCCCGATGATCTCGAAGTCATCAGCCAGGATATAGGCGGTATACTACCCAAGTCCATATTGGTAAACTATAAGGAAATCGCAAGATGTTTGGATAAGTCTATCCTTAAGATTGAGACTGCTATCGGCAATGCACTCGATAATACTGCTCCTGAGCTCTATGCCGACATCGTAAATAACGGTGTGTACCTTACAGGTGGTGGAGCACTCCTCAAAGGACTGGACAAACGACTAACGGATAGGTTCCAGATTCCATTTATCGTGGCAGAGGATCCACTGTATGCCGTAGCAAAGGGAACGTACGTAGCGCTCGAAAACTCAAAAAAGTATACCCTGCTCTTCAAGTAATGAAGAAGCCGGGTTTTACTCCGTCTGTTCGACCACAACGAAACAATAGGTAGTGTAGGCTCGGAAGAAAGTGGTATGGTTGGAAGTCTCTAGCTAGGGGATAGGGAGAGTAACATAGATTTTTTGGTGATGCGATGGAGCGACTGCTTGAGTTTCTGAAATCAAAGGGGCACTTGTTGCTCTTCCTCGTATTGGAAACAGTAGCTCTCGGACTTTTACTCAAGGGCAGCAGTTACCGTAGGAATGTTTTCCTTAGTTCCGCGAATGTTCTCTCGGGGACAGTAACAGAGGTGGCACACAGAGTCAGTGCGTACACGAGTCTGCAAGAGGAAAATGTGGAGTTGATGAAACGTAATGCTGACCTTGAGAGAGAGGTGCTCCGGCTGCGCAATCGTATCAGTAGGCTTGCTGTAGATACCTTATCGCGAAGAATACTGATGCAGGATAGCGTAGAAGCAGCATTCCCGTACGAATACCAGGTAGCAAGAGTAGTAGGGAGTAGTCTCTTCAATAAGCGAAATACGCTAACTATCAACCGAGGGAGCGCTGACGGCATACAACCGGACATGGGAGTCCTCGGCAGTAATGGTATCGTGGGAGTTGTAGAAGCGGTGGGACAGAAGTATTCGAGAGTGATACCAGTAATCAATGCAGACTTCAGCATCAGTTGTGTTGTGGGTAAAGAGAGAGCGATAGGGTCACTGAGATGGAATGGTGGTAGTCGTTCCTGGAGT
>JBAKGE010000068.1:0-11164 GCA_037191085.1 Porphyromonadaceae bacterium | reverse complement strand
GTATTGGTGTATTTCTTTCTTCTCCCTCTTTACCATATCTACATACGAGATTCGCTTCTCACGACAGCCCACCAGTCCAAGTGCCATGGCGGCAATGCTTACAATCGCTATTATTCTAATGTACTTCTTCATTTTTGTACGTGCTATTATATACTACTACTGCACAAATATAGTTATTTTCGGCACTATGAGCCGAAAATAATTCATTAAATCACGTGAGTTCGACATCGGGAAGTAGAAGACATCGTATAGGCAATGATTGTTTGGTCTCGTGAACTTAGCGGTATTGACGTGGAAAAGCCTTCGTGGACACCCCACAATCCTCTTAAGCTATAGCTCCTTAGACGTGGGTGCAATTCCCCAAAGAAACCTCTGGAACGTCGGCAAATCGACGACCCAGAGGTCGTAAAAGAAAGCTCCGGGACATCATTTCATCGACGACCCAGAGCTTTCTAACCGCATGCTCACGCGTAGGACAAACAAAGAGACCTGTCGTGAGATTTAATTTAATGGTTCATAGCACATTAAATCGATACGAAATCACTTGAAGCGTATCCAGCGTATCAGTTCCTTGAACGTCGGTTTTTTGCCATACATAAGTAGCCCTACCCTGAAGATCTTAGCAGCTACCCAGACAAAAAATGCCGAGGATACCACCATGACAACCACCGAGAGTATTACCTGCCATGCAGGAGGGTCGAAGGGGAGCCGAACCATCATCACATTCGGAGCAATGAAGGGGATGAATGAGCCCCACACGGCGAGAGGTCCATTCGGATTTTCCATGGAGTATATGGCAGCGTAGAAGCCGAAGACCATGAGCAAAGTAATCGGCATAATGAGCTGCTGTACGTCCTCATCGCTGTCCATAGCAGCACCGGCAGCAGCAAAGAGACAGGAGTAAGAGACGTACGCAAAGACAAAGAAAAAGATAAAGGCAATGATGACACCGGTGAAGTCAAAGTTCATGAGCGGAACCATTACCTCCCTGACCATGGCAGGATCGAAGTCTCCGCTCGTCATAGCAGTCTGCTGTAGCTGTGACAGGTCGAGTGTAGCGGAATTGAAGATAAAGACCTGCCCTATCAAGAAAAATGCCGTAAGCAGTATACCCCAGAGCACCACCTGAGTAATCCCGAGAAGTCCGATAGCTATGATCTTGGCAAAGAGCAGGACTGTGGGCTTGACTGACGATGCGATGATCTCCACGATGCGATTCTTCTTCTCCTCCGTGACACTCTGCATCACCATGCTGCCATACATCATCACGAACATAAAGATGCAGACATTGAAGATCTGCCCCACGACCATGGCGACAGTGGAGGAGCTTTCCTTCTCATCGCCGGACTCATCCCACTGCACAGTGGAGATGTTCAGGATCACTTTTGTATCATCCAGTATCTTCTCCAGCTCCGGGATATCGTAGGATGCTATTTTCTCGGCACGCAACTCCTCACGCAGTACATCCTGCAAGTACACAGATAGTGTAGGTGGTATAGACGAGTGCGTATATATCGTTATCGCACGAGGATTGGCGATCAAATCTTCCGTGATGACCACGATAGCATAGGGTGCCTCTTCCTTACCCTGCTGACGGTAAGTACCGATGTCACCGTTTTTCTCGTCAGTGAATACAAATCCATCCCTCGGGGCTTCTGCTATCTTGCCGTAATACTTGCCCGTCTGGTCCACGACCACCACTCGCTTCTCGCTCTTATCCTTCGCATTCATCCCGAGGATCATGGGAACCGCTACGATAGCAACCATGATCAGGGGTGATAAGATGGTAAGAAGGATAAATGACTTCTTGCTCACACGAGTCAAATACTCGCGTTTAAGTACGATCCAAAATTTATTCATAGCAAAAAATATTACTCTTCAGATTTGGGTTCGAGGTCTATATTCACTGGCATTCCACTCTTGTGTACTACGTCGAGGAATATCTCATTCATCGTCGGCACGATCTCCTCAAACTGCAAGAGGGTTCCCCTCCTGTTCCATTCGGAGATGATGTCCTGTGTACTCAGTCGACTGTCGTTCTCTACGGCTATCTCTGTCTGACCGTACCTATCCACATTGTAGGATCGTACACTGTAGCGATCACGGATTCCTTCCGGTAGTTCGACCACACTATCGAAGAGCATACGATAGGCATTGCCCTTGTAGCTCTTTCGGACGAGCTGAACATCCCCCTCCAGTACTACTTTCGACTTATTGATGAGCGTAATGCGATCACACAGCTCCTCTACACTCTGCATATTGTGGGTGGAGAAAATGATAGTGTGCCCCATATCTCTCAGGCGAAGTATCTCACGCTTAAGGACCTCCACATTGATAGGGTCAAACCCACTGAACGGCTCATCGAATATCAGCAGTCTCGGCTTATGAATCACCGTGCAGACGAATTGCACTTTCTGAGCCATGCCCTTCGACAGCTCTTGCACTCGCTTATTCCACCAGGACATGATGCCTAATCGCTCGAACCATTCCTCCAGCCTCTTTCGCGCTACACCGGACTTCAATCCCTTGAGTTCCGAGAGGTACATAGCCTGCTCTCCCACCTTCATCTTACGGTACAAGCCACGCTCCTCTGGCAGATAGCCAATACGATCCAAGTCGGAGACTGAGAACGGTCTACCGTCAAATAGTATCTCGCCCTCATCAGGAGCTGTGATACGATTCAGTATACGGATTAGGGTTGTCTTACCCGCGCCATTGGGACCGAGTAACCCATAGATACCGCCCTCAGGCACCATTAGATCCACATGGTCCAAGGCGCGATGCTTCGCATAGTCCTTGACCACATTCCTTGCTTGTACTACATATTCACTCATGTGTCGATAGGTATTTGTATGTATTGTTCTTCTGTGTTACTTCCTATAGATGCGGGCGAGAGGGTTGATCACTCGCTCTCCAAGCATCTGAGCCATTGCCTTCTTCGTGTCATTAAGTCTGGACAAATGTTCCAGTAGTCGCACCACCTCCTCACCGGGCTGCCGATGTTCTTCATCGGAAAGGGCCTGAATCTCCTTGAGCACATCGCTGATTTGCGTCAGCACTACATCATACTTATAGCTCAGTATTTCCTGCATCACACGATCCTTAACATCATCAGGGTTCGACTGGTCTCTCTCGAAAGAGCGATGCCGTTCGCTCAGCTTGTAGTCATTCATTAGCTCCCTATTGGCATAGTGTGAGATTGTAGGATCCTCATGCCATGCGAGATAATCCCGAGGACTGAGTTGTGGCTGTTCGTCTATCCGCTCTACTATCTCATCGAGGATCTGTACAAAATGCTTCGAGAGCACCCCTTTTCGTCTTAGATCCATCGTCTGCTCCTGTATAATCTCTATGATCTTCGCTCCTTCTTCCATATTGCGCTTCTGGTAGCTCTCCACGGTATCTGCACCATACGACATTATGTAGTGCAGTAGCGATTCTTCATTCGGCAGCAGAGGATTCTGTATTGTCTTGGTCGGCTTCCTGTGGGAGACTTCTGTGGGCACTTCAGGCTGCGATTGAACGTTCTTTACGGGCTGATGTCCCTCGCTCTCCCGCGCATGGGGAACAGTACTTACTCCACTGTGCTCGGCAGCCTCTGCCTCTATCCGCTCAGCTCTTGCACGTTCTATCTCACGACTACGGGCCAGCTCTGTCGTCCTATCCCAGCGGATACGCTCCACTCGCTCCGTAAGGTGAGCGACAGTGACTCCCATAAGCTGTGCTATGTCCTGCACATATATCTCACGCACCAGTTGGTCGGGTATGTACGCCAGCGACTCGGCGAGTTGAGCGACCACCTCCGCCCTAGCCTGTGGTCCCGCATCGCTCTCTCCGAGCAGACGATCCGCCTTGAAGTGGAGGCCATCCACCTCATGCTCCCGTATATACTCCTCCACTGTCTCTTTGGAGTGCGCCTGCGCGTAAGAGTCTGGATCTTCGCCCTCAGGCAGAAGTACTACCCGGACGTTCATGCTCTTCTCCAGACCTATATCTATCCCCCTTAGTGCTGCTTTTACTCCCGCAGCATCACTATCAAAGATGTAGGTTACGTTACTGGTATAACGCTTAATCAGTTGTACCTGCTCATGGGTCAGGGCAGTTCCGGAGCTCGCCACCACGTACCTGATCCCCCGTTGGTGCATAGACAATACATCCATGTACCCCTCTACCACCAGACACTTATCGACCTTTGATATCTCTCGCTTTGCGAAATACATGCCGTACAGCTCACGACTCTTATCGTAAAGCGAGGATGCCGGCGAATTGATGTACTTACCCGTATTCTCCTTCTTGACGAGTATTCGCCCACCAAAGCCCACCACATTACCACTGATGGAGTGGATCGGATAGATCACGCGGTCACGATATCTGTCTACGTAGTCGCCCTGCCTGGTACACATTACCACCCCTACGGTCTCGAACGTCGTCATCTCCTGCCCTCCCTCACGGATCGCGTCCACCATGTACGTCGCCCGTGTCGGCGAGTAACCGAGCTCAAAGGTTTTGATAGTCTCCTCTGTCAGTCCACGCTCTCTGAAGTATGAGAGCCCGACACGTCGCCCCTCCCCGTCCTGATGCAAGCCACGAACGAATACATCGCGGGCAAAAGAGTTGGCATTGATGAGTTTTTCACGTTCCGATCGCTCTCGTTCCTCCTCTGGAGACTGCTCTCGCTCTTCCACAGGAATGCCGTACTTGTGCGCCAGGTATCGAATAGCCTCGGGGAATGTCATGTGCTCGTGCTTCATCACGAAGGACACTGGATTGCCCCCCTCTCCACAGGCAAAACACTTACAGATATTTCGGGATACAGAGACACTAAAGGAGGGACGAGAGTCCTCATGGAAAGGACATAGACCGATGTAGTCCTTTCCCTTTCTATGCAACGTGACAAAGTCCCCGACGACATCGGCAATCTCCGCTCGCTCGATGACACGGTCTATGGTACTCCTATCTATCATTCAGTGATCTGGTGGTATACACAACTTACATTCGAGCAAAGAAGCAGTAACCGAAATGGCAAACTTCCATTCACCCAATTGACTAAACAAATGTACACAAATCCCCCCACAGAGCCAAGACACCAAACAGCTACTCTGTAGACGCACAGAGTGTCGAAGCAAGTCGGTCACCTGTGGCATCCGGATGCTTTCCTATCACGGCTTAGCGTAGTAAATATGCGGTGCTCTTCCCTGTACCTCCAGATGCCCCTGCTCTGCGAAGTGTCGCAGTTCCTTGCCTGCCCTCACACGCTCCAAGCCCGTGAGGACCGCGTATTCCCCCACCCTCATCATCGAATGTTCGTCGAGATACTGCAGTACGAGAGCTAACCTCTGCTCGGGAGTGGTGGTGACAGGAGCACTCTTAGCGGGATTGATGCGGTGCAGATCAGAGTCCGCATCAGTGCGAGTGACGAGATCTCTATCAGCACGATAGTTGATGTCCGTCACCTCCACACTCTGAGCATTGCGTCTGGTATCGCTATCAGCATACTCATCCTGCACATTGGCTTTGAGCCCCACCTTCGGTGCAAAGCGTCCTATCCCCCTGAGCCGAACAGAGTATCCCAACGCCATCTGCCGAGACATGACGTGACTCACGGCATCAAGTACCCCTATCACATCGCTGCGGGAGCTCCCTGTCCGCTCCGCCACCATATTGGCGATTTCATCCGTATCTACCATCCCGCGCAGAATAAGTCGGGGGTACTTCTTTCCTCTGCTATTCCTGAGCGCTCGGCTCATCTCTATCATCTCAAAGTCTGCCATATACACACTATCTTTTTAGGCATGAATAAATTTTATCATTACACAGTATGAGGTCTCAAAAGTTTCTACTACCCCCAACTATTCTACAGTGCCCGATCGTATTCTGTACACTGCCCGATCATGCTCTGTACACTGCACGATCGCGTTCTGTACACTGCCCGATCGTGCACAAACATTTTTGTCCGTAAAGTTAGTACTTTTACCTGAGTATTCATAGCCAATTCTTGGTCGAATTTTTCTCTCCCTTCCATCGCAGCCGATCGACTGATATGTATAGGGATTTTAGTATCTTTGTGGCAACTTTTTCACAGAGAATCAGAATATCATTAGCACGAGTAAGACGCAATACAATATTTAATTATGCTTAGTGTCAAAGAAATCCGTCAAGCATACCTTGACTTCTTCGCCTCCAAAGGTCATCATATCGTACCCTCGGCACCAATGGTGGTGAAGGACGACCCTACCCTGATGTTTACAAACGCCGGTATGAACCAATTTAAGGATATCATCCTCGGCAATGCTCCCGCGAAGCATTCGCGGGTGGCGGATAGTCAGAAGTGTCTACGTGTGAGCGGTAAGCACAATGACCTCGAGGAGGTAGGACATGACACGTACCACCATACGATGTTCGAGATGCTCGGCAATTGGTCCTTTGGTGACTACTTCAAGAAAGAAGCGATCGAGTACGCGTGGGAGCTACTGACCGAAGTGTACAAGCTACCCAAGGATAGGCTGTATGTGACTATTTTCGAAGGGTCGCCGGCTGAGGGGCTGGAGCGCGACGATGAGGCTGCAGGCTACTGGGAAAAGGTACTAAGCAAGGATCGCATCATCAATGGCAATAAGCATGATAATTTTTGGGAAATGGGTGACACAGGGCCCTGCGGTCCCTGCTCCGAGATACATATAGATATCCGCCCCGATGCCGAGCGTGCTCTCATCCCCGGAGTAGAGCTTGTAAATCACGACCATCCACAGGTGATCGAGATCTGGAACCTCGTATTCATGCAGTATAACCGCATGGCTGACGGTCACCTCGAGCCACTCCCCAAGAAAGTCATAGACACGGGTATGGGATTGGAGCGTCTGTGCATGGCACTGCAGGGTAAGACAAGCAACTACGACACCGATGTATTCACCCCGCTGATAGCCAAGGTGGCAGAGCTATCGCGGATCAAGTACGGCACGGACGGCAGATCTGATGTGGCCATGCGTGTAATCGCCGACCATGTGCGTACGATAGCATTCTCTATCACCGATGGACAGCTACCCTCCAATGCCAAGGCCGGCTACGTCATCCGTCGTATCCTCCGACGTGCCGTGAGGTATGGATATACATTCCTCGGCTTCCACGAGCCATTCATGTACCTTCTCGTGCCCACACTCATAGAGTCGATGGGCGAGGCTTACCCTGAGCTCGTGGCGCAGCGTGAGATAGTAGAGAAGGTCATCTACGAGGAGGAAGCATCATTTCTCCGCACACTCGAGAATGGCATCTCTCTCCTCCGGCAACACACTGAATCCATGGTGGCTGACGGCAAGACCGTACTCCCGGGACGGATTGTATTTGAGCTATACGATACCTTTGGCTTCCCTACCGATTTGACAGAACTGATACTTAAGGAGCAAGGGCTAACGGCAGATCTTGACGGATTTGCAGAAGAAATGGAGCAACAGAAGGCGCGTGCTCGCAACGCTGCACAGGTAGAAGCCAGCGACTGGGTATACCTCATTGAGGGAGGAGAGACGGACTTCGTGGGGTACGACGATACGACAGCTGTGACATCGATTATCCGCTACCGTGATGTGCTGAAGAAGAAAGAAAAAAGCTACCAAGTAGTGCTGAGCAAAAGCCCATTTTACGCAGAAATGGGCGGACAAGTCGGGGATCGAGGGACACTGACTGGCCGGACAAACGGAGAGGTAATACAGGTACTGGATACAATCCGAGAGAATAACCTGCCGATCTGCATAGTGGACAAGCTCCCCAGCAGACCAGAGCAGGATTTCGTCGCAGAGATCGACACTGAGAAACGCCGTGCTACCGAGGCCAATCACTCTGCGACCCATCTCCTCCACCAGGCACTACGGGAAGTATTGGGGAGCCATGTGGAGCAGAAGGGGTCGTATGTATCGGAGAGATCACTGCGCTTTGACTTCATGCACTTCACCAAGATGACCCGTGAGGAGATTCGTGAAGTTGAGCGTCGTGTGACAGCTGCGATACGCGCGGACTACTGCCGAGAAGAGCACCGTCACCTGCCTATAGCCGAGGCAAAGGCAATGGGAGCTATGGCACTCTTCGGGGAGAAGTATGGAGAGGACGTGCGTGTAATCAAGTATGGAGACTCCATAGAGCTATGTGGTGGCACACACATTCCCTCAACGGGAATGATCGGGACATTCCGAATCGTGAACGAGTCTTCGATCGCAGCCGGCATCCGTCGCATAGAGGCAGTGACAGGCGTCAGTGCCGAGGAGTATCTGTACGCACAACAGGATATGATCACGACGCTTCAGGAGTTCTTCCAGAGCACACCCAACCTGATACAGGCAGTACAGAAAGTGTTAAATGACAATGAAACCCTACGACAGGAAGTAAAGGAAGCTGTCGAAGAACGCAAGAATAACCTCCTCCGCACACTCGTAGATAAATACGAGACAAAGAATGGCGTACGCGTGTATCGACTGACCAAGGGCGTACCTTCCTCCATGGCTAAAGATCTGGCTTTCGGATTGAAGAACGCCGTGAGTGAGGACTTCGTATTCGTAGCCGGCAGCGAAGAGGAGGGCAAGGCACAGTTGACGCTGATGCTGAGTGATCGACTGGTAGTTGGCGGTCACAACGCGGGTAAACTGGTGAGAGAAGCCGGGAAATTCATCCAAGGTGGTGGTGGCGGTCAGCCTGCATTCGCTACTGCGGGGGGCAAGAACCCGAAAGGACTGACACAGGCGATTGACTATATCCTGGCCACAATGGGATTGAACTGACCTCCCCACACAACCTCATGAACATGACGGCAAGTCGAATAATAGCAGTCCAGGGCTTCGGTGCATGTACCGAGGCCCTGAGTGTTATGGTAGAGGGGCGAAAAGCATTGTGTCTGGTAGATCCCGCAGTAAGCGGACGGCTGGAGCTGCCCCCTCGATGCCACGTAATGGCGATGCCAAAGGGAGAGGAGGGAAAGAACCTGTCCACGGCACAAGCAGTATGGAGCAGACTCATAGAGGAGGAGATGGGACGGCAGGATGTCCTCGTGACGATAGGAGGAGGGGCGACAAGCGATATAGGGGGATTCGCAGCATCGACCTACAAGCGTGGGATGAGATTGATACACATCCCGACAACGATCCTGGGAGCCGTTGACGCTGCCATAGGGGGCAAGACCGCCATAGACTACGGGGGATTAAAGAACATGATAGGCACCTTTTACCCCCCTGAGGCAGTGATAGTGTCGGTAGATTTTTTCGACACGCTACCGAGGGAAGAAGTACTATCAGGCTGGGGAGAAATCCTGAAGTACAGTCTGCTAAGCGACAGTTGTACCCTATCAGAGAATGACCAAAAGCGAATGAAGGAGGGGCAGGCACCGTCGGGAGAATGCGTGGCGAGGTGCATGTCCTACAAGGTGGAAGTGACGGCAGAAGACCCGACAGACCGTGGGCGACGACAGGTACTCAATCTGGGGCACACCATGGGACACGCTCTCGAAGCATTGATGATAGAGGAAAAAACACCCGTACCACACGGTATCGCGGTAGCAGCAGGAATCGTAATGGAACTGTACCTATCGCTGATGAAAGTAGGCTTTCCACAAGCTAAAATGATGCAGGTGGCGAGAAGTGTGAAAGGGTGCTTCCCGCCCTTGAGGTTCGGCTGCAAGCAGTACGACCGTATCAGGGCTTTGGCACGGCAGGACAAGAAGAATATAGGATCAGAGACGATGTGCATACTCCTCTCAGACACCGGATCCCCACTGCTACCACAGGCTGTGAGCGGTAGCGAAATGGATGAAGCAATGGACTTCTATAGGGACTTCATGGGTGTGTAATATTTCGGAGTACCACTTGGTACGACTAGGATCCGACACGAGAAACAAAAGGAACTATCCCAATATCCATTAACCAGACTTAAAGCAGGCTGACGTGTGATCAGCACGAAAGCAAAGCACTCCCCGATTAAGCCACATCTCGTTTCATTCATCTCCGACGCACAGGTATCCCCCCAAAAAACCTCTGGGTCGTCGCTCTCTCGACATCCCAGAGGTCGTCAACGAAAGCTCCGGGTCATCACTTCATCGACGACCCAGAGCTTTCTAACCGCATATCCACATGCCAGATATAACGATAATAGTCATCCTACAAATACTCTCGCCAAAAAGAGTATTTTTTTGGGTCGAACTAACGTAAATAGGTATATTTGTCCAACGCAATTAAGATCAGAAGAATAGAGTCATGAGAATAGCAATCATAGGATACGGGAGGATGGGACATGTGATAGAGGAAGTGGCACAGAGCCGTGGTCATGAGATCGTGGCGACACTGGAAGAGGGCTGGGAGCAGCTTCCGGACTGTGATGTGGCGATCGAATTTACCCAACCAGATCGCGCCGTAACCAACATCACTAAGTGCTTGGAGGCTGGTGTACCCGTGGTCTCGGGGACAACAGGATGGCTCAAGGACTGGACCAGCACGTGCGAGTATGTGGAGCAGTACGATGGTGGACTGTTCTATGCCTCCAACTACAGTGTAGGTATACATGTCTTCCGAAAAGCGGTGACGATGCTGGCCAAGTATATGAACGCTCTACCGGAATATTCGAACATAGGCGTGAAGGAAATACACCATACAAAGAAGCTGGATTATCCCAGTGGCACCGCCCTATCCATAGCCAAGGACATAGTAGAGCAATTGGCTCGGAAGAGCGAAATCATGAGCTATCTGGATCCTGAGGATGCTCCGCAGGTGAACGACGATACCCTCCTGATTCGGTCGGTGCGTGAGGGGCAGATCCCGGGCATACATCAGGTAATCTTTGAGAGCAATCACGACGTCATCCGTCTGGAGCATGAAGCATATGACCGCGAAGGGCTTGCACTTGGCGCTGTGCTGGCAGCCGAGTTCATGAGCAAAGGAAAGAAGGGGGTATACGGCATGGATGACCTTATCCGGCTCTAAAGGATAAACGACACGACAACACACCATATATTACGTAGATGAAAAAGATAAACTTCGGTGCAGTGCCTGCAAAAAACTGGATATACCTGTCAATATGGATAGCAGTAATCCTAATCTTTGCTGTGTGGATAGGCAGTGTGTGGATCGCTATTATACTTATACCATTCTCTCTATTCTGTCCTTCTGAAACTTATAGTAGATTTGTGCTCAACTTC
>JBAKGE010000012.1:0-36191 GCA_037191085.1 Porphyromonadaceae bacterium | reverse complement strand
GTGGAGAAAAAGGAGAGTCCAAAGGGAGAGAGAGCAGTCAAGTCCTTTTCATACCATATAAGTATGTTACTTCTGCCCGTAGGAGAGGAATTGCCACAAAAGTACAAAGAGGGATATCAGGCCTATTTAGCTACGAAATAGTCACATTTAGCCATTGTGTTTTTTAAGAAATACCTAAGTACATAAAGTATCAGATGGGCAGGATCTGTCTGGAATAATGGCAATCCTCCTTCTTAACGGAAGTACATTAAGAGGGAGGATTGCCATTATACACAAGGCTTCGTGCCGTAGATCTGAAAGCAGGCATTAGAGCCTCGTTACATACCACGACGCTTGTGTGTTCAGATTCCTCTGGGTCATCGCTAGTTCGATGTCCCAGAGCTTTCTTTTTCGTTCTCCCGGATGTCGCTCCATCGACGACCCAGAGCTTTTTGGGGGACTATGCCCGCACGATCGAATATGAAGGACAAAAGAGTGGGTTTACCTATAATGCGGTATATTCACTGCAAATGTGTCATATTCGATCTGTAAAGGCTTGGTTAGTAGGCACAAATTTGTATACCTTTACGTCATGAACGTGCATGCTCGCCAACACATCATAGGGTGTAGCCTACTATCATTATTTGTAGCATACACCGCATTCCTCATCACCTTCTACCACGTGGATATTATCCGTGGTCGGATGGTGGCGCATGCACACTACCATCACATCAATCTGGGTGACGACGGTATCCCTACACCAGCAAAACACTCCACGGACCAACTGATGTTCCTACATCAGCTATCCAGCATCTCGACATTCGGTACCGCAATTGTCGTCGCAATCGTGATCAATCGCTTCGACAGTGTCATCACGGCTCTCGAGGAAAAAGATAATGGAGTGCTGACGTCTATATCTCGGCCCAATATCTCACTAAGGGCTCCACCCGCACTTTTCTGAAAAAGCCGATGATAGCTGCCAAATTCGTGACTCGGTAGCATAATATTTGACCAAAAGGGGATAGATCTTATCCACAGAAGACTTGGCATCCTCGTGTGTGCGCGTGGGAGTAAACCCCGTGGAGATCCTAAGTAAACACGGATCGCAGGACTTTAGTTTTTTACCGAAAAAAAGAAATACAAGATATACAGATGAAGAAGATTATCATGGCCAGTGTCATGGCACTGATGTCGTGCGCTGGGGCATACTCGTATGCCAATGCAAATACAATCAATGCAATAGATCCTGACAAAACGGATCGACTACGTCTCACATTCTCGGGGCAGGTGGTAGATGCAACGTCAGGGGAACCCCTACCCTTTGCCAACGTACAGGTACTGGGCACGACGCTCGGGGCTATCACGGATGCGAATGGGCGATTTACACTCAAGGAAGTCCCGACCAAGTCAGTGCGTCTACGCATCTCGTACGTAGGCTACCGGTCGCAGGACTTCAAGGTAACAGCCCCCGGTAGTGATCAGGTGTTTAGGCTTGCACAAGCACAAATAAACATGGAGGAGGTAGTGGTGTCTGCCAATCGTACGGAGACCCGACGCAGTATGGCTCCTGTGCTGGTGAATGTGACGGATCAAAAGCTATTCACGGCAACTAATTCCGTCAGTCTGGACGAGGTCCTCAAGTTTAATCCCGGTGTGCGTGTAGAGGATAACTGCCAGAATTGCGGTTTCAATCAGGTGCGTATCAATGGTCTCGAAGGCACATACTCTCAGATAGTAATCAACTCTCGCTCCATCTTCAGCGCACTTGCGGGGGTATATGGGCTGGAGATGCTACCTACGAGTATGATCGAACGCATAGAGGTAGTGCGCGGCGGCGGATCGACATTGTATGGGTCATCGGCAATCGGAGGAACCGTGAATATCATCACCAAGACCCCGGTACGCAACTCTGCATCTGCATCCTACACGATGTCAGGATATCAGGACAATTGGAATAAACCGGCACATGACGCAAGTTTCTACGGCACAGTGGTGGATGAGAGTGGAAAGACAGGTATCAGCGTCTTTGGGCGCATGAAGAATCGTAAGGGATTGGACTTCGTACGACCGGGAAGTAAGGTAAAAGCAGACAAGGATCTGGGTACGAAGGATGGTCAGGACGGCTATACGGAAATACCAGCTCTCTACAGTGCTACGATAGGGACATCGCTCTTCTATCGCATGACGCCGACAACAAAGTTGAGCCTGGACTACTTCTACACCGAGGAGAATAGAAGAGGAGGCGACAGATTATCCCTGCCTGAGCATGAAGCAAATATAGCAGAAAGTCTCCGCCACCGCATACACACCGGAGTACTGAAGCTGGATCACTGGGTTTTGGACGGCAAGGGGCTCCTGACTGCATTCGTGGCAGGATCAAATACACACCGCGATAGCTACTACGGTGGAGGAGCATTCTCTCCCAAAGAATGGGCAGGCAAAACCCCAAGCGATATCACCAAAGAGGATATCGACGGCATGGTAACTGCCCTCAATGCTTACGGCACGACGGATGATCGTACAATGCAAACGGGCCTTCAGTATGTGCATAACTTTGAGAGGCTTCTATTCATGCCTTCAGAACTGACTGCAGGAATTGAATACAACCACAACAGCCTAATGGACAAAAGTGGTTATCGCAGGGAGGAGATAGCACAACGCGTAGGTACGACAAGCGGTATCCTACAGAATGAGTGGAAAAATGACCGCTTCGGATTCCTCATTGGTGCTCGATTTGACCACATGAACCTCAAGTCTGGTAAAGATACTGCCACCGAAAGCCTAACAAAGCTCAATATCCTTACTCCTCGAGTGACCATGAGATACAATCCGATGGAGCAACTGCACCTGCGTGCATCGTACGCACATGGCTTCCGTGCCCCTCAGTTCTTCGATGAAGAATTGCACGTAGCCTTTGCTAACGGCGAAGGGATTGAGCGAATACTCTCGAAGGACTTGCACGAGGAGAGAAGTCGCAGCATTACACTTTCTGCCGACTACTACTTCCGTATTGGGAATAATTGGCATGTGAACCTCATGGCAGAGGGTTTCTACACTCGACTACTGGACAAGTTTAATTCTGAATCTCGCGGAGAAGGATCTAACAAGTACTTCGAAGTCGTCAACGCCGGCAATGCCAAGGTATATGGTGCAAACGTGGAAGCACGCCTAAGCTATCGCACACTGGTAGATCTCCAACTCGGCTTCACAGCTCAGAGGAGTCTCTTCGACGAACCTGCCGATACGGGCTTGAAAGGGATAACGAACAGGAACTTCATGCGAACTCCCAACACCTACGGTTACTTCGTGATGACATGGAGGCCGACAGATCACTTTACGTTCAATCTGTCGGGTGACTATACCGGTAGGATGTATGTCCCCCACACTGCCGGGGACATCAAGGAGCCATACATCACGATAAAGGAGGACGAATTGGTGCGTAGCAAGCCTTTCTTCACTCTCGGGACAAAGGCTGCATACGATATCCATATCGAGAACTCAATATTGGAACTGAGCCTGGGGGTCAAGAACATTCTGAATAGCTATCAACGTGATTTCGATGAGGGTCCCAACCGTGCCTCTACTTTCATCTACGGACCAAAGACACCACGCAGTGTCTTCGTAGGTTGTAAGCTGAGCATCTAAGAATTGACATTGCCCGATCTCGTACGCAGGAAAAGAGCTATGCTTTCAGTAGAGAAAGCATAGCTCTTTCTTCTTCTCCTCTCCAATGGTCAATAGGTAAGCCGTCGCTGTATGACCTGTATGACGTTGTATATGGCGACGATATCACGAATGTCAATCACAAGATCTGGATAAGAAGGATTAAGAGAATGGAGGAAGAAAAGACCTCGAGCATTGTCCTGACCAATAACCTGCTTGACGAGAATACCATCTGTACGAGTGACAAAAATGAAGTAGAGCCACCGACGGGTATGCAACCCATCAAGCCAGTACCTACGGTCTACATTACGAGCCAAGACCAGATCACCGTCAGCAAGCGACATCAACGACCCATCGTCCATGGAAGCTCCCTCTATCGAAAAGACCTGGTACTCCCCCTTGTATGTACGATCTACAGGGAGCACGACATGTGAGAGCTCCTCATCCACGTCATCACCATATCCAGTACGACATCCGGCGACTGCCTTCTCCCTGGCGACGGGGAAGGACATCACCTGATCGAAATTGAATGGCAATGCGGTACTCTGCCCCCTTGCCCCCAAGACATCAACATAAGGACGAGGGGAGTGCTGCTCATCTTCAGTGGGTTCCCCCTTACCATGCAGCAGCCACTGCTCGCGATACTTCGGATAGTGTCTGAGTATACGACGTAACGTCCCATCTTGGGGTTTCTTGTGCTGTCGAACGACACGGTAGAGCGTGGTGTGGTTATTGAGACCTATTGCATCACTCATAGTCACATGGTTGAGTCCCTCGCGCTCCATGATCGTCTGGACACGCTCCCAGCGCTCGGTATGACCAGAGATGCGTGGGACGTCTCCGCTATACATATCCCCCACCCCGGTATAAAGCCACTCAGCAGAGAAGAGCATGGGGAAAGAGGAGAGAAAACGGTCTAAGAATCGCTCAGAAAGATAAGGATTGGCAACGGCAAATGCGGAACGGACCGTAACCGGATTCATCCCCATAGCTTCGGCAATGTCGCTGTAAGTGTCCGCGATATGGCGCTCCCGAAGCACCCCGAGACAGAGCGACAGTCTCTGTTTGACCTTCCGTCGCTCATCAGGATTGGTGGAAAGATAATACTTGGTCCTCATACTCATGCAAAAATAGTTATTTTACACGAGATATTTGCATCATTCCGATGTGAGTTCTCCCTAAATAAAATTACTCTCTCCCAGGATAGTATCTGTCAGAATAATCCTCCTGACTACATCAGAGATGTACACGTGTGATCAGAAAGCTCTGGGACGTCGGTGAAGCAATGACCCAGAGCTTTCTCTGACGACCACTGGGACATCGATAGTTCGACCTCCCAGAGGTTTCTACGGGGCATCCCCACATGTCCGGGATGAATAAAGACGGTATGGCTTGGCGGAGAATGTGGTATGTCGATCACTATTTTTAAGGTAATCCCGTTAATTTCAACGTGTTAGATCCCATTTCTAAGACGAAATCCCTTATTTTCTTCCACCAAACTCGCTTTATTCTCCCTCCAAATACGCACAAATACTCCTAATGCAGTCTTGAGCTACCTTTTGCTCTTCCTCCCGGTTACGAAGATAGGTGGCATCGACGGTGATGTGCGCTCGAGAGTAGTACCGATCGCGCCGAGGGAGGAGTGTGCTGACGTACTCTCGAACGCCCTGAAGGTCTCTGTGGGCCACAGCCGGCCGAGTAGCCCGAACTGAGTAAAGTCGCTGGGCAAGCTCCTCCTCGTCTGACGTCAGATGCAGTACGATACCCCTGTGTAACATCAGTTCCATATTGTCACCAAAGGTAGGGAGACCTCCTCCCGTGCTGATGACGACATCGGATTTATGGGACAGCTCTATCAGTACTGCTGTCTCTCGCTTCCGAAACTTCTCGATACCACAGCCACTTATCATCGTGGAGATTGTCGAGTGATATTTGCACTCCAAGTAATCATCAGTGTCGATGAATGCAAGCTTCAGCATCTGCGCCATCCAGCAACCGACAGTGCTCTTCCCGACACCCGGAAATCCGACTACGAATATAGGTTTCATGCTTCTTTTTCCTCCCTATAAAAAAAGAGTATGCACTCCATAGGGAGGAATGCATACTCACATACTTTCATTATCTGTCTACGACTTAGCCCTTGACACGAAGAGTCGCCCCTACACGAAGAGTCGAGCGGGTGGAGATTCCATTCAGCTTACAGATCGTGCTTACGGATGTGCCGTAACGTTTGGCTATGGTCAATAGGGTATCACCCTTGCGTACGCGGTGAACTACCACGTCCGACCCTCCATTGGCTGCACCGGCAGAGCCTCTCACTCTACCCCGGGCTACCTTGGTATTCGTAGCGTTGCCATAGCTACGACGATTGAATACATACCGATCTCTCGCCGGGACCCCGGACGCAAAGTCGACAATCTGCTCCGGGTTAATCGCTATCCCGAGGAAACGAGTCTCAAAGTGTAAATGGGGCCCGGTTGAACGACCGGTATTACCAGCAAGACCTATGGGATCACCTGCCCTCACGATGTCGTTTACCTTTACTTCCTGGCGTGACAAATGACCATAGACCGTCTCCAAACCATTAGTATGGCGCACGACTATATACTTGCCGTATCCCCTACGTTCGTTGTCAACAACGCGGACTTTGCCATCAAAGGCTGCACGTACTGTGTCGCCTATATTGACCTGAAGATCGACACCATAATGCATACGACCGAAGCGACGACGGTAGCCATACCTGCTATTCACACGACGAATACCGTCAAGAGGATAACTGAACTGGGTACAGTCGACGGAGTACGTCTCCGGGATTTCTACCGAACCACCACCCGCAAACGGATTTACCCACTCACTCCACGAATCCTCGCCATACAAGTCTACAGCCGGGTACTCAAGATCCTCCGCACTCGCTGCATCGTAGCCGATAGACTTATTGACAGCAGTCGCAAAGTCTATGATGTCCTTCTTGTCTGTTAGATCAAGATTATTGGCCAACAACTCACTGATAGGCCTAATCTCCTCTCCCTTTTTCTTCTGTGCGCTTTTGGAAGGTGCACTAACCTTGTTGTCCTTTGTCGCCGTCTGCGCCCGGGCAAAACTCATACAACCCAACCCGACGACAAGCATTAGAGTTCTCAATAACGCTCGATTCATCCTTCTGCAAAGGTTCTTCAAATAGTTATCGCGAATCCATTCAGAAAAGCAATCTCACCCGGCACCACGACATCCTGACGTTGGGTAACCTACACACCTACCGCCCGATCAAGAAGATGACTCCACTCATGCCGACGCAACACGACCCTGCTCAATGCGTTCTGCGATTCAATCTATGAATTACAAACTGTTTCTCGATCGCTCTGATGAATACAAAAGAAACCGACTGTCTTTCTCAAGGCAATAGTTTTCCACTGCATCCGCCACCTCAATCAGATGCAAGATACCCATTTTTCTCTTTTAGACAAATCTTCGATCTTCTTTTTTTGCAAGGGAATACGATTCTCGAGATTATTATTTTCGGTTCAAGGACATAAAACTCGCTCACATACAGACATGAGCAAGCCGCAATACCCATAAGTAGGGATATCGTCGTATTAGAGTAATTTAAGAAGATTTGAGGATTAGAAGATAGTACCTCCAACCAGATTCACGTGCTCCACCGGAATCTCATCGTCACCCTCCTTCAGGAAACGTCGAGCCATAGTCGCGAACTTCTCATCATTCTCTGTCGTAAGATAGCGAATGGATCCCCCCTTGGTCAGTCGGGCATCCATATCAGGATGCCTCTCCAAGTAATTACGGAGAGACTCTGCCACGACCGTGCCTTGGTCCACAACAGAAATATGCCCCGGCACATACTCCCTTATCCGCGGTAGGAGGAGAGGATAATGAGTACATCCCAGAAGGATAGTATCTATCTCCGGATCCATCGCCATTAGACGATCTATCTCCCGATGCACAAAGTAAAGGACCCCCTCCGAAGCGTCAACCTCACCATTCTCCACCAGTGGTACCCATATTGGTGCCGGATGCTGCGATAGGTGTACATCAGGATAGTAATGCTCCGTCTCTATCACATATGTGTGGCTGTTCACAGTAGCTTCGGTAGCCAGCAGTCCCACATGGTTGTTGTGTGTTATTTTCCCCATTCGCTCCACAGTCGGCCGTATCACGCCAAGTATTCTCCTCGTTGGATCACTGCTCCGCGCCAGGTCCTTCTGCTGCAGCGTACGCAGTGCGCGCGCAGACGCTGTATTACAAGCCAGGATAACCAGAGGGCACCCTATTTGAAAGAGCAAACCCACAGCCTCCTGAGTATACTTGTATATGGTGTCAAAGGTATGTCCTCCATAGGGTGAGCGGGCATTATCTCCAAGGTACACAAAGTCATATTCAGGGAGCACTGTACGGATGTGATTGAGTATCGTAAGGCCACCATACCCAGAGTCAAATACCCCTATCGGTAATCTATGGGATTGTTTCATACCGACATCTGCCTTTAGTCTATGTTCACATTCATTACTATGTCTCGACCGAAAGGGGTCAAGGCCAGTTTAGCAAATGCAAAGTGTTTTCTGGCAAAAGGTATCCCAATGATCGTGATGAAAAGGAAAGCTCCAAAGAAAATGTGTACCAGCCATATCCACAGACCAGCGAAGATAATCCATATCACATTTCCGATACATCCGAGAGGATTACTATGGCTATCCCCCACTTTGGCACCAAATGGAAATAGCATCACCATTGCGAGTTTGAAGCACTGCACACCCCACGGGATGCCTACGATAGTCAAGCACAACACCAGCCCTACCGCCAGATACTCAAGGGCTACAGAGATCCCACCAAAAATCCACCACACTATATTTCCCAGTAAATCGGAAACCCTCATACAAATATTCCTTCTTCTGCATCCAAATACTACACACTCACTCCTGTATCGACTTTCTATGTCGCATCTGATACATCAGCAGGGGGGGACCTATCAGCAGATAACTGAATGAAGTTATCATCCTCCACACCAGAGCCACCATTATGGCAATACCGGGATTTGGGAAAAAGTCCTCATATGCTACCTGAAACATATACTCAGCGAACCCGCTCCCCCCCGGTGTCGGTATAATGATCGCCAGTAGCCATATAACCACCTGCTGTCCAAACGCAATCCACATGTTCACCATCTCGGAGCTAAAACCATAGACCAACATACACGCAATGCTGAATCTTCCGACCCACGAAAGTATGGTAGCTCCGAATAGTTTGGTCCAATACCACCAACTCTTCTCTTTCATCTCCCGAGATGCAATCATCAAATCCCCCTTTATCTTCTCCGCAGCGGTGCGCCACTTGCGGAGGAGTCTCCACGAGGTTAACCAGACGAGGATATTACCCACCCACGATGACTTGTGGAACAAGGACACGTACAATGCGGAAGTCCACAGAGACAACACTACCGTCAGTACCATAACGGTTACATTCAGTCCGGCGGAGAGGGTGGGCACATCTCCTACCTCCAAGCCCATGTACACAGAGAGGAGTAAAACCATACTTACCAGAGACATGAAGAGCTCGTCCAGAAAAAGACCACTGATCGTAATCGCTGTTGCACGTCCCACATTCACACCCTCGTTACCGAGAAATAGGAAAAGTACCGACGAACCTCCCACAGCTGACGGTGTCACTGCTGATGCGAAGTCCGCCAGAAGGGTCACTCTCAGTGCTCCCAGTCGACTCATGTGGGGATGGGCAAGAGAGTAGTACCTATGCGCCATGGCACTATTCTGTATGCACCATGCCACCAATGCCAACACTATCCCAAGTACTGATCGCCAGGTAAACCGAAATTCCCTAAAAGAATCCGCCGTGATATTCTCCTTCATCAGGATAATAATCACCGCCACACTAATCCCCACGGGTAAGATTAGCTGCCAGAGCCGAAACCCTGTCTTCTGCTCAATCATCTGCCTTTCTCCTCTGCGGGCTGTAGCGCCATCGGTAGAGAATGAGTCGGTCACGGTCTTATTCTGTCCCATTTATTATGCTCTGGTATCTTTGTTGCTATTATGTTGTCTATTCCTACGCTCTTCACACTTGTGCCAAAGGCTGCGACGTACAGACAGCCTCTTCATCGGCGACCGGACTTGCGTTGTATCAGAGTTTTGTAGCGATCACTAACCTCCAGTGCTATATCCTGCCATGAGCGTGCCAACGATGTCTCAGCGGCGCACGCTACCCGCTCCAGCAGAGGTCTATCGCCCACGATCTGCCCTATACGCCGAGCATACTGTACCATATCATGCGGAGCCACAAAGCCATTTACGTTATCCCGAACAGCAGTAGCGGCAATGCTATCCTCAAGGAGCAATGAGGGGGTACGCATCGCTGCCGCCTCCCGAATGACCAGCCCGGCAGTGTCGTACAGCGATGGGAATAGGAATAAATCTGCTGCGGCATAATACCGAGCCAGCTCCTCGCGGTTCGTGATCGAACCCGTGAACGTAATCCTATCATCCAGTCCTCCTGCCGTCACTTCTCTCCTAAACTCCTCTAGTCCATAGCCCTCTCCCACCAGTACCATCCGATAGGGTATCTCCAATAGTCGCAAGCTACTGAGGAGAAAAGGAATATTCTTCTGTACCGTCTGCTGCCCCACGAAGAGGAAGAGCGGCACATCGGGCTCCAATCCCAGTTCCGTCCTCTTCGTCGTACGCCACAGGTCACGCTGTGGATTACCCGCAAAGTCGTTACCCACCTCCACGATCTCCACCTGTCCTCGATAACCGTAAGAGCGGAGCACTTCCTCCACTGGTGGCTGGGAGATCCACACCTCATCGGCAGCCTCAAATACCTCCATGATATGCTTGATCATCAGATCAGCAATCACGGGACTCCGAACGGAGTGGATGAAATCCTCCCGAAACTTGGAATGAAAGGACATGACAAACGGCACTCCCCTCTTCTTCGCTATCGTCATCGCCAAACGTCCCGCCGAGAAAGGGCTATGTCCATGCACTATGCTGAATGGAGTTTGGTGAATCTGCGATACTACCGGTGTCCAGAGGTAGGGAAGCCCCCACCTATAAGGCTTACGTGTGAGTAAGGGGATAGAAGGATAGCGGAGTACGGGAAAAGGCTCCGCGAAACGCTCTCCCTCTCCGAAAGGTGTCACCACACTTACGGAGTGTCCATTCTGATGCAGCCAGTAGGCATAATTATATGTCGTCATAGCCACTCCGTCCATCACAGGAGGGAAGCTATCATTGAAGAGTCCTATCATATTTGTATCGGTGCATTCTATGCCTATATGACTTTTTCAAATACCACCATTTAGCATTTCCTTTTAGGAGATGCACAAAGGTAGCAAAAAAACCGCATCCCTATAAGTAACCTCTTCTTATCCTCTTTCCTGACACGCAAATACAAGACCCGAATTTGTTCGGAACCCCTACAGGTGATAAAAAAGCTCTGGGTCGTCGATGATCGGATGTCCCGGAGCTTGTTTCAGCAACCTCTGGAACGTCGATTCATCGACGACCCAGAGGAATTTATGCCGACTTCTGCACGCCCTTCCTATCCCCCCTGCGTACATCGGACAAATAGCACAAGAGGGCTGCATAGCAAGTCATCTGCCAAACACCTCCCACATCGTCTAAATTACACGATCGCGCCTACTGGCTAAATCTCCTCCTATTCTTCCGGACAGTATGGATCGCAGAGTATGGCTCCCCAAAGGGAATGCTACCACGTATTGCGATCCTTAGCAGGTCGGGAATCAAAGGACATAGTAAGGATACCTCACCAAAATAAATGGCATGAAGACGATCACAGGCAGTAGAATTCTTCAGCGCATGACACCGATATTCTCCGTGCAGGAATGATCAGCTGTAGCAGCAAGTACGACAGATGCGATTTGCGTTGTAAGAATCATTCCTCTCAAAAACTTTTTTCCTGTTATTTTTTAAGTATATTTGGGTACTTTATGTGAGTTTGTTCTATCAAAAATGATCTTTTGTTTAATTTTTAATAGGATTAAGTATGAAAACATTAAGCAGAGCTTCTCTCATCCTAAGTCTTATGCTGATGCTCTTCGAAGTGTCCACGATGGCACTGGGGCAGGAAAAAAGAGGTGATGAGACCCTGGTATCGGGGACTATAGTAGACGATACAGGTGATGCACTTCCCGGTGTCACCATACGTATCAAAGAGGGCGATCGTGGCGGACTGAGTGATGCTGATGGATCATTCAGCATTTGGTTGAAACCCGGTGAACGAACCCTGATCTTTTCGTATGTGGGAATGAAGACTCAGGAAGTAATCGTAGGCAAAAGTGCAGTACTTCGTATCGTGATGGAAGATGATACAAAAATACTCCGCGAGGTTGTGGTAACGGGATACCAGACAATCTCCAAGGAGAGGGCTACGGGATCATTTGCAGTCATCACCCCTGAGACCTTGGGCAAAAAACTGCAGATAAGCATTGTCGACCGCCTTGAGGGACAGGTGGCAGGCCTCACCAAGGATCGTGACGGCAACCTCTCAATCCGTGGTATCTCGACTCTAAGGGGAAACCAAGCCCCACTTATCGTACTCGATGGTATGCCCTGCGAAGGATCGTTGAAGTCCATCAACCCATCAATCATCACAAATATCACGGTACTCAAGGATGCAGCGGCAGCATCTATATACGGTGCTCGTGCTGCCAACGGTGTCATCGTCATCAGCACTCTGCAGGGCGAAGGGAACAATAAGACGCGTGTCAGCTATGACGGAAGCCTTCACGTACTCCCTACCCAAAATTACTCTAAGCTCAATCTAATGAATAGTCGGGAACTGGTAGAGTTGCAGAGATATGCCATAAAACTGGACAAGACAGACTACAACGCCCTGATGCAGAATGATCGCTATGCAATCAATCCCGTATATGAGGCTCTACTGAAGAATAGAGCCGGTCTCATCTCAGCAGATGAGATGAATAAGACGCTAGATTATTACAGTGGTCTGGATAATAGGTCCCAGCTAAAGGATTACTTCCTCCGCACAGGAATTCAGCATCAGCACAACCTGTCTGTATCCGGAGGCTCTGCAAAGAACACCTATGCTGCAAGCGTCAATTACACGGGCAATGAGCTGAACAGTAAGTACTCACACAGCGACATGTTCGGCCTCACTCTGAGGGATAACGTACGGTTCTTCAACTGGCTGGGTGCGGACTTGGGATTCTCCACTACGACAACTCGCTCATGGAGTGAGTCGGGCGCAGGATCGTACCTCGGTTGGCTCAAAGGCTACCCCTCATACTACATGATACAAGACGAGAATGGCAATCCCATGAATATACGCTACTCCAAGTCCGAAGCCGAGATGAAGCGTCTGATAGATCTCGGACTGAACGACGAACACTACTCACCGATCATCAATCGTAGCAAAGAGTCATCCTCAAATGTATACAACTACTATCGCGTCAACTTTGGGCTGAACTTTAAGATCGCTGAGGGGCTTACTTTCGATGCAAAATACTTGGGTGAATTTTCGAGCTACAGAGTAACTGAAACCTACGACAAAGACTCATACAAAGTCAAAAGAATGATCAACGACGCAGCGCAGATAGACAAGGATAGCGGCGAAATTACGTACAACGTACCACAAGGAGGACAGTACAGCGAAACTCGTGGAGACAATAATTCGTACACCCTACGCGGACAGTTCAACTACCGTCTGGAGAAGGGTAAACATTATTTCACGACACTGGCCGGTGCAGAGCAAAGGCGCGTCAAGAACACATCCACCAAGACCTACTATATGGGTTACGACAAGAACAGCCTGGGCTACATTCCTGTGGATCCTATCGGACTTTCCTCCCTCCTCGGTACGGAAGCAACGGGAGGAACATTCAACTGGGAGTACAGCGAGCACAATGGTCTCATGGAAGCGGAGGACAGATTTGTATCATTCTATGCGAATGCGTCGTATTCGTTCGATCAACGCTATGACGTGACAGGTAGTATCCGTATCGACCAGTCAAACCTCTTCGGCACAGACCCCAGATATCAATACCGTCCTCTGTGGTCCATCGGTGGGACATGGCACATGGCAGAGGAAGCATTCATGCAAGACTCTAAAGCTTGGCTGAATGCCCTCAACTTTCGTCTCACGTATGGTATCGGTGGCAATGTCCCCAAGAACGCAGGGCCGTTCTTAACCCTTGAAGCAAAAGAACACAATCCTCTCCTCGGGGCCTTTGCTGCATCGATCAAGAATCCTCCCAACCCCACCCTCCGCTGGGAAAAGACTGCGACAACCAACTTTGGGTTCGACTTCTCTCTCTTCCGCAATAAGCTATGGGGTAGCATAGACTTCTACAACAAGCACACCTCCGATCTCCTTGCTCTGCGCCAAGCAGACCCAACACTAGGCTGGGAAGATCTGCTCCTCAACTATGGCTCAATGCGTAACTCCGGCTGCGACATCACGCTCAATGCACACGTAGGCTCTGGCAACTTCGAGTGGACACCATCGTTTAATATCGGAATAAACCACAATAAGCTCCTAAACGTAGAGGAAAATAATCCCAATACATTCAACTACACCAACGGTGGCGCTGCTGCCGTCGGTTATCCACTCGGAGCTGTCTTCAGCTTCAAGTATGCCGGCCTTGATAAGGAGGGAAAACCTATGTACTACAACAAGTCGGGAGAGAAAGTACGTGACATCGAAAACCTCGAAGACCTCGAGTACTCCGGACCTTCGATTCCTGTATATTCCGGCTCCCTGACAAACAGTTTTAGGTACAAAGATTTTGATCTCTCATTCATGTTCATCTTTAATGGCGGTCATGTATTCCGTGCCGAAGCTGCGACGTACTCTAGTCTTCCCTCATCTTCCAACACGAATCGCGAAACCCTCAATAGCTGGAGAACACCTGGGGATGAACTCGACCCAAATAAGTCTCCCGCATTTACCGGCGAAAAAGTACCTACAGAAAGACAACACCAGTGGTACACTTCCAATAAGCACATCCTTAGGGGTGATTACATCAAGCTCAGGGACCTCTCTCTGGGATACACTCTCCCGACGACCCTTGCATCACGTATCGGAGTACGGTCTATTCGTCTCGTACTCCAAGTACAAGATCTATTCACAATCACGAGAAACAAGAGAGGGTTTGATCCAGAATCTACCACGACCTACATGTATGGCTGGGGACAGCGCAGTGTACCTATTCAGACATCGTTCACTCTGGGTGCATCGGTAAACTTCTAAAACAATTATATCCGAGTAATGAATATGAAGAAAAATATAATATACCGCAGCATTGCATTAGTAGGAATACTACTCATGTCATCATGCAATAGCTTCTTAAACATTAAGCCGAAAGGTGAACTAATTCCTGAAAATGCAGAAGACTATGAAGCGATGCTCAACGCCGGGAATGTACTCAAGACGGCTGAGTCTTATCCTTCATTCCGCACTGACGATGCTTACATCCCAGAGGAGTCTCCAGCTCCTGATTTCTTTCCCATCACTCGTACAATGAGTGCCACTCTCCTGGCTGTATACACTTTCAAGAAAGACATATTCGGAGATGCAGAGACGGATTACTATTATACTCAAGCATACGAAAATATATTCTACTACAACGTGATCATCTCTAAGATCATGGACTCTGGCGAAGCTACCGAAGCCCAAAAGCTTTCCATTCGCAGCGAAGCGTACATGGGTCGAGCTATGGAATACCTGAATCTAATCAACGGGTATGCGGTGCAGTATGATGCCAAGACCGCAGGGACAGACTTAGGTGTACCTCTGATTCTCTCGGATGATATCTCTGTACAAAACCTCACACGTGCTACCGTAAAAGAGGTCTACGATCAAATCATCAATGACCTAAACGAAGCTCTAAAGTATCTCGGCGATCGCCCGAAGATTAATGCCTTCCGCGCGTCCAAACCTGCGGCATTAGGTATACTCGCTCGCACGTATCTGTACATGGGTGATTACGAGAATGCACTTAAGTATTCTCTGCAGGGGTTATCTCTCAGAAGTACTCTCCTCGATATGAAGAAATACAAGGTCATCTACCCCAATAGAGCAATCGGACGAACCAACCTTCCCACCCGTCACGATAACCCGGAGAATATCTTCATCAGACTGGCTCCTTACGTTTTCGGCAATTCAAAGTCCGTCTACGCCTCCAAAGACCTATTGGATATATTCGACCAGAAGCATGATCAGCGTTTCGCTCTCTATTATTCGAATAATCCATTCGGTATTCCTCTGGGTGATGATTATCTGTATCTACCATATCTCTATGCTAATCTCGGAATAACAACCCCCGAGATGTACCTCACTGCTGCAGAGTGCGAGGCTCGCTTAGGACAGGTCAACGCCGCTCTGAGACACCTCAATACCCTGCGAGAGAATCGTATCTTGGGCAATACTCCACTCAACATTACGGACAAAGAGGATCTCCTCGTGGAGGTTTTGAAGGAGCGCAGACGTGAATTCGCACTGATTGGCAACTATCGCTTCATCGACCTTCGACGTCTGAATAAGGAGGATAAGTTCGCAAAGACGGTGACACACAAGGCTGGGGACAAGACCTACACCCTTGAGCCAAATAGCCCTCGGTACACGCTACAATTCCCCAATAAGGTAATGCGTATGAATGAGAAATCACTCGTGCCCAATCCTTGATTTTATCGGGATCTCGAATTGAAGAGAGTCAGATGAGAAAATCAGGGAAGTCGTATCGAAAACAGCCATTCGACTTGGTAAACTTGAGGAGATTAATGTAGAAAGTAATTTGGGACATGCCACATTTCTCGGGCTGCTTTCTCTTCTCCCGCTCCGGATATATGGGCATATACTTCCAAAAAGCTCCGGGTCGTCGATGAAGCGACGTTCCAGAGAAAGGAAAAGAAAGCTCTGGGTCATCGAATCATCGACGACCCAGAGCTTTTTGTATGCTTGTATACACACAGAATACGATTATAATGGGTATCATCACAATAAATCCTCAGGTCAGGCTCACACGGTATTAACCCAAATGCCCCGCATCACAGAGGGGTAATAGGGAGCATTTGACTCGAATAGTCCGTGGGTTCTATCTCAAAGAAGTCGGAAGGGAGGATATGCCCCCTGGCATACGGTAATCCCAGATATGATGTCGACATTCCGGATGATTGATCTGCTCATCCTCTGGGAGCACTTCAGCACCGTATCCTGTAAGTGTGCACCAGTCCGAGAGCGGAAGGATAAGCATGGTGCAGGGCACACCGCGGAGCGCTCTAACGAGTGCTGCCGGAGAGTATTCGGACATCCCGTAGGCTTCTGCTATGCCTATCCTTTCACCGATAGAGAGCTTCTGCCACCAGTCTCTCAGGGATGAGGTGTCATGGGTCGAGGTGGTCACGACGGACAGGTCTGGGATATCATCAGGTCGGACAAAGGTTGTTCCTGCTCGTTTCGGCATCCGAAGTACCTCTAACGACAGGAGCTCCAGGTCTCGGAGGACCTCCTTCACGTTGTGCGGAAGAAGGCCCAGATCCTCTGCACATATCAGCATATCACTGGCAGAGAGTATCTGGGATAGTCTTGTGAGCGCAGTCTGACTCCACAGCCGTTCGTTCCGTCCATAGTAATAGGCGTCACGCAGCCATATGAGACGGGATCTCTCGCTCTCCGCCAACAGACTGTACTCCTCCAATCCCTCTGGACATAGCAGAGGGTGCATTAGGCCCTTCTCGTCGGGGACAAAAAACTGCTCCAGACCAGACACATCCGCTCTGGGGAATCCTATCGCCGGCACATAGTGTCCCTCGTCAGGTCGACCGGACTTCGCCGGTATCGTCCAGATACGGAAAAAGCCAAGGATATGATCAATCCTGAGCGCATGCAGATAGCGCGACATGGAGGACAGACGACAGCGCCACCAGCTATATTCCTCTTCTGCCATTTGCGCCCAGTTGTAGGTCGGGAAGCCCCAGTTCTGCCCCTCTGTCGAAAAGGCATCAGGTGGAGCACCGGCTTCGGTATTCAGGAAAAAGAGATTAGGCTCCTGCCACACATCGACGCTGTTCCTCGAGACACCTATGGGGAGATCACCCTTGAGCATGACTCCGCATTCATCGGCATGGTGGCGTAGGGTCAAGAGTTGTTTGTCCAAGTGATATTGCCTGAAAGCATGCTGCATCACCTCCTGCACTGCATCACGACCACGCACAGTACGATGAGCGATCCACTCCTCCATAACGACTCCGAATGGTGGATAGTCCTCTACTTGGACTCCAATACTGCGATCACGCAGAGTGCAGAAGAGGCAGTATGGCAATAGCTGTGCATGCTCCGCCCTCCAGTAGTCATCGAAGGACTCTTCTTCGTACCCTTCCTCCTGCCACCACCTGCCGAAGCAGGCATCTATGACTTCTGTCTTGAGTTTCAATACTCCCTCGTATTTGATACGGGGAGCAGCATTGAGTTCTTTCGCCCTCTCCTCCCATAATGCCCGTTTAGGTGACTGCTCGTAGTATGGGAGAGCCCGTACATCGAGGTACAAGGGGTTGAGCCCATAAGTCGTAATTGCCCTATACGGATACGAGTCCTCCGAGGTATAGGTAAACGTAGTGTCGTAGAAGGGCAACATCTGGAACACTCCATGCCCGACCATTCTTAGCCACGTGACGAAGTCTACAGCGTCCCCAAAGTCTCCGATACCATAAGATCTCTCAGTTCGAAGAGCAAATAGTGGAGCTACCGTTCCCTCGATAGAGGTTTTTGGGAAAGCCTCCAAGAGCCTGATACGAGGAGCCTCCACAAACATCAATATCATGTCGCTATCACTGTCTGGACATGGCTCACATCGTCTATTGTCCCCCTCCTCCCATATTATTACACCAGTGGGAGTCTGGAGCACATACTTGTACTCCATTTCTTCGTCTATGCTCCGCTCGCATACCAAAGCATAACGGGCAGGTGACATAGACACCCTGTGGGTCACATCCCAGCTCCCAAACGCCTCTGCCGAACCACACAAGCCGACAACTCCCTCGGGATGATACGGTAGGTAACATCCTATATACCTACCTCGTGATAGTGTGATAGTCGGCAGTGGAAGCTCCGACTGACGCATCCCGGTCATCCGTCTATCCAGAGGGTCCTCTGCGTACCGATGCCATGCCGACGGTTCTACCCATCGGTCATGGATACAGATACTACGGACGCTACCATCCGTATCTGGCACGATGCTGATGCGGTGTCCTCGCGGCGGTTCAGTTCGGACTATTGCACCCTCTCTGCACACAGCATACCTGTACTTGAGATCACATAGTTCCACTACTGACAGATGCACCATCACGGACCATGTACCGGCATGCTCCGTCATCTGTGTCCGACGAGACACAGGTGCATCAAACATCCAGTACAGGCATTCATCCTCATGCTCCACCGCATAGGGGAGATGAAAGGTCACCGTAAGTAAGTCATCGCTCGTGTGCGATGAAGAAATATCTATCTGTCGCTCAAAGCAATGATCTCGTACCATAGTCTGCTATTATAGTGAGCCAGAGTTCCCTATCTTAGTCAGCGAGTGTAGAGCGAAGTTTGGAAAAGTCAATCCCGAAATTGACATCCATTTCTCTCCCATGCTGGATCAGCTCATCATTGGGCAGGACGAGCCTGAGCTTGTTACTTACTTGTTTGAGTGAGACGTGTGTCATCTTTCCATTCCTCACACTCACCATGACCCCGAACACTCCATCCGCTATCAGCTGTGTCGCATAGGCCCCCATACGGGTACAGAGATTGCGATCTGCCGATGTCGGCGCACCACCTCTCTGGACATAACCGAGCACACTCTCCCGTGCATCGATTCCCTCAGCTCTGAGCCAGCGAGAAAGGCTGCTCCCAATACCCTCTCTATTCTCATCCTCCAGCTTCTGCCCGGGCATCAGGACCCCTTCAGCAGCGACTATGATAGCATAGTTCTTTCCTTCATCGTAACGTGCCCGTATCGCCTGCTTGACCACGGGTAGGTCTATTCCCAGTTCAGGGAGGAGTATCACATCGGCGCCACCGGCCATTCCAGCGTGTAAAGCAATCCAGCCCGCCTGATGCCCCATCACCTCAACCACAATTACACGCTTGTGACTCTGTGCGGTACTATGAATACGGTCAATCAATTCGGTCGCTATGCTTACGGCGGTATCAAACCCAAACGTGATATCCGTTCCCCACACATCGTTGTCTATAGTCTTGGGGATACCTATGACATTAAATCCCAGAGACGATACCTTCTCTGCCGTTTTCTGAGTTCCATTTCCCCCGATACACACGAGTGCCTCAAGTCCCAGCTCTTC
Source organism: Porphyromonadaceae bacterium (assembly GCA_037191085.1). Classification (GTDB taxonomy): domain Bacteria; phylum Bacteroidota; class Bacteroidia; order Bacteroidales; family Porphyromonadaceae; genus Porphyromonas_A. Next base: position 16,200 of record JBAKGE010000012.1, on the reverse strand, counting down.
CCACGCATTGCGCAGATCCTTCACGGCGTTCTCGTCCTTCTGCAGTGCCTTTCGGAAAGCCTTATCTCTACTGGAGCCCAGTACCGTTCCACCCTGACTTAGCAGGTTCGAGAGGTTACTTGAATCAAAAGTTACATACCTACGAGCTGTGATCCCCGTAAAGCCATCCAGAAAACCAACGACCTCCACATCGTGGGCGATGATACCGGTTTTGCCGATAGCACGAATGACAGCATTAATCCCAGGAGCGTCGCCTCCCGAGGAGAGGACTCCGATTCTTTTCTTTTTCATATACCTGATATTTATATTCCTTCGGGTTGGTATTCCCTTGCCTTCTGATTCATTGCTGCTGAATTAATAATCTTTGCCTTCTCGACAACGAAGTTACAAAAAAAAGGTGAAATTCATTCCCTCCTCCCTCTTACATCCTTACTTTCACATCTGAGGAGAAAGAGCTATCTTTGGGAGTGAACGACAGAAAAAACAAGACGACAAGATAAATGACAAATGACTGACGAATACAAGATACTACACGAGGAGTACGATGAGGAGCTCAGCGAGCGAAGACCACAGAGAAGTGTTAACGACATTGGTAACTATCGAGAGCGCCCGTGGTACAACCGTGATAAACTATACCGTATCCTCTTCTTCACGGATACGAGAGAGGGCTGGACCTTTGAGCTCATACTCCTCTGTGGTATACTCCTGAGTACGATAGTCGTATTTCTGGACTCTCTGGGTAACTTTACAGGCGCGGCTCTCACGATCCTCCGCGTGGTACAGTGGACATGGACCGTATTCACGGCCATAGAGTATGCCCTACGCATTTACTCAGTGCACAGGGTGCGCAAGTACGTACTCAGTTTCTACGGTATCGTGGATCTCGTTTCCTTCCTCCCCAGCCTACTCACCTCTTCTGTCGTCGGAGCCCACTACACTCTCATATTCCGTATGCTAAGGATACTGCGTATCTTCAGGGTCTTTCACATGGGGGACTTCATGCGTCAGGGTCGTGCCGTGGCACGAGCACTCAAGCAGAGCTACATGAAGATCGTGATTTTCATCCTGTGGCTCGTCGTGATTGTCTGCGTCCTGGGGACAGTGATGTTTCTGGTGGAGGGTAACCTCAACCCCATGTTCTCCAGCATACCACGTGCGATCTACTGGGCCATCATCACCCTCACGACGGTAGGCTACGGAGACATCACGCCGATCACGGGACTGGGGCAATTCATCAGCACAGTGGTCATGCTACTCGGTTACTCTATCATAGCTGTACCCACAGGCATAGTGACGGCAGAGGTATCACGAGCAACCATGAGCAGTGGAGATAGGGGAGAGAAAAAGAAAACAGAGATAGATCTCAGTAATCTCAGCAAGCGAGGCACGCCATCAGCTGCCACGAGGAGTGACATCTACTGCTACTCCTGTGGTTATCAGAATGTCGACCCGCATGCTATCTACTGCTGCAACTGTGGTACGAAGCTGTACAAAGGAGAGGACAAAGAGAAGACAAACGGATAGGAGCTAAAAAACCTCTGGGTCGTCGACAATTCGACCTCCCAGAGGTTTCGGGGAAAAGCTCCGGGACATCGAAAATCCGACGACCCAGAGGAATCCGGTGGCACATGCGAGCCCTCCCGTCGTAAGCCTGTGAGAGGCTCTGTGACGGGAGGGCCTGTTATTAGGTACCGAATAATATCACTTAGTCCGCACCCAGTGGGTGAAGGAATAAGGATAAAGGTTCCGCTCGTCGGCAGGGTGATAGTCGTTGTGGTCACAGGTCCACATGTCTATATCTATGTGGGGGAAAAACGTATCAGCGTCCTCCCAAGAGTGGTGTACTATCGTAATGTGAAGCTCGTCAGCTATCTCCAAACACTGTCGGTAGAGCTCTCCTCCTCCGATGAGGAATACTCGATCACTCTCCGTGATCTCTTTGGACAGTGCATCACGGAGGGAGTGTACAACCACGGCTCCTGCGGCAGAGTAACTCTCATTGCGAGTAACGATGATATTTGTACGACCGGAGAGGGGACCTTTGGGAAGGGATTCAAACGTTTTTCGCCCCATAACGATAGGATGCCCCATGGTCGTCTCCTTGAAGTGCCTGAGGTCAGCTGGAAGTCCTTTCCGCCACGGCATATCACCGTCCTTGCCTATCGCACCATTTTCTGCCATTGCGACAATAACGTGTAGCTTTACTTCACTCATACAGAGACAGTACCTTTGATGTGCGGATGAGGATCATATCCCTCGAGCTTGAAGTCCTCGTAAACAAAGTCTTCGATAGCCTTAACGTCAGGATTAAGTACCATGGTCGGGAGTGCTCTAGGCGCACGGCTCAACTGGAGTTCTACCTGCTCAAGGTGATTGAGGTATATGTGTGCATCGCCAAGAGTGTGGACGAAAGTCCCCGGACGTAGCCCCGTCACCTGTGCTATCATCTGTAGGAGTAGGGCATAGGATGCTATATTGAAGGGTACGCCGAGGAATATATCCGCACTCCGCTGATAGAGCTGCAGACTCAGCTCATTATCCGCCACATAAAACTGAAACAGTGCGTGACAGGGTGGGAGATGCATCTCAGAGAGATCACCCACATTCCACGCGCTGACAATCATGCGTCGGCTGTCCGGTGTCTCGCGTATCTGTCGTATGACCTCCGCCAGTTGATCGTGTGTCTGCCCTTGCTTATCCGTCCATGAGCGCCACTGTGCACCGTAGACCGGACCGAGATTTCCGGCTTCGTCCGCCCATTCATTCCAGATGCGGACACCGTTATCTTGGAGATATCTGACATTGGTGTCGCCTTTTATAAACCATAGTAATTCATGGATGATGCTGCGAAGGTGTAGCTTCTTCGTCGTCAAGAGAGGGAAACCCTCTGCCATGGAGAAGCGCATCTGGTAGCCAAAGGTACTGATAGTCCCGGTACCCGTTCGGTCTTCTTTCTTCACTCCATGATCCAGTACATGCTTCAGGAGATCGAGGTATTGTTTCATTATTCTATCGCTGAGATGATCATTTCAATTCGGGAAATCCCTGTGCACGGATAGGAGTCTCATTGCCTGCACTACTGACAAGCACGTAGCCCTCACTCTCATCAGTAACGAATCCTATCTGTCGGACATCCTCAAGGGTATCAACGTAGTCCTTAAGTCCAAGGGGGACGGTGAAAAGGAGCTCGTAGTCCTCGCCACCATTCATCGCTGCTGTGGTAGGAGAAAGTCCAAACTCCTCAGACATAGCTGCCGTTTCGTGGTCAATGGGGAGTCTCTGTTCGTACACACGACAGCCAACCCCGGAGGACTTGCATAGCTGCAGGAGATCACTGGCAAGCCCATCACTGACATCGATAAGGGCGGAAGGCCTCACGCCTGCGCTCTGCATCGATCGGAGTATATCCAGGCGGGCAATAGGCTTCATCTGTCTCTCGAGGATGTATTCACGCCCCTCGAATCGAGGTTCGAAGTCCTCGGCGCCGGTGTAAGCGTCTTTTTCGCGTGCCAGGAGCTGTAGCCCCATGTAGGCAGCTCCGAGATTGCCGCTGACGCAGATAAGATCGTTTGGACGGGCACCGTCGCGACAAAGCACTTCGCCGGCTAAGACTTGCCCTACGGCGGTAATGCTAATAGCAAGCCCCGTAAGGGAGGAGGTCGTGTCGCCGCCGACGAGATCTACACCGTAGAGAGTGCAAGCTTCACGAACCCCAGACATCAGATCCTCCATATCCTCCACTCGGAAGCGCGCAGAAATACCAAGGCTTATCATGATCTGCTCGGGCGTACCTCCCATGGCGATGATATCGGAGACCCCTATCGTAACTGCCTTAAATCCTAAATACTTCAATGGCACATAGACAAGGTCAAAGTGGATACCTTCCATCATCAGCTCCGTACTCATCAGCACCTGCTGTCCCTCTCGTGCTTCGATGACCGCCGCATCGTCCCCCACACCGATGACCGTAGAGGAGCGTTGGGGTTGTCCGAATGGTTCCACAAGCTTTCGTATAAGACCAAATTCACCTAATTCTGCTATTTCCATATGGGATTGATGTGTAATTTATTGTCGATCGTACTACTTTCAAGCCCAAAAGTACCCATTTTCCGGCACATTTCTCGCTGATGTATGGGATTTTGAGTACCTTTGGGTGGTCTAAACTGTTTTCCACTTGAGGGATAAAGCAAGTAAGAACATGAAACAAGCAAAGATTGTGGTGGCTACAGATCTTCATCTGATGGCTCCTGAAATTTTGGAGAAGGAAGGTGAAGCATTTGATCGCGTACTTAATAGCGACCGTAAGCTGCTGATCGAGAGCAAAGCTATCATAGAACAGCTACTGAGACAGGTGAAGAGCGAACAGCCTGATGTGCTGCTAATCCCCGGAGACCTCTCCAAGGACGGTGAGCGCGTGAGCCATGAACTACTGGCACAACTCCTGAAGTCTCTGTCCGAAGATGGCGTCACGACCCTCGTGATACCCGGCAATCATGACATCAATAATCCCCTTGCTCGGCACTATAACGGTGCGGAGAGTCGACCGGCAGACAGGGTAACACCGGAGTTGTTCGCCCAGATATATGCCGACTATGGCTATGGGTCATCCGCATGCATAGAGCGTGGTCCCCGGCTATCGTACCTGGCTGAACCCGTAGAAGGGTTATGGGTCATCGCCATAGACAGCTGCGTGTACGAGCAAAATATAGAAGAGCACTATCCGCACACCGGTGGCGCTATTAGCGAGGACGTGATGCAGTGGGTAGAGCATGTAATGGAGTGCTCCCGCAAAGAGGGAAAGCGGGTACTGGCGATGACCCACCACGGGCTCTTGGAGCACTTCAATATGCAGTCCGTCATCGCAAAAGAATACTTAGTCGACGACTGGTTACGTGTCTCGGAGCGACTGGCAAAAGCGGGAGTGAGAGTTATATTCACCGGGCACTTCCATGCGCAAGATATCGTATGGCGGAAGTTTAGGAGCGGTGAACTCTATGAGGTAGAGACCGGCTCTGCAGTCACCTACCCCTGCCCCTACCGTGTGGTGACACTCCACGATGACCGACTGGTGATCGAGAGCTATCATATCACTATGCAGAACGAAATAACGGGAAATATTCCTCTACAAGACTACGCCTACCGGCACATCGAAGCGGGGATCCCCGGGATGACGGAGTTTCTCATCGGATATGTCCAGCGCAAAGCTCCCGAGAGGTTCTCACCGGAGATAGCGGATGTTATCCGACAGTCGATCCCGTACTTCAAGGATCTAATAATGAAAATATACACAGGGCATCTGGAGGGCGATGAAACAGGCTTGGAGTACAATCCGGATCCTGAGGATGCGCTCACAAATCCCTACACCGGCGATAAGCTTCAGGAGCTACGAAAGATCGCCGAGGGTTTCTTCCCCAAATATGCGCCGTTCTTTATTCTGGTCGAAAACGCACTGTACAATCCCTCCGTCCCAGACAATTTCCTAACTATTCCGTGGACGGATTAGCCATTTGTCTCGCAAAAGAGGTACATTTGCATTACTTAGATAAGAAAGATAACTATAGACACCATTTTATCATTGAAGAAAACTTATGGCAGACATCAACACATTTGATTTCAAGGGCAAGCGTGCCTTTGTACGTGTGGACTTCAACGTTCCGTTAGACGAAGAATTTCATATCACCGACGACACCCGCATCCGTGCGGCACTCCCTACCCTCAAGAAAATCCTCTCGGACGGTGGTCGACTCATCATCGGCTCCCACCTCGGCAGACCAAAGGGAGTGGACATCAAGTACTCCCTCAGTCACATCCGTGCACATGTCGCAGAGCTTCTTGGCGCAGAGGTGCAGTTTGCTGCCGACTGTGCGAGCGATGAAGCTCTCGAGATGTCACGTAACCTCAAGGATGGCGAAGTCCTCCTGCTAGAGAACCTTCGCTTCTATGCAGAGGAAGAGGGTAAACCTCGTGGACTCGCCGATGAGGCATCCGATGAGGAGAAAGCCGCTGCCAAAAAGGCACTCAAAGAGAGCCAAAAAGCATTTACAAGGCGTCTTGCAGACCTCGCAGATGTGTATGTCAACGATGCTTTTGGCACAGCTCACCGTGCGCACTCTTCGACAGCTCTCATCGCAGACTACTTCACGCAAGACAATAAAATGTTCGGCTACCTCATGGGGAAAGAAGTAGCCGCCGTAGCGAAAGTTATGCAGAATATCGAACGCCCTTTTACCGCTATCATGGGGGGCTCAAAGGTTTCATCTAAGATTGAGATCATCAAAAACCTCCTCGACAAGGTCGACAACCTTATCCTCACAGGAGGGATGACCTACACCTTCATGAAGGCTAACGGCGGTAATGTAGGTTCATCACTCGTTGAGGAGGACAAGCTTGACCTCGCCCGTGAGATAGAAGCAGAAGCCAAAGCAAAGGGGGTCAACCTCGTCCTCGGCATGGACTCTCACATCGCGGACGCATTTGCCAACGATGCTAAGCAGGACTTCGCGCCCAGCGATGACATCCCGGTGGGTTGGATGGGTCTTGACATGGGTCCTGAGGCTATCGAAAACTTCAAAAAGGTTATCCTTGGGTCCAAGACCATCCTCTGGAATGGCCCCACAGGAGTATTTGAGTTTGATAACTTCTCCAAGGGGACAGAGGAGGTGGGTAAGGCGATCGTCGAAGCTACCAAGAACGGAGCTTACTCACTCGTCGGAGGTGGAGACTCCGTAGCAGCGGTCAATAAGTTTGGCATTGCCGATCAGGTCTCTTACGTCTCCACCGGCGGTGGTGCTCTGCTCGAAGCTATCGAGGGCAAGATCCTTCCCGGCATCGCTGCAATCCAGAAGTAATCCAGAGGTCACTCCAGAGTTTGGGGTGACCGTGTAGCAAATATCCGAGTATAGACTTTCGATTAGTCTATACTCGGATTTCTCTTTCATTCTCCTGCCGAGAGCCTATTATCAGAAAAGACATTCAGCACCCTCAGCTGTTTCCTCGCTCCACTAAATAAATATCCCTGGGAGTCCTCTCTCCCATCCCTACATGGACAGAATCGATGATAAAGCTTCAATTAACTTCCCCTAAAAACCTCTGGGTCATCGATAAAGAAAGGTTCCAGAGGTTGATATCGCGAGATCCCGGAGGTCGATGAAGCGATGACCCAGAGGTTTTTTCGCGATGCTCGAGACTCCTTTCAGCCCTCCCCCGGAAGCACCCTATAGAGCCCTTCTCTCACTAAATAATTATAAATCCACTGATTATAGAATAATTGGAACAAAAATCTTACCTTTGCACGAGGTAAGAAGGTGCCTTAAGGGAGGATTCGCTATAAAAATTAGGTATGACTAACAAACAACCATTGCCCGCAGGGCAGTGTCCACATCTCTCCAGAGTGCTCAAATCTCTCTGGCCACAGCTCACGATGCAGGAGCAGGAGCAGTTCATGATCTGGGCTCAATGCTACTCGTACGAACCCTACGAGATCATCTACATGCATTCGGACAGACCTGACTGTGTCTTCATCCTCGCCGAAGGGCAGGTAAAGGTGAGTCAGGGGCGCGAACGAATACAGACGACACGTATGGTAGGACCTGCAGAGTTCTTCGGATACTCCAATTTCTTCGCTGAAACTCCGTCCAGCATGAAGGCGGTGGCGATCACACGTTGTACGGTCTACCATTTCCCCATTCATGGGCTGGAGAGGATCATCCATACCAACCCGGCGGTAGCGATGTTCTTTATCCGAGATCTATCGTCTCTGCTGCTCGGTAGCTATGCCCTCACCCTCTCGCTGACACAGAAGCACGTGCGGGGCAGACTGGCAGATGCGCTGCTGAATCTGGAGGAGAAGTTTGGCGTCCGAGACGAACTGTCCGGACTGACATCGGTGATGATCAGTCGTGCCGATCTCTCCGACATCTGCAACATGACACAGAGTAACGTCACCCGCACTCTCAAGGTCTTGGAGGAAGAAGGTGTGCTAAGACTCAACGGTAGGATGATACAGATCACTGACATTAGGGGCTTGCGAGAGGTGAGCAAGCTGGGGTAAGTTTGTCCAAGAGAAAAGGAGGTTAGAATACTATTATGCCCGAAGCGACGCAGCAAGATCAAAACGCACTTAACCTAGGGACGGCACCTATAGGTCGTCTGCTGTGGCACTACGCTATCCCGTCGATAGTAGGGATGTCGGTCAACGTACTGTACAGTGTAGTGGATCGCATCTTCATAGCACAAGGCGCAGGGAGTTTGGCATTATCCGGAATGGCGGTGACGATGCCACTGATGACATTCTTGCAGGCGTTTGGGATCCTCGTAGGGGCTGGTGCATCATCACGAATATCGATACTCCTGGGACAGAAGCGCAAGGACGAGGCAGAGCGACTGCTGGGCAATGCGTTTGTGCTGAGCATCATCCTCAGTGTAGTGACGATAGCACTATGCATGATCTGGGGCAGGCCACTTCTGAGGGAGTTCGGTGCATCGGAGGCATCGCTACCCTATGCACTGGAGTATATGGGGATAGTGGTACCTGGCAACATATTTGCAAATCTTACCTTCTCCTACAGCTCGGTGATGCGTGCCACAGGATACCCCAAGAAAGCGATGTATACCATGCTCATCGGGGCAGTACTCAATACGGTACTTGACCCGATATTTATCTTTGGTTTCGGGTGGGGTATCAGGGGTGCGGCTTGGGCGACGGTGATTAGTATGTTCATCGGTATGATATGGGTATTGCATCACTTCATGCGGAGAGAGAGTTACCTGCGTATCAGACCGCAGTTTTTGGGTTTACGATGGAGATATATCAAGAATATCGTAGGAATTGGGATCTCACCATTCAGCATACAGCTGTGCTTTAGCCTTATCAATACAATCAAGAATCGCCAGCTGTACAAGTTTGGACAACAGTCTGAGGTATCATTCTTCAACGGGGATCTCGCCGTGGCATCCTATGGGATAGTAGGGAGCATAGCTATGCTGATACTGATGACGATATTCGGGATATCTCAGGGGACACAGCCTATCATCGGATACAACTACGGTGCAGGTAACTGGGAGAGGGTGCGAAGGACGTTCCGCATATCTGCCTGTACCAATGTACTGATAGGTGCTGTGGGGGCAGTGGTAGCTTACCTCTTTGCCGATTATTTGGCGCGGATGTTTACCCCAGAGACTGAGCTGGTAGCCGTGAGTGCACACGCTATACGCATCGAGCTCATAGCCACATGGGCAGTGGGACTACAGATCACGAGTGTGCAATTCTTCCAAAGTCTCGGTGCCGTATGGCGCTCGCTGATACTCAGCCTATCCAGACAAGTGATATTCCTCATCCCCATGATCCTATGGCTACCCAACCTAATGGGGCTCGACGGTGTATGGGCTGCAAGCCCCGTCTCCGACGTGCTGTCGGCGATGCTATCGGTGATATTCATAGAGCTTTTCTTTCGGAAGATGAAGAAGAAAGCACTGCTCCAATCCATTAACATTGACTGATCCTCTTCTCCCATGATCCCTCGACTGATTTTTATCTCTGTTATCGGACAAATTATTCCCCTATTGCTGCTCTACTGGATGCTTCGACGTACCACAGCCAAAGGTTCGAGAGCACGTAGGATGGTGACCGGGGTACTATTGCTGGAGCCAGTACTCTTCATTGTCTTTCTGCTCCTCCACCTCTTCGCCCAGACGAAGGAGGGACTTCCCTACTCTCTCGTGCCCTTCTCGAATATGTATATATTCATGGGGTACTGCATCACCCTGTACTGGATCGGAGAGGTAGCACTGTATCTCTACCGCAGGATCGGTGGCAGGAGCACACACACAGATCGTCACATACGAGGATGGATATTCGGGAGCTCGGCAGTGCTGACACTGGCACTCTGCATATGGGGGTACACCAACTTCGACCGACCTCGAGTGACCCACTATGACATCACCCTCCCCGACAACGGTACACCTCGGAAGCCAATCCGCCTCCTCCTCGTTACAGACATCCACATAGGAGAGATCATAACAGCCAAAAGAGTAGAAACCTTAGCCAAGATGATCAAGGAGCAGCACCCCGACTATGTACTTGTCGGTGGTGACATGATCGACTACCACCTCAAGTATGCGGCACGACCCGACGTCGAGACTGCAATGGATCACCTATTCAAGGACAAGAGTAAGGTCTTCTTCGTCCTCGGCAACCATGAATACTACGCGGATCTGCAGGACAAAATAAAATGGCTCAAGCCCTTCGGTCGACTACTGATAGACGAGTATACGGAGATCGAACCGGGGCTATTCCTCATCGGGAGGGACGACTACTACAATAAGGATCGTGCCCCTCTAGGTGAGGTGATGAGGGGTATCCCTGCTGATGCTGTCACACTCCTCCTCAGCCATACGCCCATAACCCCCAAGGAAGTCAGAGCCAATGGCATTGACCTCTCCATGCATGGACACACACACTCAGGACAGCTCTTTCCCGGTACGGTTATCGTAGACATGATGTACGAGTGTGCCCATGGATACTACGAGAAGGAGGGCACACACCATGTCGTCAGTTCCGGATATGGACTCTCCACCAGCCCTCTACGGATAGGCTCCCACTCCGAGATTGTCGTCATTGACCTAACGTTCGATCCCTCTGCCACTAAAGGGTTGTAAGATCGGGGCAAAAGAGGTACCTTTGCACACTAACTTGGACAACAAACTAATCCTATTTCAACGGAATAAAATATGAACATATCATTCGTAGAGAAAAAAGACAACTACGCCAAGATTGCTGTGGCTGTAGAGAAAGCAGACTACCAAGCTGAGGAGAACGCTCGTCTGAAGCAGACTGCTCAGAAAGCAAACGTACCCGGCTTCCGCAAGGGACACGTGCCCTCAGGTATGATAAAGAAGATGTACGGGGAGAGCATTCATCTCGACACAGTGCAGGACTTTATCTCCAAGCACCTGTACGAATTCATCCAGAAAGAAAACCTCGCGACCATAGGTCAACCTTTCATCGCCACAGGCTCAAATCAGGAATCAGAGTTCCTGAAGGATGATATCGCCGTAACCTTCTCTCTCGCACTCGCCCCGGAGATCAAAAATCTCATCTCTACCGATGACTCCCTCAAGCTCTATAACGTTACTGTATCTGCTACCGAAGTAGACAAGACAATAGAACGCGCCCTCGAAGACTATGCTACCCGTGAGGATGTGGACAGCGTAGAGGACGAGATGGCTATGGTATATGGCTCCGTACATGAGCTGGATGGTGACCTCCCCAAGGAGGGCGGCATAAGCGTAGAGTCTGCTATCATTATGCCACAGTTCATCAAGGACGATGCCGAGAAAGCAAAGTTCATGTCAACGGCAAAAAACAGTGTCGTTGTGTTCAGTCCATTCAAAGCCTACAACGGTGATGCTGCGGAGATATCATCACTCCTCCGCATCGAGAGAGACGACGTAGCAAAGTACGAGAATACAGACTTCAGCTTCGAGATCAACCGTATCTCCGTACGCAAGAAGGCTGAAATGAATCAGGAATTCTTCGACAGATTTTTCGGAAAGGACGAAGTAAAGAGCGAAGAGGAAGCACGCACGAAAATCGTCGAAGCCTACTCCAACAACACCGCCAACGAAGCATCATACAAGTTTTCACAGGATCTCGCCGACTATATCCGCGACAATAAGCTCGATCAGATTCAGCTCGAGGAAAGTATGATCCGTGAGTGGTACACTACCTTTGCTCAGCAGATCCCCAAGGAGAAGCAGGACGAGAAGTTCGAGGAAGACTTCCGCAAGATGATGAAGTCCCTTAAGCTCGACCTCTACATGAATGCCCTCGCCAGCAAGTACGAACTCAAGGTAGAGGAGAGTGACGTACAGACTGCTGCTCGCCAGTATGTAGCTAACCAATTTGCACGCATGGGCTGGTCCAATCCCGATCCGGAGATCGTGAACCGTCAGGCGGAGAGCCTTCTCTCCAGCCAGGACAATAAGTATGGCATCGAGCGTGACCTCCTGACCCAGCTCGTAGCACGTACCCTCCGTGACAAAAACGACATCACAGTAGTAGAGGAGGAGATTAGCCTCGAAGACTTCCAGAAGCTCGTGGCTCCCTCACAGCCTACAGATGAGACTGTAGAGGGCTAAGCCTTCGACAGCTACCATTAGGGTTTGCACCCTCTGCATATCAGAGACGACGGTGCCGTGGTGTGATCGCCATGGCACCGTCTTTTTTGTGATCCGGCCCCTCACCTCCCGATGGGCAGTGCAAGCTATCGCTAGAAACCTCTGGGTTGTCGAGTTTTCGATGACCCAGACCTCTCAAAAGAAAGCTCCGGGTCATCGGTTAAGCGACGTCCCAGAGCTTTCTGAACCGATATTCCACGACTCCCTCCCAGAGAATTCGGTATAGTCGGAAAACGAGGAAGGACTTAGATGAGCCGGGGTTACGGATATATGCCACGACATCAGATGCGTCGGTGAGGAGGGCAGTTCCTCCAATATCAAACCACCATATACAGACAGCGCCACACAGCCCTCCGAGAAGGCTGTATGGCACCGCACATATTACAGTCTATGGTTACAGTGGGGCGATTTACTTGCGACCGGACCACCACATCTTGGTACCGATCTTATCCTCGCCACCAAGTTTCTTGAGAGCCTCAGCATAAGCCTCAGGCGCGTTATTCTTCAGTGAACTTGGATACATCTGACGCTGTGGGAAGAACTCCCAACGGCTTTCCATGTAGTTACTCTTCGTCAGAGCTTCGAATCCCTCTATCGTCTTCTCTACAGCAGGATTCTCAAAGAATGGGAGCCCCAGACGGCGGTGATCCGACCATGTCTCCAGCGGTAACCATGGTGTCTGAGCGATAAACTTCTGGGTGATGATCTTGGTGAGCTGGTCGTTCTTTACCTTGCCATTCTTGTAGAGGTGATTGACAGGATACTTATACGTGCCATTTTCGATAGCCTGAGTTTTACCATTTCGGTAACGAATAGCCTTAGTAGCAGGAGGTTCAGCTGTATGATCCCACTTCACGGAGGTCCCCACTCGGTTGTAGTCCGTGGAAGAGAGGTAAGCATCGAGATAAGTAGAGATGGCAGCATTGGGGAGGGCTGCGTCGTAGTACGCAAAACTCTCCCTGATACCGCGCTCATAAGCGTCCTTGCCAGACATAGGTACCTGCCAGCCACGTACGGATGCTTCGGAGAGGAGGAAGTAGGTCTCCCATGAGCCGAAAAAGATACGTTTCATGGTGCTATTGCGGAAGTTGATGATCAGACGAGGTAAGTTACCGGGAAATCCGAACACCTTATTGATACTCCCTTTTTCGCCCCAGTCTCCGCCGACCACAGCATTCCATGCGAATGAAGAGTTGATCACCGTGAGAGTATCAGGCTTTTCCGCTTTGGCACTCTCTGGCTTGTAGAGGGCGCGGTCGGTATTCGTCGCATTGGCAGATGCCCATGAAGGATACTTGCAAAAAGTAGGATTATTAATATCCCCGGGGATACTAAAGATCTTGTATGCACGCGGATCGATCGCGTGACAGAGACCGTCATTCCAGTATCCGGCGGAAGGATCATTGGTCATGGTCGTAAAGTGATCTTCCCACTTAACTCCCATCCAGTCCGCCTCGTTGAACTTAAGAGTGATCGGCTTCATATGCCACGAGTCTTTACCGTTCTCTGACTTGGCGCGCTCTTTATTAATGGCCTGGACTGCTTCTTTTGCGTAAGTACCGATCTGCTTCTCCGAGGTAATCCCTCCGAGACCAATGTAAAGATTGTTGAGCGTAGGAGAGAGGATCTGATAGTTCCATTCACGTGACATCACGCCCGCCAAGGGGTCCCAGCCGGAGCGTTCCTGCACACCGAAGTTATCGGACACCTCAGCGATATACTTGCCGGACTTAGCTGCATCCTCGAACTCCTTCTGTGCAAGCTCCGGTTTCACCTCCGAGAGACGCATCGCAAGACGCATACGCATAGAATTGGCATATTTCTGCCACTTGGCGAAATCATAGCCATAAGCAGGATCGAGTTTTTTGACTTTATCATTCACGGTCTCTGCATCGAATCCATTGGCAGCCTCCTTAAGTTCCTTGAGGAGGTAAGCGTATACTTCCTCCACGGTACTGAAGGTCACAGGCTTGTCTTGGAACCCATCAACGGGCATGGCACCAAAGTTATCCGTAAATTCGCTCATCAGGTACGCTCGCCATATACGTGCGACCTGATAGAGGTTATTGCTGTATGAGAATGCTGTCCCTGCCTCCATACGCTGCTGGTAGAGAGATATGGATGCATTGATATTAGAGAGCCAAGTCGTCACGTAGTTGAAGTAGTCACTATTCCATCCATCATTGCTCTGCATCTCAGAGAGAGTCCCCTGCATTTCCATATGACCTGCATCCTTCCAGTGTAAAATGAACTGTCGCTCCGCGATATGAGGATCCATCTGAGCACTGATGATCGCATTATTGATGAAATATTCCATTTGCACCTGATCTGCCCCCGCCTCGTAAGGGTTACGATTAACATCATCGAAGTCCTTGCAGGAGGTCATCGACAGGATACCGAGGACAAAAGGTGTCAAAAGCCATGTGAATTGCTCGTGTATATGTTTCATATTGAAAATCGGTTGTTAGAAGGTAATAGAGAGATTGATGTAGTAAGAGCGAGTCGTAGGAGGTGCCAGCGCCTCAAGCCCGACAGCATTACTACCCGTCGCGTATACTGACTCTGGATCCACACCATTGAGATGGCTACTGATCATCAGTACATTATTAGCCGATAAGCCGATGCTTGCACCTCTGACCACAGAACCCTCAAGGAGTTTGGAAGGAAGGGTATAATTCAGGGACATGTGTCTCAGACGAATATTGGTAGCATTAAATAGATTCTCCTCGGTGATCCCGACATTACCGCTGCTACGACTCTCAAGTTTAGTCCAGAAATCCTGTGGTTTGATCTTGACATCATTGACCACGTAGCTGTCGCCAACCTTGCGGACACCGTCGTATACAATGTCCTCTCGCATGCCATTGGGGGCAGTAAGTTCGGAGCGACCATTAGCCTTGAGCATACGGTTGGTGAGACTATAGATCTTACCACCAAAGCGACCATCGATCTGGAAGCTAAAGCTGATATTCTTGTAAGTAAAGGTATTGGTCAAGCCCGCGAGGAAATCCGGTTGTTGGCTACCAAGATAATGGGAGCCCGGAGCGACGGTAGGGATACCTTCGTCATCTACGATTACCTTGCCCTTAAATTCACTCTTCTCATCTTCGACACGAGCAAGTTTGGAGCCATAGATCACGCCATAGCGCTGACCCGCAGCAGCGAGGATGCTGATGTTGTCAAAGGCTCCGAGTTGATACTGAGACACTCCCTCGGTAAGGCTATTAACGGTGTTGATGTTCTTGGATAGATTGGCGGTGATGTCCCACTGGAAATCTTTCGTCATAACGGGTATTGCATTGATCATAAACTCAAAGCCCTTATTTTCAATATCACCGGCATTCACTTTCTTGAACTTGTAACCCTCGAGACCATTGATCGGTATATTGAGGAGCTGATTAATCGCATTAGACTTGTAAAATGCCAGGTCAAAGCTGAGTCGACTGTCGAAGAACTTCACCTCCAGACCGGCTTCCCAAGAGTTGATCAATTCGTTCCTCACATTAGGATCATAGAGGACATCCTGCTTGGCTGCAGTGGTATTACCATTAGGATCCTTGCTGATTGTGTAGGTATTGTACAGCTGATATGGCCCCATGTCGTTACCTACGGATGCGTACGATCCTCTTAGTTTACCATAAGTGAACCAGTCGAGCTCTCTACCGGTAGCCTGTCGGAGCAAGTCACTGAAAATAAAGGACAAGCTCGCGGAAGGATAGAAGAACGAGCGGTTGGCTTTACTCAACGTCGACGACCAGTCGTTACGTCCTGTGAGATCAAGATAGAGCATTCCTGCATAGTTGAGTTGCAGAGTACCGTAGAGCGAGTTTATCTTGTGTTCGCTGTAACTTTGGGGAAGTTCTGGGTTGCTCAAACTATTATTCACACTAAAGAGATTGGGGACGGTAAGCTCGCCTACTGTCACTCCTATACTGGAGAACTTGCGGTGCATCATATTACCACCAAAGGTACCATGCAGACCAAATTCCCCGAAGAGATTATCCAAACTTATTTTTACATGGT
>JBAKGE010000067.1:0-11174 GCA_037191085.1 Porphyromonadaceae bacterium | reverse complement strand
TGGGTGCGACATGAAGTCGCATAGATAATTGTTGGAATGATACTTACGGGTATCAGCTTTAACCCGCTGTTCCGTCAGCGGTAGCCTACCGACCAATGCACCTTAATGTTGTATTAAGCGGTCGGGACAAAGTACACTTTCCGAAAGGACAAGACCGAACCGTGAGGTGAAGTCAAGTACGGTTAGTATCATACCGTAGAGTGGCGAGGCTGGATAGTATGGTTAGCGTAAGCGAACTGTCAGTAAACTTCGTAATGTCGTAAATGAGTGTAAGATACTGGTACACTCTACCCCAAAAGGGAAGCGGTCAGTTAATCCTCTCCATGGTAGGATTACACGGATATAAGCACCGCCGGAGGATGAGACAGAACCTAACCTATCCGTTAGTTATCTATGTGGAACATGGTAAGCCTGTATATCTCCTGTCATGTCAAAGTGACAGGTAAGCTGACAGCAATGGAAGCAGAATGGTGTGCAGGTATAAGATAACAGAAAAAGCGAATGTCGTTCTGTAATGGAGCGGATACGGATTGAGTCGACATCACGAGTTGATTTGGGCAACATCACCCGACACGAAAGTGGGCAGACTTCTGTGACAATATTCGGGAGGCAAGATACCCGACTGTTGTCTAATGGTAATTCTTTACAATTAACTTTTAGAACTTTCAAAAGAAGGAATGCAAATGAACGAGAACAAAACATCGTGTGCACCTGCTGACAATCAGCAAACGCTTTGGGACAGCATTGACTGGTCCAAGGCAGAGTTGGCTGTCAGAAAGCTACAAGCACGTATTGTAAAGGCTCAAAAGGATGGCAGACACAACAAGGTGAAAGCCTTGCAGTGGACGCTAACCCACTCTTTTTACGCAAAAGCCTTAGCCGTAAAGAGAGTAACTTCTAACGGAGGTGGCAACACCCCTGGGGTTGACATGGAAACATGGGATAAACCCGAAACAAAAATGCAAGCAATAAACGACCTCAGACGCAGAGGCTATCAGCCGAAGCCCCTGAGAAGAGTTCACATCAAAAAGAGCAATGGCAAACTGCGCCCGTTGGGAATACCGACAATGAAAGACAGAGCTATGCAAGCACTCTACCTCATGGCATTGGAACCAGTGTCCGAAACTACAGCCGATACTCGTTCATACGGATTCCGCAAGGAACGCCGCTGTATGGACGCCGTAATACAATGCCACAATATTCTCCGAAAAGGCTATTCTCCCGAATGGATTTTGGAGGGTGACATCAAAGGGTGCTTCGACCATATCAGCCATGAATGGTTACTCGCCAACATTCCGATGGATAAGGCGATGTTTCGAAAATGGTTGAAATGTGGCTATATCTTTAATAAACAGATGTTCCCGACAGAGGAGGGTACACCTCAAGGTGGTATCATCTCTCCCACACTTGCCAATATGACATTGGACGGATTGCAGAAAGTTCTCGCAGAGAGATATAAAAGAAGAACCATAAAAGGGAAACATTATTCTCCAATGGTGAATCTGGTACGTTATGCCGACGATTTTATCATCACTTGTGAGAACAGAGAAACGCTTGAAAACGAAATCAAGCCTTTGGTAGCCGAGTTCATGGCGGAAAGAGGGCTTACCTTGTCTGAAGAAAAGACGGTGATAACCAACATTCGTGACGGGTTCGATTTTCTTGGTTTTAATATCCGCAAATACGGCAATGAAATATTGACCAAGCCGACCAAGAAAGCCGAAAAACGCTTTATGGAGAATATCCGTAAGGTGATAAAAGGCAATAAGGGTTGTAAGCAGGAGTCCTTAATCAGAATGTTGAACGCTAAAATCCGAGGTTGGGGAGCTTATTATCAGCATGGTGCAACGCGTGATTCTTTTCACAGAATTGACCATCAGATATTCCTCTCCCTATGGCAATGGGCTAAACGTCGCCATTCCAAGAAAGGGAAGCGATGGATTAAAGAGCGTTATTGGCATAACATCCGAGGTAACAGTTGGACTTTTGCCGCCAAGTTCAAGAAATCAAATGGAAAGGAAGACCAACTCACACTGTTGACTTTGACTTCCTCGTTCCCCTTTTTGCAATATACGCAGATAAAAGGAGATATGAATCCGTTTGACGTGGACTGTCGTTTATATTTCAACCAGAGAATGAAGTTGAAAATGCTTGTGACACTGAAAGGACGTAGGTCTTTGCTTTACCTATGGGAAAAGCAGGGGAGAAAATGTCCAATATGTGGTGAACCGATAGACACGCACAAGGCATGGAATGTGATGCCTACCGTCCAAAATGGGCGAAAATGTAACCTGTTGGTCCACGATGAATGTTTCAAATTATCCCACAAATCCAATGACAACAACAAGAAGTAATATGAGCCGGTCTCTATATAAGAATAGGGACTTAGAAAAGCTTGAGCCGTATGAGGGGAAACTCTCATGTACGGTTCTTAGGGGGGAAGAGGGCAGTAATGCCCTTGACCTACCCGATCGCCCCTCGGATTTGGAACAGCGCAACGGGCGTGCCATTCGTAAGGGCAATATGGTTGCCAAAGAGGTTGCTGACAACAAGGTCGATGTGATTATCTATGCCGTGGAGCGTTCATTGAACAGTTACAAGTTTAATCTGCTGCACAACAAGCAGCTTTTCATCAATCAGCTTAAGACAAATACGCTTGGTTGCCGCACGATCGACGAAGGGTCTATGGACGAGGATGGTGGTATGAACTTTTCTGAATATGTAGCCGTGTTGTCAGGCAATACGGACTTATTGGAGAAAGCCAAGCTCGACAAGAAGATTGCCACATTGGAATCGGAGCGTAAGAATTTCCTCCGTGAGCGTGATGCTGCAACGGGCAAGTTGGCAGAAATTGACAGCTCCGTTTCTTTTCATTCGGACAAAATCAAGGAAGCAAAAGCAGACTTAGCTCTCTTTGAGCAGCGTGTGGAGCGTGATACGGAGGGAAATCCCATCAATAAACTCACAATTAAGGGTGTCGAAGGAAGCACGGACATCAAGGTTATTGCCGCACGCCTGCAGGAAATAGAGGAAAAGGCTCGTACCAATGGTGAGTATAACAAGATTGGTAAGATTTATGGCTTTTCCATCATGGTCAAGACGGAGTCGTCAAAGAGTCTGTTTGACTGCTCCGTAAACCGTTTCTTTGTGAAAGGGCAGGAGAGTATCTACTATACCTACAATAACGGTAAGTTGGCTTCCGACCCGAAACTCGCTTGTCAGAATTTCGTTAATACTCTGGAGCGCATACCCAAAGTAATCGAATCACACGAGAAGGAAATGGAAAAGGTTGCTGCAAATAAGGAGATCTATACGGCCATTGCGGGTGGTTCGTGGAAGAAAGAGGACGAGCTTCGCTCACTTAAAAGCGAGGTTGCCGAACTGGACAGGAAAATTGCCCTTACGCTTGCTCCGTCTTCTGATACTGACGAAACTCCCAATGAAAGTCAAGAGCAACAAGTCAGCGAACCCCGAACTCAATCATACAGAGCTTCGGAACAAAGTACCGTTAAGCCACAGGCCCTTTCTCAACACCAAATGTCCAACGATGAAACACCCAAGAACAGCTACCATCCTAAGTGGCGATAGGGAAGAAAAACGAGGCTGTACCGATAACAATCCTCCAACGACCACTGAACTGAATATAGGACAAAAAGAAAGGACTGTACAGACGTTGTGTACAGCCCCACTGTTCTCTTTTTATAGTGCTAATAAAGGGACTTAAAGCCTTCATCGGCACTTCTTCACTGCAAAGGTAGCGCTTTATTTTGAACTACACAAGAATCAGACCTATATTTTCAATTCCGGTCGCTTTTTGAATTATGGCATAAACTTCCGGAACTTCCTTATACTTCTCGAACAAATCTGTTAGTTCTCTCTTAAGATCATTCTGTCTATTCCTTGAAACATGGCCAATCAGGTAATAGATCACCCTGATTGCACCATGTAAGTTTTGATAGTCCGAACTGCTCATGGCTCCGGCGGGACCCTTTCTGATTGAGGTTGGCAACGATATGTCATAAAGGATATTCCCATGCGCACAATGATTTCTAATGGTATTGATAGTAGACAGATACGTGTTGAATATAGCTAAATGTTTGACCCCAAAATGGTTGCAAATGATTCGACAGGTATCTCTGTCGATGATCGCTCTAAATAAAGCTATAACGGCCCCCAAAGTCATGAATTCTATAGTTTTCCATGCAGGAGCATACTTATCGTTTATATGGGTTTTATGGTGCTGCTTTATGGCAAAGTTTTGCATAAATTCCTTTGTATATACTCTCTGATCGAAGGTCTTCGCAAATTTGGAAGAAACTATTGCGGGATCAACAAACCACGTGGGCGACTCTTTATGCCGGTTCGAGACTTGATAAGTTAAGAAAGTACGGAAGTTGATTTCTATGCGATTAAGATATTTGGTCAGGATATTCCGTAGATTAAAATCAAAGTAGTACAGCTTCACTATGTAGTCAAAGTTAGTACCCTCTCGAAATTGATGAGTCCTTCTATTTTTGTTCGGATATGTTTTCTCAAAAGGGAACCAATAAAACCCTAAACGATAGTATCCGATATCCAATAGGACTTCTTGAGCCTTGTCTCTATCCGTAATGACCATACCGCGACTTTCAAGCAAGTCGATCTGCTCCGATACGTCTATTGCTATTTTTCCCATATCCCTTATTCTTGAATAACCGACCAAACATAAAATAGCATACCTGCAGATGCTTGTGGTATGCAGTTCTTTTTCAGATGAAGACTTCCCAAGTCCTCATCATTTATGCTAAAACTTCTTTGCTTTAGCAATTCTATTTGTCCTTGAATGGAACGCGATTCTTTATTAGCCATATGCCATATAAAAAACGACCCGCCTGCAGATCTTACGGTATGCCAAGCGAGTACTGTTATCTTTGAAGCACAGATAACCTGCAGCTATCTATCCACCTGCAAGGTAAGCATTTGTTTTGTTCCAGCAAAGAAAATGGCAAGAATATTATGCCACTCATCACCACTCCTCTCGTTTTCGCAACACTTCATCTATTTCCTTACGCAGGAATAACAAGCGTCCGTTGGCTTTAAGGCAAGGTATCTTACCTGCCCACACCCAGTTGTAGATAGTCTTTTGCTCCACTTTTAGGATTTTGGAAACATCTATGATGTCCAGATACTCCGGCTTCAAAGGCGGATGGACAGAAGTATCGACTACCTGTTCTTGCATAACGAGTAAGCGGTCGAGCTTATCATCTACACATATAAGTTTATCGAACAGGCGTTTCTGCCAAGTCTCTTCGGATTCGGAGCCGGTCTGTAAATCTAAGTATGACATAGTTCCCCCTTTTGATAGTTGCCTCTTTCATCTTGTGACAAAATACATTGATCCCGCATATAGGCGATGTACTTCTTTGCTGTTCGCTCCTTGATTTCCATTTCACGCATCAATACAGCACAAAGTTCTTGGTACGAGAGTTTGATTTTGTTTCGGAACGTTCCCTTGACAACGGTAATCAGTTCGTCGGTCTTTCGTTTCTCTTTGTCCTCTTTCGACTTTTCACCACGATAGACGTGCATATCAGCCTCTTTATCCCAACCGAAGAGCATCATCGGTACATCGAGCGGACTGCCGTCACGTACCTTTATTGCCTTGACAACCGAAAATTCGGGATTGTCGTCTGTTTCTATAGAGAGAATACCAGCAGCCTTGCGTTGCAACTCCGAGCCTATATGTCCACGGAGTTTGATGCCGTTCGGGACAAAATGCAATACACAGATGATGCAAGTGTTGTAAATGCCCGCCAAGCGATACATCTCATCCACGACGGCGATGCTTTCCGTTTCATCATTGGCCGAGCGTATCAAATCCGCTATTCCGTCAATGATCATCAGATGAATACCTCCGTGCTTGTGATGGAACAAGTCCATACTTTCACGAATGAGCTTCAGGCGGTCTTTTCGGGAAAGCGAAGCAAGATACAGTGAGTGGTAGAACTCGGGAACAGCCGCGAGTGAAGCACGACGAAGAGTCCGTCCCAGATTCTTGTACAGCTGTGCTTCGGACTGTTCCGTGTCATAATGCAGGACAGCCAAGCCGTTGGGATTGGCAGTAATCTCCAACCCCAGGGTTTTCTCTATCGGCAGCCGCTCTCCTCCCAATGTTCCGGCAAGAATGGCTCCCACATAGTTGCTTTTGCCCGTACCCTCGCCCCCGGTGATACAGAAAAGGTTATCCTGTGTACCCAACGGAACACCATTCACCGCCACGACAGATTGAGACCTGTCCGGAGGGTTTTCGTAGTCGATTTCACAGGATTGCAGCATCATAATTGTTTGCGTGTATATTTCTGAAAGTTTATTCGTAAGCAAAGATTGTAATTCATATTCCGTTCTTCCCAAGGCAAAGAAGTCCGAGATGTCTTTTTCGCTCTTAGTCCCTCGGAGAGGTAATTCCAAATACAGTACGTTATATTGTACCAGCAACTCCATTTGCCTCTGTGCTTCACGCCGTCCGGTCTCATCCACATCATAAAGCAGGATGATGTGCCGAAAGCGGAGTTGCAGACTTTCAATGATATTTTCCGGTATTGAAGCCGTTTCACTGTTGAAACAGATGGCGTTGAAATGATGGGCAGAAAGTGACAGGACATCTTTCTCCCCACCTGTGATGAAGAGAATATCGCCCTTGTTGGGTAATTGCTCAAATCCGAAGATATAGTCTTCCAATTTCTCTCCTCCATAGAGGAAGCGCAACTTGCTTTTCGGGCGATATATTTTTACGAAATCCCCCATTGTGTAACAGAATATCGGTTCTTCCTTCGTCGAAGTCAGCGTAAACGCTTTCCCTTGACCGGAAATGGCATCGTAACGGAACAGAGACTTCACTCGGTATTGCGTCAGAGTTTTGTCCGTTATTCCATATCGCAGCCAAAACTTCTTCTCCTCTGCACTGAAAGGTTGCTCGTAAATTTTGAACCATCGTTTGTTTTCAGGAGTTTCGGAAACGGTATTCCTGCGTATAGCAGGAGAAGAAATCCTCGGATAAATTCTCTTTTTCTCCGAAACCTCCCTCTCTTCGATGGGAATATTGAGTCCCAAGTCGTGTATGATTGCTGCCAGCACCTTTCTAAACTCTGTACGGACATCAAGTCCCAAAATTGTGGCGGCAAACCAGAAGCAGTCGCCGGAATACGCCTCATTCCCGAAGTCTTTCATACGATAGCATTGCGACTTGGCATCAAAGTATATGTTGCATGATGCACGCTTGTCATCATACAGGGGATTGCGAAAGTTGCGTTTCGGCACAAAGTCTATCGGCATATAGAAACAGAACACCTCCAATCCGTGGTTGGTCTTCTGCAAAATTTCTTCTTTCAGGTTCATAGTTCTTCAAACAAAGTTTGTGGGTCCTCTCCTATATAGCCTTTTAGAATACCGTCTTTATAGGCGTTCATACGCTGTAAGGCTTCCAAGCGACGAAACCCTTTGAACGTGGCCCGTCCCGTCTTAATGGCTATATAGAGTCCTTTGAAAGGGTAGACGACATGATTGCTGGATACATACCGGTAAGGAACGGAGTTTGATTCTCTCCATCGTGCCAGAGAGGCTTTGGAGATGCCGAGCAACCTTAGGACATCCGAAGTCCCCAGTTCGATTTTATCTTCCAGAACAGCATAATCTCGTTTCAGCTCCAAGATGAAACGGGCAACCTGTCTGAGTTCTTCACGCAGGGAGCGGATCTCTATCGCCAAATTGAGGGTATCATACGTTTCCATTTTCCTCCACCTCCAGCAACTTTTGACAGAGTTCTATCATAGATGAAAGAAACCGTCTCATCATGGCTTCGTCGGTTTCCTCTGTCATCCTATCCCAAAACGATTCGAGGAAAAGCGACAGATGGGTCTCTTTCACTTGAAAGAGACGATTCAGTATCCTTATCAGATCTTCCTGTTTTATGCAGTAGAAGCGATTGCTCAAATGTTGTTTGGGTGTAACAACGGATTCGATCAACCCGCAAGGCAGATGAATCAGCAGTACATCCTTATCAAAACAAAACCGGCAGCGCACTTTTGGTAAGTACTGCTTCTGATGTCCTTTTCCAACTTGCAGGCTTTGATGAAATTTGAGTACTCGATGCCGCTTATGTCTGCTGCATTCTTCACGTTTTCACAAAATGATACTAATACGTCAAGGGGCGGATGCACAACATATAATCGTCCCTTTGCTTTCGGATTGCAGTGCTTCTTCTTTGCCATATTATATACAGTTCTATGGTGAATAGACTGCAAAGTTCCGAATGGGAACGCCTTTATTTAGAATATTATAGTACTATTATTCAGTATTATGATACTATTTTCGACTTAGGGAGTGAGCAGGCGACTGCACAGGCAGGGTAACTGTCAGTGCACGGTGCAAGTCCCTTTATATATTAAGGGCTTGCACCGTGCACTGAAAATTGTAGCCGGAAAAGAAGTAAGATATTTATCCATAAATCTTTTGGTGAAGTTCATTTTTTGAGTACCTTTGCTCCCTAGAAATACAAGGGTGTGTTTCTTGTGACGGCATCTGTAAGTACTCTAAAAAAACTCTTTGGAGGCTACAATTTGGCTACACAGAAAATGTATGGACGTATAAGATGTTATGACATAGGGAGTTAAGAGGGTTAGTTCATAAACCTCTCTCTCCGCTGAACTTACTGGACAGAAATGGTCAGTAAACGGACAAAAAGCTACAAATCAATGATTTGTGGCTTTTTTTATTGCCCGAAAGTCCAGCTTCCAAGACTTCAAAAGTACGGTAAAAGACAAAGTTTCGTTACTAAATCGTTACCTATTCCCTGCCGGACAAAAACGGTAACGATTTGTCCACAAATGACCTGATAATGACTTGATTAGTCCATAGTCTGCATAACTCGAAAACGAGAGGTAAAAATTAATTTTGCAACTAAAAAAAGTGAGTTATGAAATCGACATTCAAGGTTCTTTTTTATTTGAAGAAAGGTTCTGAAAAGAAAAACGGCGAGGTTATGATTATGGCACGCATCACCATAGACGGCAAACTTTGCCAGTTCAGCACGAAACAGAGCATCCAGCCCGACAACTGGAACACGGCTGCGGGCAAAGCCAAAGGCAGGGATGCCGGGAGGATAAACGCCCTTTTGGACGACATACGTTCTTCCCTGAATACCATTTACCACGAAATGCAGTGGCGTGACAACTACGTGACCGCCGAGAAAGTGAAGAACGAGTTCTTGGGACACAGCGAGAGCCACGAAACAATCCTTTCATTGTTCCAAAAGCACAATGACGATGTGAAGCAGCTTGTGGGCATATCCAAGACGATAGCGACCTACCGCAAGTATGAAGTGACCCGCCGCCACCTCGCCGAGTTCATCCGCAGTAAGTACAACGTATCGGACATATCCATAAAGGAGATAAGCCCGATGTTCATTACCGATTTTGAGTTATACTTGCGCACCGCCTGCAAGTGTGGCTACAACACCACCGCCAAGTTCATGCAGTTCTTCAAGCGCATCATCATCATTGCCCGCAACAACGGCATACTGGTGGGCGACCCGTTCGCCAGCTACAAAATCCGGCTGGAAAAAGTGGACAGGGGTTATCTGACAGAGGACGAGATAAAAATCATCCTTAAAAAGAAAATGGTTTCCGAACGGCTGGAACACGTCAGGGACTTGTTCGTCTTTTCCTGTTTCTGCGGTCTGGCTTACAGCGATGTCGCCAACTTGCGGCAGGAGAATATCCAAAAGTCTTTTGACGGCAACCTTTGGATAATCACCAAGCGGGTAAAGACCAACACGGACGTGAATGTCCCCCTGCTGGATATTCCCAAGATGATTTTGAAGAAGTACAAGGGCAAGTTGCCGGACGGCAAGATACTTCCCGTAATCAGCAATCAGAAGCTAAACGCCTACTTGAAAGAGATTGCCGATATTTGCGGTATTAAAAAGAACCTGACATTCCACCTTGCCCGGCACACGTTCGCCACGACCACCACGCTGTCAAAGGGCGTACCCATTGAAACGGTGTCCAAGATGTTGGGACACACAAATATAGAAACTACGCAAATTTACGCCCGCATCACCAACAGCAAGATAGGCAACGATATGCAGGGGCTTGACAAGAAGTTTGTCGGCATCGAGAAAATTTACAAGGAAGTAGCCATGTAACATGGCTGCTATTTCCCGAACAACAAGTATCACCTTTCAATAAATAAATGCGTTATGGCTAAGCAATCTAAAATAGAATACAGTAAAGAATACCTCACAAGCGAGGAACTGGCAGCGATTTCAAAAGTGAAACTGCCCCTGTCCCGGCAGCGTAAAGCCCGTGACATTTTCCTGTTCTCGTGCTACACGGGAATGGCATACAGTGACATAAACAGGCTTAGGAAAGAAAATATCTTGGCACATTCCCGTGAAAAACGTTTTCTGCGCTTTCATGTGTCTAAAAGTACCTTGCTATACTCGTTTCCACTGCTTGATGCGCCTTACGATATTTTGAAGAAATACCGGGGGCTTCAAGAAAACGGGGAGCTTCTGCCCGTTTTACCACTCCCGGCGATAAATTACGATGTACAAAACGTTTGTGCCGCCGCTGGCATAAAAAAATCCGTTACCTTATCTTGCGCCCGCAAGACATTTGCCTTTGTTGTCGCTCCTGAAAACGGCATTACCGCCAGTATGCTAACGGGGATTTACAATGAATACAATCGGTAACAAAACAGGTAACGATTTCGGTAACTAAATACCGCATAACAATCTATATCCAAGCATTTTACATTCTTCCACCTTGCGGGCAGTCCACCGACTACCCGCATTTTTTATATCCCTTTCCCACTGGCACATTCCCCGAAACGCCAGCCGTGCGTGGCATGGCTGACTGTATTTCGTGGAAAGAGCCGTTGGAAACCCGCACAAGCGTCTTGCAAGCAAGCTCACAACACCCTTGCCTTTCCCGCCCGCATGGAATGTTCCCTAAAAGACGAAAGAGAACAGGCACTTTTCCCCTGTTTCCCTAAATGTAAATCTTCCTCTTACGCAGTCCCCCTAGCCGGGACAGTCGTTTTAATCATTTCAATAGGCAAAGGTAGTTACGTGTTCTTCACGATTTTGCAAGGTCGAGCCGTTCCGGTTTGGCGAAAAAATCTTCCCTGCCTTGCGA
>JBAKGE010000066.1:0-11256 GCA_037191085.1 Porphyromonadaceae bacterium | reverse complement strand
TATATAGAATAAGATCATACTCTATAGTATACTATAGGCTTATGAATGAAAATCGGACGGACTGGAGTACAAAGAAAGAGAGTGCTCTCTGTGGATAAACAGGAGCACTCTCACATGAAAGTGTGGCAATGTAGAGCTACGGATCACTCCACTTTCTTGGTGAGCTTCATATTAATCAGTCGGGAAGGCTGTCCTGACGCTGCACTTTCGGGCCAGATGATAAATCCGCGCACCACAACAGGCTTGCCGTCCTTGGATACCCAGGACTCATCAACCACTCCGTCAGGTACCATATCCAGTATAACGTTCTTTTTGTCGTTATTCCATTTACTCATGACACCAAACTTCGGACTTGGCCACAGGGCACCTCCATTCTTGCCCTCCCATGGCGCCAGATCAACTTTTGTCCCATTGATCATCACAGCTTGTCCCTGTATTCGGATGCCGGGAAGCTTGCTGTCGAAACTGGCGACTATCGTATACCCCGGGCACACGATAGCTAGTTGACCCTTTTTCTTATCCAACTCTTGGATGCTTACCTCCATACTCGTCCGAGGGTTCCCATCCCATGTGGAGTACTCTAGCGTGTACTTACCGATGACGTGCTCGTAGGCGAAGAGATATTCGTCTTGCTGTATGACTATATCTTCGTCTATGAAATCTCCGGCCTTGAGGTGTCCGGTGATCGACCGAGAGGGGTCGTAGAGACCATTTTCCGTCGCTGTGAAGTAGATAGAGTCGCCTCGGATCTCTGAACTAAGCCACGGAGCCTCTACGCCGGTTAGCTCATAGTCCTGTCCGGGTATCCACCGAAAGGCAAGTGTACCTCCCATAGCAGGAAAACGCATAGACCGCAACTCCATGATATTGACGATCCCGAGCTGTGTCAGGGGGATCATGGTCACCTCCTGTCCCTGGAATGTGGCTATTATGTTGCCGGTACGAGACTCATAGCTGTTATTTGGCTCCACAGCGACCTTGATGTCCTTGTCTGATAGGGTCGGTTTGATCCATGGGACATCAGCCCTGACAGCTGATGCCGACTCGGAGAGTGTGACGGTAGCTGTTCCTCCCTTGAAGGTTACCTCCTTGAGGGTTGAGCTGAGTACTCGGGACATGGAATTATCGGTATTGTCGGGTGCAAGCTTTGGCTCCTTATTGCACCCTATTGTGCCCAGTAGTAAACATACAAGGCTGGGTACGAGTAGATGATTGTATCTTTTCATATGCTGTATAATCACTAAGTAGGGGGGAAATCTTATTGAACCTTGGTTAGTTTCATATTCGTAAAACGGCTGAGACCGTAGTCTTTAAATTCGCCTTTACCATCCGTAGTCCAGAAGATGATAGCATCACAATACAGACGTTCGGAACCTGATACCCAAAGGTAACTATTGCTCTCGAATGTAAGCTCGAAATTCGCCATGTCGCCATTCCATACTGAGTACATACCCACAGAGGAGTTCCAGGAAAGTGATCCCTGACTGCTGCGGGATGCCCAACCTGCTGCCATGGCATTGGGAGCGATGCTGTGTGGGTTCCATTCGAGGACACCTAAGCCGAGGTTGTACTTGAATACGAGAGAGAATTGATTACTCAACCCTTTCATCACCACAACACCATCCTCGAGCACGAGTTCCACTTCCGCAGTATTTTTGCTGAAAGAGAACTGGTACTTGCCGAGCAGGTCTTCGAGCTTTAGACCGAGTGGGTTTCTGATAAGAGAGAGGGTAAGGTTGCCTTCACTGGACTTGAATTGACTTGTCTCGGCATCGAATGTCATCGCCGTTACCGTAGTGCCGGCTAATGTGAATGGTTGATATAGTTTTACACCGGTGTCGGTGAACATGAATGGCACCTCTGCGCTCTCTTCACCCACTTGGAGCCTAAACTTGCGCTGACTAAGAAGGGAGCCTGTGATCTCCTTGCCATTGATAGAGCCCTTGAGTCCCACAATCCCTGGGATCTCCGAGTAGGCAGCTGCTTGGGCATTCACCTGCTTGAGGTACTCAGTGGCTGTCTTCTTGAGGGGATACATGCGGATGATAGCATTGTGCTTCTTGCCTGAGAGTATGATTTCGTCTATCGAGCGAGACTCCAATACGAACTCGAAATCACCCTCCAGACCTTTCCCGCGACCCTGTCCCGCTGACATGTCGGGATCAGAGTACTGGTGAAAGATGTTATTGTACGTGTCGAAGCTTAGTGTGATGCCCATATCTTTGCGGATAGAGTAGAGACTACGTGCAGCTTTGGTGACGTCAGTACCGTTGCGGAATGTGGCGAAACCATCCTTGTTGAAGGAGATGGTAAGCGGGATACCTCCATAGTCCTGATTGATACCGCCCGGGTAGTACTCCATGACCCAACCATTGGCGGCACTCTGTAGCTGCCGATCGAATGCACTTAACTCCTCCTGTACACGCTCGGTGGCAGACTTGTCGAACACCTCATCCATATTGCGCGAACAAGCACCTAGTGATACTGATAGGAAGGAAAGGAGTACAAGACTACGTATAACATTTATCTTTGTCATAATGCATTACTTTTTTCGTGGTGATGAGTTTTGTGGTCATGATCACTGGAGGTGGAGGTTTCCTCAGCTGGGTCTGTCGTCGATGGGACCCCTAGCCAATGTATGAGGTTAGCATTGTGAATTTGGCAGCGGTTCTGATATTTGGTCATGTCCTTGATGACATCAGGGTATTCAGCGATGAGCTGTGACCTGAGAATCTCCATAGCACCGGTTCCGGTGTTGGCAGAGATTCCGTTTTCCAATAGATACTTCCAGGAGGGGTCTATTAGCTGCATGAGTTGTGCTTCTTTCATACGACGTGCGACTACAGACTTGAGTTCATCCATATCTATGCTCCACACCTCACGCATGTAGCGCATCATGATTTCGAGCTTCTGGTCCAGTTTTGCTTGACCCTCTTTACCGGCCATGTTGTATACCTTTTTCCACTCTTCGTCAGAGTAAGTGGCGTAACAGCAGGTTACTTCGGTGATGTCCTCTACGGCCATGGAACCTGCATACTGGGTGATGAAGCCAAGCTTAGCAGCATCCTCAAGATTACGGTTTTGCCAGCCCGAGGGGCGATAGTCCGCAGCACTGATCGTATTGTATTCCTGTGGGTAGTTGTGCGTCTGCTGGAGGATATGAGTGAACTCATGGTGCATAGTCTTGAAGTAGTATTCATTCATCTCTTTGATGTTCTTGATGTCAAACCAATTGCCCAAGTACAGTGTGATTTTGAGTCCACCCTCGGCTGTTCCCAGCGTCATGGTTCCCCCCTCGTTCCATGCAGCTGAGCCGATGACATGTAGGATAGCAGGGGCATTTTTGCGCATGAAATCAATACCGGCTACCTCTACATAGGCATCCAGCCACACGTGTTTGATCACGCGAGCTAGCCTCATACTCTGTCCCAAGTCGGCAGGGGCATGGTTGTACGATCGGTCAGCTTCGATGTCTTTTAGACGGTAGATGTAGTCTATATTGAAGGCATCAATGTAGTTTGTCTTGAGCCACTTGTCGAACTCGTTTTGTGGCGGAGTGTTGAGCGAAAAGATACTATTCGTAGAGGGCTTGTCCTGCTCCTGACAGCCGACCGCTCCCCATGATGATAGGAGGATAGCACCAGTAAGTAGTAACGTATGCGTATATCGTTTCATATTCTTCGATAGGAATTTAGAATTATTATATCTTCGTTATTTTGGATTAGCTTCCATGCCCGCTGCCACTACGGATTCAGGGATCTGTATCACTCGGCGGGGATCACCGGCGGGGAGTGTCATAGGGTTACCACCATCGACATGATGTACTACTTCGATGCCATACCTGCGGATATCCAACCACCTGAGACCACCAAATATGGTTTCGATGCGACGTGCATGTAGTACAGCCTGTAACATCAACTCCTGAGTGCCTTCTTCTATATCGAATACGGCGTTGAAAGGTTTGACGAGCACGTACCATGCTGGGAGTTTTCCTTTATCGATTTGTTCTTTTTCGCTTGCTCTCTTGGTGCTGTAGAAAGTAGTAATCTGATCCACTGTAGCGGCAGAACCACCCTTGATCACGTAGAAGTACGATAGATCCTGTGCTGCTTTTTCATACTGCTTGAGCATCGTCTCTGCCTCTGCTCTCACAAGGAGGGTCTCATCAGTGGTGAATGCCATTTGGGTCACATGGGGTTGCCCCGTACGTGCAGTCTGGTTCGTGATTTCAAAGACTTCCACGTACTTGGGGTGATATTTCGTTGGATATCCTGATCCGCCATACAGGAGGTCAAACTGTGACAATAGTTTTCCCCAGGGGCCCGCAGATCGGTAGACCTGTGTGCTGTGTATTGTCTCTGATGCGCCGTACCTCCTTGAGTTGTACTTACGTCCCCACAGAGATCGAAGGGAAATGAGGAGGAGATTGGCTGACTCATTCTTGCTCACATACGCATCACGCCACTCTGAAGCTGAAGGGAGCTGCTGGTAGTGGGTGAAGTTTCGTAGGTTCGCTGATGGATTCTCTCCAATCGCTTCTGTAGCATACTCAATAGCCTGCTCGTACTTGGCGTAGAACAGATAGAAGCGTGCTGCGAATGCCGCAGAAGCCTTTTTGTTGAAATGATAGATCGGGATTTCGTATGCCCCATCGTTGATGAGTTTGTAGCCCTCTTCGATGTCCCTAGCTATGTTCTCGTACACCGACTTTACTGTGCCTCTGGGGATAGTGACACCGATTTTCTTCTCTACAGCTGTCACGTAAGGTATTCCAAGATCTGTGGAAGAAGTACGCTCGCTGTAAGGTCGGCAGAAAGTATTCGCCAACAGGAAATGTGCGTACGCTCTGCACATCAGTGCTTCTCCTATCTGTGCGTCATTCTCTGAGCTTCGACCGATGTCCTCAGCTTCTTCCAGTACTTGATTGGCTGTAGCGATGGAGCGGTAGCATGAACGCCAGAGGGCCTCTGGTCCATCCCACTCTGTGTCGGAGATATCCTGCCAGAAGTAGTTCTCCTCTATTGTGCGGTCGGCACTACCATATTCACGTCCATTGTCGATCACATTGTCTGTTCTGTGCTCGTAGATCTCCATTGGATCCACTGTCGGATAGGCTGATACCAGCACGTCGGATAGCTTTTGGTTCGTGTCTATCTCGGCACGATTGTCTGGCATCTTATCCAAAAACTTGTCGCAGCTGGAGCTAAGTAAGGATATAGAGACTGACACTATACCGTATATGATTGTATTTCTCTTCATATTCATGTCTTGATTCAAATGTTGTTTCGATTCGTTTAGAAGCCGAGTCTCAATGTGCAGGTGAATTGCTTAGGTACAGGGGCGGAGACGCCACCAGCTCTAAAGAACTCTGGGTCCTGTCCATTGAGGTTTTTATCTGCATAGAGAAGCATAAGATTGGTTCCCTGTAACTTGATTGAAGCAGACTTGATTAGTAGTTTTTTGAGCATACTGTTAGGGAACGTGTACTGCAGTGATACTTCCTTCAGTCTCACGAAGTCTCCTTTTGCTACACGTGCTGTGGAGTAATTGTAGGCATTGTATCCATAGTCAACATTGCCATACTCCCAGTTTTGGCGCGCAGAAGTAATTACAGGTACATTGGTTTTGGTTTCCTCACCTTTCACAGACCAGCGGTTTTTGAAGTCCTTTGGTGTCGCATCCAAATCTGTATATGAAGACTGGAATACAGGTTCGAGGCGTAGGACATTGCCTCCAGAGTAAGTAATGAAGACATTAAGGCGCCAGTTCTTATAGCTGAATATGTTCCCGAGTGATCCCGTGATTGTAGGGTCAGAAGGTCCTTCATACTTGAGGAAGTCCAGATTTTTCTGCTGTTGGAAGTTGATTGCTTTGTAGTTGTGACGGTTAATTTTTACCTTTTCACCATCACTGTTGGTGATCTCAAAGGTAGGCATACCCTCATCATCCAGTCCTGTGAACGGAATAGAGTATAGAGATCGGTGAGGCTTACCCTCCATGGCGAAACCGTTACCGGAAATGAAAGAGAACATATTTGTGCGTGTATTGAGGTTGGTCACCCTTGTCTGTGCATAACCGAAGATAAAGTCGGCATTCCACTGGAAGTCCTCGGTGACGATAGGCTTGGTAGATAGTGTTACCTCGAAGCCGTGGCTCTTCATGTTCGCCACATTGCCCATACGATCTACCCATCCTCCCGTACCTTGAGTAGTAATCCAACCGATGAGATCGAAGTTATTACGCGTGTACCAGTCCATAGATAGATTGATACGATTATCGAGGAATCCCATTTCCGCACCGACATTGAACTCGTGTTTCTTCTCGTACGTCAGCTCCGAGTTCTCCAGGTCTACGATCTTCAGCCCCGACTCGGATACGCTGGCGGAGTGTCTCCATGGGTTGTAGCTATTGATGACTACGTTGGAATTCGTCACCCATGATGGACCAGCGTCGGCTGTCAGCGAGTACGAGGCATTGAGGGTAAGGTGTGACATCACGTTACGGATGCTCTTGAACCATTCTTCCTCGTGTACATTCCATGCCCCGGACATGTTCCACGTCGGTAACCAGCGTGCTTGCCTGCTCTTCCCTAGCCTATTGGTTCCCTCGTAGCGCATAGTTCCATTGATTGTGTACTTACCCTCATAGGAGTAGGTAGCGGTACCGAAAAATGCCAGTTGCCTGCCGTATGTCCTATTCAGGCTGTAGTAGTTACTATTCTGTTCTCGCATCTGCTTGAAGGCATGGTACTCGAAGAATGGTAACTCTCCGTTGTCATACTGCATCCCCCAACCGTCGAACCAGTCGCTCTCTCTATCCTGAGCATTGAGCTCTGCTCCCACGAACGTATTGATGATATGCATGTCATCTATTGATGTATTGTATTGGGCACTGGCGCGGAAGTCATAGCTCAGCATCTGGTATGTCCTCTTATTGTAAAATCCGCCTTTGGGCAGCACTGTGAATGGAAGGCTATTAGGCTTATCCGGATCCTTGTAGAGCCAAGAGTTGTTATTGATTACAGTGGCATCATCCATGGCTCGAAATGCCATCGCCTGATTGGAATTATCCTTAATCTGGTGATTCTGAATCACACCGTTGTATTTCAGTGCTCCGAGGAGGGAGAGCTTGATCCCACTGCTGTGTTTCCAGTTGAGCTCTGTCTGGAATTTTAGGTCAATCACGTTAAGGTTGATAAAATTGTTGTTAAGCTCATTGAAGATATTAAATGGAGCAAAATTCCTCTTGTAGTACACCCTTGGATCCAGAGCACGGGAGGTATTGAGTGCGTAAGAGTAGGGATTGATGTCGAATGATCTGGACACATTCCCCGTTACGGCATCGCTACTCTGACCGATTGTCCCAGGAGCCTCTTGGTGACGGTAGGATGCATTCGCGATAGCGGTGATAGATAGGCTCTTATTGAAGTTGTAGGTAGAGTTGAGGTTGGCCGTGTACCTGCTCACCTCGCTCCTCTTCATCCATCCCGGATCGTACATCGCACTGAGGGAGATGTAGGACGTGGACTTGTCGTTACCTGTGGAGAGACTGACGGAGTGGTTTTGCATGATAGAATTGGAGAAAAGGAGACTAAACCAATCTGTATTTCTCATCTCAGCAGCCTGTAGGTACTTCCGCCTTGCTTCTTCGGTATTTGCCAATCCAAATAGTCCTGTCTCCGGATTGTACTGGTGGCTGAGTTCGTACATCTTGCCATACACACCACTGTCGGAGGAGCGGAATGTTGATGCGAAGTTTAGCCAGCCTTTTTCTCTCATTTCATTGTAGATCCCCATTTGATCCTGAGAGTTCATGATGTTGAAGTCGTTGTAGTGGGGTTTGAGTCGGGAGGTAAATTCACCGGTGTAGCTGATAGATGATCCCGTGAATCCCTTTTTCGTTGTGATCACTATCACGCCGGCCATAGCCTTGGCTCCGTATATGGAGGTAGCGGATCCATCCTTCAGGATCTGGAAGGACTCGATATCATCAGGATTGAGTCCTGCGATAGCACTGGAGATGAGTGTCATCGCATCACCACTGGATAGAGCGTCAGTTTTGACATCCACTACATTCTCCTGTATCACGCCGTCCACCACCCAGAGGGGAGTAGAGTTCCCGTAGATTGACGTAGCACCACGGATCTGGATTTTCGGTGCGGTACCAAAGGTTCCACTTACATTTTGTACGGATACCCCTGCTGATCTACCGTCCAAGCCTCTCGATACATCCGCCATTCCCGAGAGCCGTACAGCCTCACCCTCCAGCTTGTCTGTCGCACCGGTGAATAGTCGTTTGTCCTGTGCCACCATGCCCGTTACTACTACCTCTGCCAGAGTTTCGGTATCAGGCTTTAGTTTGACTGTCATGCCATTCTTGGCAGCTAGAATTTCTGTCTTGTAGCCAACGAACGAGATTCGGATTTTTGTCCCTTCCGCAATCTCCAGCTTGAACTTGCCATTAATGTCTGTGATAAAGCCTTTGCTCACATCTGAGACGACCGAGACAGATGCCCCCACTACAGGCTGATCCAACTCGTCGATGACCGTACCACTAATGCTCTTTGTCTGCGCAACTGCTCCCACTGTAATTGAGAGAAAGAAGGCCAATAGTAGATGTAACCGATTTCTCATAAGTAACGAATAACTGAAGTTTTTATTTTACTCTTCTTTTAACTAAGCTTGAACTAAATTATTGATTTGTGCTTTGCTTTTAAGTCTATGGAGGCAATATACTCTAAATTTCCTAATTGACAAATTAAAAATTGACATTTGTTTGGTTTTAGACGTTTTTGTTGTTGAGTTTTTGTGTTTTTGTCGAATTTTGAGTGAAATATGCCTCTTTTAGGAGGTGTTCTTTGACTGTTGATTGTTTTTGGACTGCCTAAAAGATAGGAAGATTGGAGCCGAAGTTGTGTCAAGGATTACTGTTATTTTTTATTTCGACCGGAAGTAAAAATACAGAGGAAACTTTCCAACGTATAAAGGATACTATGCTTTGTACATTGCCAAGTACCCTTTATACGTTGGAAAGTTTCCTCTATATTTTATCTTCGCTGTTTTGTGGATTTTTATCCGTGCTGACTACAAGATAGATGGCTATACAACATTTGTTAAGAGTTAAGATTTTGATATTGCGATGAAATGTGGTACCTTGCGTCACGATCGAAGTATGGTCTGTCATAGGCAGGCGTATCAGAGAACTATGGTGAACAGGCATCAGTCGGCATACAATCGTCAGAGTCGCAGGCGTATCAACCTTACAGCGGCTCTCCTCCTTGGGGTGTTTGTATCTCTGGGGGTTAGTCTTGTTGCCCATCTTTTTTCCCCTGATCACCACGAGCATGTCCATCACCTTGAGCATCGTGCTTGTGCGGATCATCACCATGAATACGGTGCGCACTGCGATGATGCATGCGTGTTGTCGCTCTATGCAGCGCTTAGCTATGACGGCGTAGTTATCCCTGTCATTCTCGCAGCATTGTGGAGCTGGACGGAGTCCCGTTATCCTATACAGTCTGGTCGTGTATGTGCTGCGGAGTTTTGCTCGCGCAGTAGTCGAGCTCCCCCTTCTTTCGCTATTTAAACTCCTATTCATATCGGCACTTCTTGTGTCGATGCTATGCTCTGCGCCCCGAGTGCAGTGCGGGTTTCTTGGCTGGTTATCATTGACCGCATGATACCCTTTGTCTGACAGATAGGGAAGTTGTTTTTCTCACCTCTTATTTTCTTAAATTCGAATTTTTATGTGCATGAATACGCATTCATTCGCACGGCTGCTGGCGATGAGTATCGCTGCAGTGTTTGCGTGTATGCTGTCAACTGCCGGGCTGTATGCTCAGGAGAAGATGACGGTGGTGGATGACGAAGATGGCCAGCCGATGTACTTTGCCGTAGTACAGGTTGGTTCATTTAGGGCCGGCACTGATGCATCGGGTACTGTGGTGCTTCCGGCTTCGGTGCAGGGAGGGGATACCATACGTGTGACCTACGTAGGGTGTGAGTCCGTGGCCATCACGCTACGTGCTCTACGTGCTCAGGGTATGATAGTGCGAATGGTGGCAGATCCGACTCCTTTAGCAGGGGTAACGGTGGAGAAAGCACGTTCGGTATCTCGTACCACGGTAGGTGAGTATATCAGCGCCGATAGGATAGATGTGGGGATATCCACCGATATCGCCGAGGTATTGCGTGGTATCAAGGGTGTCAATATCCTCACCAGTGGTGGGGGAGATGTGGTACCCTCTATTCATGGGATGTACGGTGATCGTCTGCTGATCGTAAGTAATGGTGTCCGACAGGAGGCGCAGCAGTGGAGTACCGAGTTCACGCCGAAGGTGGATCTGGGCAGCAGTGGATCTATCGCAGTGGTCAAGGGAGCTGAGGCCGTTCGCTATGGCTCGGATGCCCTTGGAGGTGTTATCCTCCATGAGAGTGCCCCCCTGCCCTATGGAGGAGGTCGATTTGGTGGTACTTTTCAGGTTCAGTATGGTACCAACGGGCGTACGATAGCCACTCAGGCAGCGCTTGAGGGCACCCAAGGTCAGCATAGAGCCTGGGCATGGCGACTGCAGACGAAGTGGTTTAGGGGCGGAGATCGCAGTACTCCATACTACCTGCTCAATAACACCGGTACTGTAGGTGGCGATGTATCTGCCGCTATCGGCTGGAGAGGAGAGCGGAATGGAGTGGATGTACATTATAGTTATCTCGACCATATAGGGGCAGTATTTTATGGCGCTCAGATGGGTAATGTCGACCTCCTACGCGAGCGTATAGCCATAGGACGCCCCGAAGCGACCCAGCCTTTCAGCTATGTCCTTGACTATCCTAAGCACAATGTCGTCCACCAGTACGTGCGAGCAAAAGCCTATCACGACATGGGGAACATGGGGAGAGTGGACCTACAGTTAGCCTATCAGAGGGATAGGCAGAGAGAATATCACTATAGGAGAAACTACCGTAGTAATATCCCCTCGGTATCCCTGACGCTCAATAACGTACAACTGGATGCGAAGTGGCGTAACCAGTACCACGATCACTGGGAGACCGAGGCAGGGTTGTACGGCATGATGACCGATAATGTCAATGAGCCGGGTACGGGAGTCGTTCCTCTGATCCCCAACTACGTGGAGCGTGTGGGAGCACTTTATATGATACAGAAGTACATGGCAGAGCGGTGGAGTGCAGAGGTAGGAGCGCGGTACGACCGATCGTACCTCAGCGCAGCGGGGACTGCGGGGAGCCAGCGTGAGGC
>JBAKGE010000065.1:0-11422 GCA_037191085.1 Porphyromonadaceae bacterium | reverse complement strand
AAAAAATTACACAAATAAAACAGAAACCATGCTCATCACACTATGGGCAAAGGGAACGGAATACAACCACCCTGACCCTATCATCCGTGATCCCAAGGCAGCTGAAATCATGGAGATGCTGGACTACGACTTCTCGAAACTCAAGAGTGCCAAGATGTCACAGGTAGGCTGCTGCGTCCGTGCCAGCCTGATAGATGATGAGGTACGCACTTTCCTATCCATTCACCCCGATGCTGTGGTCATCCAACTTGGCGCAGGGATAGACGCGCGCTACGAACGTCTCGGATGCCCTCCCCTCACCCACTGGTATGACTTGGACCTCCCCAGTGGGATAGAATTCCGCCGTCAGGTGCTTAAGGAGAGTGACAAGAATACTTTCGTTGCACAATCTCTCTTCGACTACAGTTGGATAGATCGAGTTCAATCACACGGCAAGCCTGTACTCATCGTCATTGAGGGCGTATTGATGTACTTTGCACCCGAGGAGGTCAGAGCCTTCTTCACCGAGATCTGCGAGAGGTTTGATAGTGTGAGTGTTATCTTCGACATGCTTGCCTACGTCGGCGTAGGTCACAGTAAGCAACACGATGCCCTGCGGAAGTATAGAGATCAGGATATATCATTCAAATGGTCAGAGCTTAATACCAAAGACATGGAGACATGGCATCCTAATCTCCACGTAGCAGCGGAGTACTACATGAGCAAGTACGATAGAGGACGCTATCCGTGGATAATACGTATGCTGTACAAGCTCCCCTACTTCTATCGTCGCTTCAACCAAAGGATTGTTCGGATAGAGATCCACTAAAATCTCGAACAAATATCCCCTGAAAGCACAGCATCCACCGGAGGCTCACGATCCGAATATCGAAGGAGTCGGTGGATGTCTTTGGTATATACCATCCTGATATCAGTAAGATTGGCAGAGCATCCACCCCCATTTATCGAAGCTGATACGGAGGAGGATAGAATGACAAGGGGCGTCATCCTCATCCTCGATCGTAGGACTACTCGGTGAAAACTTCCCTGAGAACGCTTTCTCGACGATCCAGAGCTTTCTTTTCAAACCTCTGGGTCGTTGATTTTTCGATGTCCCAGAGGTTTCCGAAGGGGTGCCGAGTCCTCTCTAAAAGCAGTTTGTCACAGGAAAATAACTCGTTTCTTTGCCCACAATAAACAGTATCAGCAGGATATAGAATTGTAGAAAAATTGGTACCTTTGAGGGTATTGTACACTGTACCGT
Organism: Porphyromonadaceae bacterium; assembly: GCA_037191085.1. Lineage (GTDB taxonomy): Bacteria > Bacteroidota > Bacteroidia > Bacteroidales > Porphyromonadaceae > Porphyromonas_A. Next base: position 10,179 of record JBAKGE010000065.1, on the reverse strand, counting down.
AGTACCGAGAAAGCTCTAGAGACGCACTCGGAAGTGATCCTCGGTACCATGAAGCAATCGGATATGAACATCAAGAAAGAGGATATACAGAGACTATACTACCAGGTATTGGGGTGGTTCAAGAGGACACATCCCATGGTGATCATGGGGGTCGTTTTTCTCATCACATTCCTGATGCCGAGTGAGAGTGGTCTATGGAATCAGATTCGCTATAGCAATAAACTCAGGGAGGTCAAGCGAGAGAAGAAGCAGCTCCAGAAGGACATCGCCGAATCCCGCAAGCAATTGGATGAACTACAGTTCCACAAGTCTACTCTGGAGCGATATGCCCGAGAGCGCTTTCAGATGAAAGCGGAGGATGAGGATCTGTATATCCTAAGAGACTGAAAAAGACATTAGGTCACAAGAGATGAGAAATATAGAGACACGAGGTGCTACAGCGATGCGCCTCTACAGCATGGGACTGATAGTGGTAGCCATCGGAGCACTCCTCCGGATATGGGCAGAGAGGTACGGTAGCTGGGGGATCATCATTGGAGGCACGGCAATGACAATGGGGATGATGAGCCGTGCTCTACTGGTGAGGTCGGCCAATGTACGCACACGACGGCTCGACCGAATGGCACTACTGGGCGGTCTGGGATATATCGTAGCCGGGGGATTTGGATTGCAAGGAGGTAACGAATGGGTGGTCATATTCACCATAGCTACGACATTCGTCAGCTACAGCATTTTTGTAAGAAAAGAGGATAACTAAAGTATGAGTCAGCAATTGGTGATTATCCCGACCTACAACGAGATAGAGAATATACGATCTATCATCGAAGCAGTCCTGCACTTAGAGTGCGAGGAGCAGTTCGACGTACTCGTAGTGGACGACAATTCGCCCGATGGCACAGCTGCCGAGGTCAAGCAGCTCTCTGCCATGTACCCCAATCGTGTTCACCTCCTTGAGCGTGCCGGAAAGCAGGGTCTCGGAACCGCATACCTGGCCGGATTCGGATGGGCTTTGGCACATGGATACGACTACATCATGGAGATGGATGCCGACTTCAGCCACAATCCAAATGATCTCCCCAAGCTCCTACGTGCATGTAGTGCAGAGGGAGCCGACCTCTCCATAGGCTCAAGGTATGTCAATGGAGTGAATGTGGTCAATTGGCCTCTCGGGAGGGTACTGATGAGTTATTTTGCATCGGTGTACGTACGTACAGTCACAGGCTTGGATGTACGTGATGCTACCGCCGGCTTCGTGTGTTACAGGGCAGAGGTATTGAGAACTATGGAGCTGGACAGGATACACTTCAAGGGTTATGCCTTCCAGATCGAGATGAAGTACACGGCACATCTCTGTGGCTTTAAGCTAAAGGAGGTACCCATTGTTTTCGTCAATCGGCAGCTGGGGACAAGTAAGATGAATTCCTCTATCTTCGGTGAAGCATTCTTCGGTGTGCTCAAGCTAAGGTGGTGGGGCGTGACACGCAAGTACCCGCAGAAACTCCGAAGAGCACTCTCCGAAAAGACAAACGACTGACGCATGAAAACGCTAATCATACACGACACGACGATCATCAACGAGGGGCAACGTCTCCGTGCTTCTATCGTCATAGAGGGCGAGAGGATCCGAGAGATCATTCCTTTAGGCTCCCCCCTACCCCCTTCTGATGAGACGATAGACGGCAGCGGTCTGCTGTGCCTGCCCGGGGTGATAGATGACCAAGTTCACTTTCGTGAACCGGGGCTGACACACAAGGGAGATATTGCCTCGGAGAGTAGTGCTGCACTGCTGGGTGGTGTGACCTCGTACATGGAGATGCCAAACTGCATTCCTCAGACTACTACCATAGAGGCATGGGAGGACAAGATGAAGAAGGCAAAAGATCACTCAAGAGCGAACTATGCCTTTTACTTCGGTGCTACCAATGATAATGCTGATCTCCTTAGGTGTATAGATCTACGTTATACTCCCGGAGTAAAAGTTTTCATGGGGGCAAGTACGGGAGATATGTTGGTGGATAATGAAGATACATTAAGACGTATATTTGCGGAGTCTCCCACCTTAATCGCCATACACAGCGAGAGCGAACCAATCATCCGAGCGAATAAGCAAAAATTCGTGGAGCTGTACGGCGAAGATCCTGACATCAAATATCACCCGATGATACGAAGCCGAGAGGCGTGCATGGAGAGTACAAGGAAAGCAATAGCATTGGCCCGAGAGACAGGAGCACGATTGCATGTCCTACACCTGTCGACGGCTGAAGAGACAGAGCTTTTCGACCCGGACAGTATCACTCCGCTCAGCGAGAAGAAGATAACTGCAGAGGTATGTGTTCACCATCTGTGGTTTGCAGATAGCGATTACGAGACATTCGGTGCGAAAATCAAGTGGAATCCCGCTATCAAGGGAGCTAACGACAGAGCTATGCTAAGGTCAGCTGTAACCCAAAGACGCATAGACGTCATAGCCACCGATCACGCACCACACACGTTGGAGGAGAAGCAAGGTGGTGCCATGAAAGCAGCGAGTGGTGGACCGCTGGTACAGTTTTCATTACCCATGATGTTGGAGTTGAGTGTTCAAGAGAAGATTCCCGACGTGGAGCAAGTAGTGGAGTACATGTGTCATAGACCTGCAGAGCTTTTTGGCGTCGTGGATCGAGGGTACGTTCGTGAGGGTTACTACGCCGACCTCGTCCTCGTGGACATGAATGCAGAGTACACAATCGATAAGGATATGATCAGGAGCAAGTGTGGCTGGAGCCCATTGGAGGGAACAACGCTTCACTGCCGTGTGGTGACAACCATACTCAATGGCAATCCGGTGGTACGTAATGGTGTAATTGATGAACTGGCAGCAAATGCAGTGTCACGACCATTGGAGTTCAGACCGCGCTCTAAATAAGTTTATCACGGACGACATGAGACGAATATCCCTGACCCAAGTATACTGTGCACTGGCACTCCTCTTTATCCCTGTAGTGTCAAGAGCACAGGGCATTGACATGGACAAACAGCTTCGTCGACGTGAACTGAAGCAGAAGGCGTATGACGACACGGACGCCGATCGTCGTGGGACTCTACATGCTTGGTACCTCTTTCCTCGTACCGGAGACATGCGCCTTGCTCCTATAGATACGATGCGTCTCAATAGTTTCCACAGAGGACACGTCGAAGGGCTGAGTATAGCGGAAGCATACACGAGTACTTACGCTTCTCCATATCAGTCCAAGGTCTACTTCGACAGAGCATCGGACTATTGGGGACTTTTCTTCATGAGCAATCCATACCGTCATCTGATGCGATTGGGAAGCAGAGCGCGGTTCTTCGACACTAAAGTTCCTTACTCCTATCTATCGTATCATTCTACAGGAGCCTCCGATACCCAGGAGCAGAACTTCAGGGGGTTAATCAGTACCAACCTCGGTCCTAACTTCAACATTGGAGGAGAAGTGGACATCGACCATGCAGGTGGTGTCTATAGCTCCACTGCATCGCACAATATCACGTATCGAGTATTTGTTTCTTACACCAAGGGAAAGTACGAAGCACAGGCTCATGTATGGAATACAAATGTGATAAATCAAGAGAATGGTGGTATCACAGACATGAATTTCATAGAAAACCCGGACGCATTCATTGAAGGTCGACGGGCACTACAGCCCAAGGATATCCCTACGAAGTACAAAGCGACGTGGAATCGTGTTAACCATGGATCAGCTCGCCTAAACCACCGTTATCGCTTCGGGTTCTACCGCTATGTGGACAAGGACGGAAACGAAGTAGATAATCCGAATAAGGAGCAGTCACAGCCAGATGGTAAGAATGGTCCGACGATTGACACAACTGCAAGTATGAATGCAGACAGTATGCAGATCATGACTCCGCCACCTGCCGTCACTGACAGCTTAAGGAGAAATAGCATCTCAGCACCACAGGCACCTGCACCCAAACGACGTACCGGGAAGAGTGTCGGACAGGTAGCTCCCCCCGACTACAGTGGCGGAGAGGAGCAGAAGGATGAAACCCGTAGATTTTTCGTCCCGGTGACAAGTCTCTTTCACGACATTGAGTACAACAAGATTGACCGCACATTTGTCTCTCAGGATCCACAGTTTGGGGTCGACTATCCCACACCTGCCATTCCTCGCTTACCCGATACACAGTACTATCCCTACGATTACGTGTATACAGAGAAACTGTCGAATACATTAGGAATGGAGATGATTGAGGGTTTTCACAAATGGGCCAAGCTGGGTGTAGCAGCCTTTGTGGCATTTGACTACAAGCACTACTTTCAACCACTGATTACCGAAGAGAACGCGCAACGATTGGGAGTGGAACGGGAACTTATAGAACACAAAGAACATACAACATATGTCGGGGGACGTGTAAGCAGTGATTCACTGAACTTTCTCAAATATTACATCTGGGGGCAGATCGGAATAGAGGGAGCGCAGGCCGGCGAAGTGGATTTGAGGGGAGATGCAACGACCTACCTTAAGTTCGGGGGTAAGGATGTGCAGGTGAATGCTCATGCAAGGATGCTTAACTCGGTTCCTACATTCTTTTTGAGACAGTACAAAGCGAGCCTTCATGCATGGGAGCAGGATCTGAAAATGGTACAGACACTGAGCGTAGGAGGAGAGCTCCGCATTCCATTCACAGGTACAAGAGTATATGCAGACTTCGAGACAATACAAAACCCTATCTATGCTAATAGTAATGCTCAGCCTGAGCAGAAGTCATCGAACTTCAGAGTAATTGCTGCGGGAATAGAACAGAAGCTAAGATGGAGATTTCTGAATTGGGAAAACAACATCGTATGGCAGAGCAGTAGCGATACAGAGGTGGCTCCCCTTCCCATGCTGTCAGTTTACTCCAACCTCTATATCCGTACGATGATAGCCAAAGTAATGACCTTGCAGATCGGAATAGACGGCAAGTGGCATACGGCATATAATGCCCCATACTACGAACCTACGACACAACTATTCAAGCCGCAGAGTAACGTGATGATTGGAGGAAAGGCTCCCGTACTTACCGCCTATGCCAACGCACACCTCAAGAGGATGAGATTTTACCTAAAGTACTACAACGTGGGAGCCTTGGTATTGAAGCCAAGCCACTTCAGCATGCCATACTACCCTCAATACTCTCCTCGGTTGATGTTTGGATTGGCGTGGGACTTGAGGAACTAATCATGACACGCAGGTAGGTATCCAATATGAGTATGACACCACATTCAAGACGTCGACTATTGTTCAACGCGGCATTCATCTTCACAGTTGCATTGGTGCTATGGGGAATTTCCATGCTTTGGAGGTCAAAAAGAACCGAATCTAATGGTTCCTCTACGGCATACGTGGCATTGGGAGATAGTACACGTCCGATACGTATCCTCGTAGACCTATCTCCCGAAGATTTCGGGATCGAAGAAACTGGCAAAGTGGGAGGATTTCAGGTCAAGTTGGCAAAGCAATTGTTCAAAGACATGGTTATCCGCTGGTTGCCTGTCACGAATCAAAGGACAGCTTTTGAGTATCTCCGAAAGGGAAGAGCTGACATTTACGCAAGCTCTTTCCCTTTGTCACGCAAGCAAGATCTCGAAGTCGAAGGGATGTCGATGAGTATTCCTCTTTTCGGTAATTCTTGGGTTCTCATCGGTCACTATGCTGCGACGAGCCCCATGGCTGTGAATAACTCTGACTCCACATACCACATTGCAGTATCTGAGGACGACATAGGAGCACAGATTATTCTTTCGAATATCATAGAGTTATCCTATCCCTATCTCAAGGCAGATATACTTGAGATGAGTGAACTGGATATCACACTCTCAGTGGCAAGAAAGACACATAAATACGCTGTGATCAATAGGGAACTGGCATCGGAGATGACACGCAGATATCCCAAAGAAATAAGAATAATACAGGACATATCCTTCAACACTCAACAGGTATGGCTTGTGCGATCTAATGATAGCGCAATTCTTCACCTTCTCAACGATAAAATAATAGAAAACCTTGGCAGAGAATAAATCCTTTTTTGACTTCGGTCTCGATCCTTCCGTGGAGGATGGATTGGAGGTCATGAACTTCATAAAGCCGTCTCCCGTGCAGGAGGCAGCGATTCCCCCAATTTTGGCCGGGGACGATGTCATCGCATGTGCACAGACTGGTACAGGCAAGACGGCTGCATTCCTACTACCGATCCTCAGCGAGCTATCTACTGGTGAGTACCCAGACGATTACGTCAACGTTGTCATTATGTCCCCTACCCGTGAGCTTGCGCTCCAGATAGAAAAACAAGTGGATGCATTCTCCTACTTCGTGGGGGTGAGTGCACTCTCAATCTATGGCGGCACTGGGGGTATGGAATGGGAGCAACAGAAGCGAGCCCTCAAAATGGGGGCCGACATCATCGTCGCTACTCCAGGACGACTTTTGGCCCATATCAACATGAATTCCGTTGACCTCTCCAGAGTCAGTTTCTTTGTTCTCGACGAAGCTGATCGAATGCTGGATATGGGTTTCTACGACGATATTGTCGAGATCTACAGGCTCCTCCCGGGTGATGTACAGACCGTCATGTTCTCTGCTACCATGCCTGACAAAATCCGTCGATTAGCCAAAGCGATCACAAGGAATCCTGTCGAAGTAAATATTGCTATCTCTCGTCCACCCGAGAGTATTGAGCAGAGTTCTTATTTCGTACAGGACGGAGAGAAAATGGGACTACTCACGACGATACTCAATAACCTCAAACCTCAGAAGTGTATTGTATTCCTTGGCTCCAAAGAGAGTGTAAAGCAGGCTCGTCGCAGTCTCACCACACAAGGGCATAAAGTCAGAGAAATGCACTCGGACCTGAGTCAGGGTGAGCGCGAGGAAGTGATGCGAGACTTCAAATCCGGTGGTATCCATATCATCGTGGCCACAGATATCATCTCACGTGGTATTGATGTCGACGATATCGAACTGGTCATCAATTACGACGTCCCTGCAGATCCCGAGGATTACGTGCACCGCATTGGTCGAACTTCCCGCGGCGATAACCAGCATGGTTCTGCCATTACACTCGTCAGCACGGGGCGCGATACTATTCGCTTCAGGGACATCGAGCGTTTCCTCGGCTACAAGATCAAACAGCACGAACTCCCTTCCGGTTTTCACGCGCAAGGCGAGACGAACATGCCCAAGAACGGGCGGTATGACAGTCCCAATGGACGGAACAATGGACGGAACAATGGACGGAACAAACGCTCCTCCAATGACCGCAACACTAAACAAAAATCTACCGACAATAGTTCTGCTCCGAAGAGGAACAGCAGGAAAAAGTCCTGGAGACGAAAGAAAACCACCACACCTGTCCCGAATACTTCCGGCTCCAACAAATAGGGAGTCGGTGATACTATTCTCCTCACATTGACACAACGTAGATTTTTCCACAGACAACGATGAAACCCGATTTTTCTCCAATAGATATCCAAAAGCTCCGAGAGCTCTTCCTCACTCCCAAGCGTACCGTCATCCTCGGACACGTATCTCCTGACGGTGATGCGCTTGGTTCCACATTAGCACTCTCGGGGGTGCTGAAGAACAAGGGCTGTTACACCATGGTGATCTATCCCACTGCCTTCGGTAGTAGTTTCAATATCCTTGCAGGTGCCGAAGAGACCATCATCGCCAAGCATCAACCCGAGATTGCTGAAGCAGCAATCCGAAAAGCTGAAGTTATCATCTGTATGGACTTCAATGAACCCAAGCGACTGGAGAATATCGCTGACAGTGTTATCCAGTCCGGTGCGACTAAAGTAATGATTGATCATCACCTGCACCCCGCAGACTATACGGATCTCACGTTCTCATATCCTCAAATCAGTTCTACCTCTCTGCTCCTATTCCACCTGCTTAGGGAGCTGCGGTGGGATAACGTTATCACCAAGGAGATCGCAGAGTGCATTTTCGTAGGAATGATGACAGATACGGGCAACTTCAGCTACAACTCCGAGGATCCACACATTTATACTACCATTTCGACCCTCCTTGAGTACGGTATCGAGAAAGACAGGATTACGTCAGATATCACACGCAGTTATACGATAGACAAGATCCGACTCAATGCACACCTCCTCGACAAGAACCTAACCTTCTATCCCGCGCTAAAGACCGCCATTATCACCGTCACAGGGAGAGAGAAAAATGATTACAACTATCAAGTAGGAGACATTGAGGGGTTGGTCAATGAACCACTCGCAGCCAAGGACATAGAGTTCTCTATTCTACTCCACGAGATGAGCAAATACACCAAGATATCCCTTCGCTCTAAGGGTGACTTTCCCTGCAATGAATTCGCCAAGCGGTTCTTTAATGGTGGTGGACATAAGAATGCCAGTGGCGCCGAAGTCTTCGATAATCTCAAGTCCACACTCGAATTAGTCAAAATGGCTATCCAAGTCATGCACCCCTGATTCGCCCCGATCACAGTAATGGGTAAAAAAGACAGAAAAGACTTTCTGGACAGCCTATTTGGGCCAAATATCTTTCCTCACACGAGACCCGCAGTCATCGCCGGACCATGTAGCGCCGAGAGTGAGGAGCAAGTACTCCGCAGTGCACGGGAGCTACTTGCTATAGGCATAAAAGTCCTCCGGGCAGGTGTGTGGAAACCTCGCACTCTACCCGGTGGATTTGAGGGCTACAGAGAGACAGCGCTCGGCTGGCTCACCGCGGCCAAGGAAAAGACCGGCATACTTATAGGCACGGAGATCGCCACTGCAGAGCAGGCGCGTCTTGCACTGGAGCATCATCTGGACTTCGTCTGGATCGGTGCACGCACAACCACATCTCCATTCGCCATTGAGGAGATTGGGCATGCACTATCCGGGCATGATATCCCTATCTTTCTCAAGAACCCTATCGCCCCAGATCTTGCTCTATGGCACGGAGCTCTCCTCAGACTAAGTAGATATGGTCACACGAAAGTCATCCCCGTCCTCAGAGGATTTCGTTTGGGAGACAAGGGGGGGCTTCGCAATTCTCCACTCTGGTACCTGATGCGAGAGTTCCGAGCGCTTAACCCATCCGTTCCGGTCTTCTGTGACCCCAGCCACATCGCAGGCCGTGCCGACCTACTCCCCGAGGTCATCCGCGAAGCCTCCCTGCAAGACTACGACGGTCTCATGATAGAATCACACCCCACCCCCCACACTGCTCTCACCGACGCCGAGCAGCAGGTCACACCGCAGAAGCTACGAGAGTTGCTCTCTGCATGGGCAGATCCCCTCACCTCCCACCACACACCACTATACGACTTCAGGCAACATCTGAGAGTCATAGACGACGAATTGATACGTCTCGTTGCCGAACGTGAGCAGATCAGCCTTCAGATAGGTAAATGGAAACAAGAAAATGGTGTAGAGTCATTTCAGTCGACACAGAACGAGCAAATGGAGGAAGATCGCCATACCTATGCACTCCAGCACGGAGCCGACACCAAGCTGGTGAAAGCACTCTTTCGTCTCATACATCAGGATTCTGTCGCCATACAAGACCACATAAAAAAGAATCGATAGTGAAATCACGTAAAGACGTGACAACCCCGACTAATCTTTACCCTGTAGATCCTAATGCACATCAGGCAAACCTCCGACAAGATTAAGACCTCCAAACATGAAACTACACGACACCCGGATTGAATTAAAGGAACTTAACTTCTACTCCTATCACGGTGTTCTGCCCCACGAGCGACGGATAGGTAATCACTTCGTAGTATCGCTGACCGTATCTTTCGATGCCACTCAAGTAATGCAAAGCGACGATCTTACTTTAGGTGTTAACTATGCAAACCTCTACACCCTTGTCAGTGAGGAGATGTCCACCGGTTCCCAGCTCCTCGAGCACGTAGCGCACCGCATCCTATCACGCATCGGACAGGATTACTCCCGCATCACATCAGCCACTGTCTCAATCACCAAAACCACTCCCCCGATCAGTGGCTTCAAGGGGCACGGTATCACCTTTACAGCCTCTGCTACGTACACCACCGAGCAGTCCCCCTCACTTACTTAACGTGAACTCGCTGTGAGGAGATTCCCTCTCCTCACGTAAATCCTACCTCACTTCATCATCCGAGACATGCGTAGACACTCATGTAAAACCTCCGGGTCGTCGGCAA
>JBAKGE010000011.1:0-36193 GCA_037191085.1 Porphyromonadaceae bacterium | reverse complement strand
ACCGGCTATTCTTTTGAACATGAGGATCGAAGCTTATAGTCCAGACTCTACAAAGGTCGTTGTGGATATGACAGATTTTTTTGTCAGTGACAATGATCTGATCTCCCCGTTTGATAGTGGTGCTGGGCTGTATTCGGCCCTTAAACTTAGTAAGAGTCTCAAGAGGGATATGTCCTATGTCAAAGATATTAAAGCATTTGAAGACAATATCTCCATTTCTTCTGTTCTGTCCTATACATATGGGCTATCGACGAGGAAAGGAAATACGGTTGTCAAAGATGCTCCGTTTACCACTGAAATGACTCGGTCTATCATTCTTCTTCCCGAGAAGATGTACCGTCCAAGATTTGCAGATTACCGTATAGGGCTTTTCTATACTTCGAGATTCCTCCTTTCGTCAGATCCCAATCAAGAGGGGCGCAGGTACTTTGTTAATCGATGGGATATACAACCCAAAGATTCGATAGCCTACCGGAGAGGAGAACTCGTAGAACCTGTAAAGCCTATTGTATTCTACATCGATAATACTTTTCCTGAATGGTGGAAACCATACGTCAAAGAGGGCATCACTCAGTGGAATGAAGTGTTTGAGGAGATAGGATTCAAAAATGTGGTTCAGGTTAAAGACTTCCCTCTCAATGATCCAACCTTTGATCCCGATAATCTCAAGTATTCTTGTGTTAGGTATGCTCCCATAAGCATTCAAAATGCCATGGGACCATCTTGGATGGATCCGAGGACGGGAGAAATAATCACAGCTTCGGTATACATATATCACGATGTCATCAAGTTGCTGGGAAATTGGTTGTTTGTCCAAACAGCTCAGGCTGATCCAGAAGTTAGAGGTTATGATATCTCTAAAGAAAAACTTGGGGACGCGCTCAGGTATGTCATATCCCACGAAGTTGGGCACTGCTTAGGTCTGATGCATAATATGGGTGCTTCACATACCATACCGGTGGATTCATTGCGTTCTCCGTCATTCACTCAAAAATATGGGACGACCCATAGTATCATGGACTATGCTAGATTTAATTATGTGGCACAGCCCGGAGATATGGAACGAGGGGTCAAGTTGACACCTCCCCGATTTGGCAAATATGATAGATACGCTCTTTCATGGGCATATAAGCCAATATTGGATGCTAAAACTCCTGAAGAAGATGCAGTCATCAGCTCGAAAATTATATCCGATGCTATTGCTCAAGACTCTACATTCAGATATGGCAAGCAGCAATTTGACGGCATTGTGGACCCGAGGGCACAATCAGAGGATTTGGGGAACGACGCTGTGCGTGCCACAAAATACGGAGTCGAGAATCTGAAATATATACTTGCCAACATGCATACTTGGATGGGGGACAAGGACGATGACTACAAAAAAATATCCGAGAGATACAACGGGATACTACGGCAGTATATGCTCTATCTCACTCATGTATCAGGTAATATCGGAGGAAGTTACATGAATGAAATCAAGAGCGGAGATGCTATGCCTAGGTATGCCCCCCTGTCTCGCACAAAGCAGAAAGAAGCTCTGAAGTATCTTTTTGAGATGTATGACGATGTAGACTGGTTGGATAGTGCCAAAGTTCGCGAACGTATGTCCCTCACAGGTTCCGTGGCAAACTCGTTCCGAAACATGATTTTTTCACATATCATGAACTCATTGTTCATGGTATCTAGCTACGAATATTTGGGAGATGATCCATTTACTTTCGAAGAACAGATGGATATGCTCTATGACTTTGTCTGGAATTCGAAGTACGATAAGAAACTAGCTGATGTTCGATATAAACTGCAAGAGCAGTATGTAGACATCATGCTCAGAATTGGACGATTCGGAGGAGGACAGTCGGGTAATCAGCGGTCACTAATCAGCAGTGAAGCCGATGACAAACTCCTAAAGGAAGCGGGAGTTATACCAACTATAACTTGTTCATGTGCGCACGGAGCTTCTCACGGAGAAGTGTCAGGGTTCGAATGGATTCCAGACAATAGATATTTGACCTCATCGATTACACCGGCCCGCATATACGGATATCTAGTCAAGGTAAAAAAACATTTAGCATTCAAGAAGTCATTCTCATCGGGTGAAGCAAAAGCACATTATACTTTGCTTTACAATACTTTAGAGAATGCATTAAATTGAGAATCTTCTACCATTACTACATGAAAACGATTATTCAGGCTTACTTAAAAAATAGGAATAAACACCGTGGATTATTCCTTCCATTGCTCCTCCTGATTTCTTTAGCGGCCCATACTTCTTGGGCTGCTAATGGGGGCAGCTATGACAAGCTTTTTAGCAATAAAGAAAAATTAAAGACGACGAAAGGCTTTATCACAGTTCATCAGTATGAAGAAAAACTCTATCTGGAAGTCCCTAAAAAACTTATGGGACGAGAGTTTCTGATTTCCTCTGTTATCACCAATAGTAGCGAATGGTCACTCTCAGGCACCAATGCTGCTCCACAGAAGTTCTTCTCACTGGATCGTACAGACTCTCTCGTTTTAGTCAAGGAAGCTCGTCCAGCCATATTCTTTGACCAAAAAGATTCTGCACTTCAAAAGGCTCTAAATCTTTCAAGGACACAAGCCACCCTTAACTCTTTTCCCATTAAGGGATATAATAGTGATTCAACAGCACTTATATTTGAGTGTACTTCTTTCTTGGCCCCCGGATCTAAGAGTTTGTTCAACCTTGAGGATCGGAACTACGGCGGCTCTTTCACCACAATAGAGTCCGTACAGATCGAACAGAGCGCATCTTATCTGAGAAATATTGATGTTTATTCATCGACTATTGCCCTATATCAGACTGTCTCGGCAAAGTTGACTACAACTTTGCTGGGACTTCAATCCCGTGAACTTCCGGTGAATTCATTCGAGTACACCTCCTACCTAATGCTTCTACCTCAAGAGCAGATGTCCCCCCGGGTCTATCATCCCGAAATAGGTTCGCTAAATCTAGCATTTGATGATTACCGTGACTTATCTGATGTGAGAGCCAATTGGATGGTAAGTAAGGTGGATTTAACTCGAAAGCAACAACTGACCTTTTACGTTGATACACTATTGCCTCCGGGATGGCGTACCGTGATCCAAGGCGCCATAGAGAAATGGAATGACGCTTTTGATAGTCAAGGATTGGGCAGACCACTAAAGACGATGCCTTTTCCTTCTGATGCGGGGTTTGATGCATTTGATCCCACGATCAGTACCTTTGTATTCAATAACAATCCATCTAAGGGAACTTCTTATTTTGGGATAACAGATCCTCGGACAGGCGAGATCATAAGTGGAAGAATCACGATAGGAAAGGGAATGTATGATGCTATCAGAACTAATGGTATGGTTCGTATTTCTGCCGTAGATGATCGCTTTAGAACCTATTATGTGGAAGATAAAGTTATCGAGGAAGTGATGATGACCTATGTTCTACGAAATATCGGACGAGCTCTCGGCCTTACGACCAATCTCGCTGGTTCCATGGCATATGCTCCAGATGAATTGAGGTCTCCTGATTTTACCAACACCTATGGGATCTCTGCTTCTGTCATGGATGATGTGGTATTCAATAGCATGGCTCGTCCTGGAGATAGGGAAAGAGGAGTCAAGCTTACCATGGACGTTGTTGGGCCTGCTGACAAACTAGCAATCGCTTATTTATATTCCGAGGTTCCGGATGGCAGAGATGAAAAAGAGTACTTGGATAAAATGGTCGCAGCACACTATGGGGATCCTAAGTACCGTTTTCTGCAATTGAGTAATCCCGCACTGGCAGACCCAAGAGGCCAGTTCTCAGATCTTTCCAATGACCCTATCCAGTCAATGAAAAATCGACTGGAAATGCTTAGGTATGTTATTAAGAATATTACCAAGTGGGTTCAGTCAGATGACATACCAGCAGAATTCAAGAAGAACTTAGCTCCTTGGCTTTTTTCGGAAGCCTATTTCAACGCGATGACTCCGTTGCTGGAGTTTGTTGGTGGAGTGTATTCGGATGGTAAAGCGACGCCAACCGGAAAGATGAGCTTTAAGGCTGTAAAAAAAGAAGACCAGAGGGCAGCTATGAGGGCTTTTTGCGATGCATGGGATACTCTTCATTTTCTCAATGAAAATAAAGAATTGATTCAGATGAATGGTGCCGGAAGCTCCATGACCGACTGGGCGATCTCAATGGGTTTGCCTATCAAGGACCTCATGACGAGAACCATTTGCATGACCTTGAGTATTGCTTGTGCTGGGGATAATCCCTATACCGAAGAGGACATGCTCAAAGATTTGGAGGATTTTCTCCTTTCGGATGTCAAGGAGAGAAGACCTATTTCCGATGCCAAGATTGCCATGATTAATCAGTACATCGTTGGATTAATTACCCTCTCTCCCAAACTGAAAGAGATGTACTTATACTCTATGGCTCATAAGAAATCCTTGGTAGCGGTAGCGGATTCATCCTTTGGAGATAATAATACACCGGCATCTGACTTCCTGAATGATATGCGTCTCTTCACCCTCAAATATCAGGATGGTCATGACCACTATTATGGTAAGGATCAGAATGCAGCACCGATCCGAAGCGTTCCCTTCTTCGCTCCGAATGATTTGACAAAAGTTGGATTTAAGATGCTGAACAGTCTGGAGCAGAGACTGAGAAAGGCACGTTCGCTATCAAATAAGAAGTCATACCAATCTAAGATTGACTATAATCTTATATTGATTCGTCACGTGTTGGACAATCTCTGAATGTAACGATAGATAACCACCGCTGAGGTGGAAATATACAGGAAAAGGGGACAGTTGACATAAAGTCAAACTGTCCCCTTTTTTACTAGAAAACATCCTTAGTATCTCTTTACTCTAATCCCAAAGATCTCCTGATCGATGCATAAGATCTCTTCTTGAGAGTTTTCACAGTTTCAGTCCCGATACCCATTTTTTTTGCTATGTCTGCGACAGAATATCCCTCCAAGGCATACAGCATAACCTCTCGAGAGCGAGGTGAGAGTTCGTCTATACATTTTGTGAGTAGCTCATAGATTTCAGTCTCCTCTGCCCGGATATCGTTATTTCGGATTTCCTCTTCGCTCAATCTGCTTATGGTCTTGCTGTCTGCAGTATCATCCAGTAGAGAGTACCTATCTCTATGATCTCGGAGGTAATTTAAGCATTTGTTGGTTACCGATCGGTACAAGTAGGATTTAGGCGACGAAAGCCGATTTAATTCATGTCTGTTCTCCCACAGCTCGGAATACAACTCCTGGACGATGTCCTCTGCGACCTCTCGATATTCGACATAGTTGGTAGCATGGCGAATCAAGGCCGAGAAATACTGAGAATAGTTCTTTTCAAATAGAAGTTCGCCAGCCGTTCTCTCTTCCTGCTCAGAAGGGAAAACAGAAAACAAATCTAATCCTGATTCACTATCTCTCATTTAAGAAGTCGGGCTAAATGACATGCAAATAAAATCGGATTCAAAGTGAGTATATCCTCATACAATTGCTGATAATCTGCACACACCGCGGTGCAATATTAATGAAAATTCATGAGATTTTAGTACTCCGAGAACCGTGATGTAGGATTATGGCGTCAAGTGTCAAGCACAAAGAGTGCCGTGAAGAGGAGAATTAAATTACATCTTTTGGGGGTCTTACCATCTCTTCCGAATCCTCTGAGAACTTAACGTAAGTTCGACCTAAGATATGGGAGGAATTGTCTTAAGATAGTCAATACTTCGCTTCATTTGCTTGGGACATGCGGGCGTCCCCTATCATAAAGCTCCGGGTCGTCGGGAAATCAACGTCCCAGAGGTTGCGAAAGAAAGCTCTGGGTCATCGCTTCATCTACGACCCAGAGAAATTTTACCATACCCGGACACGTACAGGACACGCCCAGGGGATTGATCCTAGGAGAAGCTGTCTCGAAAAAGATGAGACATCCTCAGGTCAAACTCATGTGTGATTAGTGTGATTGTCGTTGTGCCAAGCAGCTTCATGGAAACTCCGATTCCGAAACAATTTGAGAATCAGAGGGACGCCATGCTGAGGCATTAATTCCGCGCATTCTGACTCTTATTTATGTTTATTTGCCCTCCTCTTTCTTAAATGTTTTTAGGTAAATTTAGTGCGGTTTGTCAATTTATTTTGTGTGGAATTATTATATTTGCTGCCGAAAACGAAGAGGGTATTTGCGCTCCGATAAGGTGATCTCTTTATTGTTTTGGCTTTGCTTCTCTTTTGTTTTCGGTAAGAATATTTGGGGACAACATCAGGTTGTGCTTTTTTATGATTACGGCGCGAAATTACGGAGTGAGTACGCTCGTTTGTCGGCGTACGGCGGAGGGTTCCGTGAAGTTTGCGAAACTTAATCTAGCAGTAATACATACACAATTTATTTACCTTTAAACTGATTTCAGACATGAAGAAGTCGAATTCTTTATTGCCTCTAACCATCCTTTTGGCATGTACTATCTATGCCTGTTCGAAACCGGGAAACGGGGGACAAGGTCACACTCCGACGGTGACTCCTCCCAAAGTAACACCTGAATCGCCGAAGAAAAAAGAGGATCCCAAGACCCACAAGATCTCTGTGGTCCTGCCCTCTCCCGAAATCCCCGGCACTACCCGTGACGCGATTATCGAAGGGAGCTCTCCCGCTATGTTCTTTGGTGTACGACAGACCGGAACAAACGTAACAATAGACGACCCCAAGGAGTACACTCTCAAGCTCGTCTCCGACACTCCCGTGGAAGGGGATGTGACGTTTACTGTCAGTGAACTCCCGAACCTGGATAAGTTGATCACTCCGACCTATTCGGGATATGGTCTGCTATCCTTGGGTAATGTGGATCTGCCTGCGAAGATTGTGATGCCCAAGGGTGGACGCGAGACTGACTTCAAGATTGGCTTGAAGGATGTGGGTTCGCTTATCACCCAAAATAAGGATAAGAATAAGAAGGGGTTTGTGATTGCTCTTGAGCTCAAATCCTCTGATAAGAATTCACAGTTTGACGAGAAGCGAAACCTTATAGGTATTGTCGCTGGAGTTACCATCGAGGAGAAGGGCGAAACGAAGAAGGAAGGTGATACAACGCCTCAGCCTAAGACCCCTGAAAAGAAGCCCGAGAGTCCAAAGGCTCCTGAAAAAAAGCCCGAGAGTCCAAAGGCTCCTGAAACAAAGCCCGAAGGCCCAAAGGCTCCTGAAAAAAAGCCCGAAGGCCCAAAGGCTCCTGAAAAAAAGCCCGAAGGCCCAAAGGCTCCTGAAAAAAAGCCCGAAGGTCCAAAGGCTCCTGAAAAAAAGCCCGAAGGTCCAAAGGCTCCTGAAAAAAAGCCCGAAGGCCCAAAGGCTCCTGAAAAAAAGCCCGAAGGCCCAAAGACTCCTGAAAAAAAGCCCGAAGGCCCAAAGACTCCTGAAAAAAAGCCCGAAGGCCCAAAGACTCCTGAAAAAAAGCCTGGGCAACCTAAGACCCCAGAAGCGAAGCCTAAACCCTCTCCAGGCAATCCGGGTACCCCTGCTCCATCTCCAGGACGCCCGGCACCGATTACTCCCCCATCTGTATCTCCAAGAGAACAGATAGTAGTCTCGCTGTCTATGCCAGAAACTGCCCAGCAACTTCTACAGCCAGGGCATTATGATCTGTTCTTCAATATAAAAAATGGAAAGTTGACAAAACGGGTGTATTATGTGACAATGCGACTGAATAAGCCCGTAAAAAAGAATACGGTGATCAAAATATCGGAAGATACCGAAACCTTGAAAGGGAGGTTGGGCAGAAGATTGCCTTTCTCTGCCATAGATGCTCCAGGCGCAGTTACATTTACTCCAAACGGACAGACAAGTGCTACCATTCCTATTGGATTGAACATAGATGACAGTCCTCTTCTATTTAATCCGTATCGCATCCCAGAACTGATATCAATGCTTAAGTTTTCGTGTTACGATTCAGACGTAGTTTTTCAAGACAAGCAGAATACTATCGGAATCTTATTAGCCTACAATAATACAGAAGCTCCCAAGGATTTCTTTACGGTTCATTATGGCAGTGCTGCAGATCGAATGTCAGAATCATTGACTCGCACTGAAGCCTTTTGGGAGGTATACAATCCAGATGTGAACAACAAAAATAGTCAGAGAGACGGGAAGGATGAAAAAGGGAAATGGAAGAATAATCCCGGGAAGATGTTTGACAAGAGTGACGGTACGTACTGGTGGGTGGATAGCGGAAGTAAGACATATCTTGAGTTTGATTTCCATATCAGCCAAGTAAAATGGCCAGCCAAGATAAAAGGAATCCACATAAAACAACAGAAGGCATTGTCCTCTGCCAAAATTGAAGTTTCGACAGATGGTAGAGATTGGATTGACCTTGGAGAAGTAAAGTCAAAGGGTAACGGTGACGAGACAATATTTGTCGAGTTTAATTATCCTACAACAATTAAAAAGCTCCGTATCGGATCCTTTGTTACGAAAGATTGGCGTGGTCCGTTTGTGGATATTAGAGAACTTGCGTTCTATAAGTAATGCCTAATACTTAGTCCTTTATAAGGTCTCTGTGGAGACTTTGTCGCAGATAGCCGACTGCATCGACTCGGATGTGGTCGGCTATCTGTATACATAGACTGTACTTTGAGGCTCAAGAAGCCCCTTTGGACTGATACTGTTATCGTAACATGAGTTCGACGCAGGAAGTTGGTGATAGGATAGCGTGTGGGAAGGTGCCATGCCTGCATAGGGGTTCAAAAAGCTCTGGGTCATCGCTTCATTGATGACCCAGAGCTTCCTTTCTCGATCTTAGGGACGTCGCTTTGTCGACGACCCAGAGCTTTCCATGGGGTATACCGACACCCATATATATCCGGAAATGGGTAGGTGGGGGCGGCATATCCTGTCTCTGATATGTTCTTAATGTTGAAATAAATAGGTATATTTGCGAGTACTACAAGAAAATTAAATCTTTATATAATACTTTAACCTTAACAAGGAATGGCGTATTCTAATAATGTGATGATTGTCCGTCACAAGTTGTTGGCTAAGCTGGTAAGCCTTTGGAAGAATGAAAAGCTGGTTTCTGACATTGATCGCTTACCTCTGGAGCTTAGTCCCCGGAGAGGTAAAGAGATAGTAGGGCGTTGCTGTCCACACAAGGAGAGAGCGGTGTGGAAGTACAAGAGTTTTCCTCTGCTGGGCTTCGATATGCAGGACGAGAAGGATGAGCTCGATCCGCTCTCACACTACGCCAAGGCAGCTATGGAGCGCACCGAGCGTACGAAGGAAAACCTTCTCTGCGTCATTGATGAAGCTTGCACTTCGTGTGTGCAGATCAATTATGAGGTGTCTAACCTCTGCCGCGGCTGTGTCAGTCGGGCGTGCTACAGCGCGTGTCCCAAAAAATGCATCAGCTTCAAGAAGAACGGCCAGGCTCAGATAGACCACGATACATGTATCAGCTGTGGTCGCTGCCACGATGCTTGTCCCTATCACTCTATCGTTTATATCCCCGTCCCCTGTGAGGAGTCGTGTCCAGTAGGAGCGATCAGCAAGGATGAGTATGGGGTTGAGCATATCGACGAGAGTAAGTGTATCTACTGTGGGTCGTGTATCAATGCTTGTCCTTTTGGTGCTATCTTTGAGATTTCTCAGGTCTTTGACATTCTGCAGGGTATTCGACGTGGTGAGCAGGTGGTGGCTCTCGTGGCTCCTGCGATACTGGCTCAGTTTGATGCCGAGCGTGATCAGGTCTACGGCGCCCTTCGGACGATCGGCTTTCACGATATCATCGAGGTGGCTCAGGGGGCTATGGATACCGTAGAGCACGAGGGACGTGAACTGATAGAGCGACTCGAGGGCGGGCTTGACTTCATGACCACATCGTGCTGTCCTGCGTTTTATGAGATGATCAATAAGCATGCTCCCAAGCTCCAGAACCACGTCTCTGCATCCGGTTCCCCCATGCACTATACAGCACTACGTGCACGAGCCAAGTATCCTGATGCTACGATTGTATTCATTGGCCCCTGCGTGGCTAAGCGTAAGGAGATACGCCGCCCTGAGGTGGAGGTCGATATGGTGATGACCTTCGAGGAACTAGCATCTGTCTTTGAGGGATTGGAGATAGAACTAAAAGAGCAGACCCCCTTCAAGCCCGCCTTTGAGTCGGTACGTGAAGCTCACGGCTTCGCACAGAATGGTGGCGTGATGTATGCCGTCCAGTCCTATCTGCGTGCTCATCCTGAGACGAAGGATAAGGTAGATAAGATCACCACACTTGCCATTTCGGCTCTCGACAAGAAGCAGATAGGCAAGCTGCGTGCGTATGGTAATAAGGGCAAGGCAGATGCACAGTTTATCGAGGTAATGTGCTGTCCCGGGGGGTGCGTCAACGGTCCAAGTGCGCACAATGATATTGCTGCGGGGCGTCGCCAGCTCCAGAGGGAAATGGAAAAGGTCTCACAGACCTATGCAGACCTTGCTCAGTAAGCTGACACAGCGTATCCCCCTGACTCGAGAGGAGTATGCAGAGCTACTGTCGGCTGCTACGCCCGAGTCAGGGGAGACACTGCTGGCTGCTGCCGGGCAGGTGGCACAGCAGAGGTTCGGGAGGGGAATTTATGTGCGTGGATTGATAGAGATCTCCAATGTCTGCGCCAACGACTGCTATTACTGTGGCATTCGTCGGAGCAATGACAGCGTCGAGCGTTACCGTCTGTCACGAGAGGAGGTGCTGAAGTCGTGCAAGGTAGGTTATGAGATCGGCTTTCGGACGTTTGTGCTTCAGGGAGGAGAAGACCCCTACTGGCGTGGTAGCCGATTGGTTGGTCTCGTCCGGGATATCAGGCATCTATATCCCGATTGTGCGATTACTCTCTCCCTCGGAGAGATGAGCAGAGATGAGTATCAGAGGCTGTACGACGCGGGAGCCAACCGCTATCTGCTTCGTCACGAAACCTATGATGCACTGCATTATGACCAACTCCACCCTCCCGAGATGAAGAGAGCAAATCGTCTGCAATGTCTGCGTGATCTCAGGGACATCGGCTATCAGGTCGGTACAGGGATTATGGTTGGTTCACCCGGGCAAACTCCGGCGCACATGGCAGAGGATCTCGCTTTCATCGCAGAGCTTCAGCCGCACATGATAGGTGTGGGACCCTTTATCCCTCATCGTGACACCCCCCTTGGTACCGAGCCTGCGGGCGACTTGGAGATGACTCTTCGCTTCGTGTCTCTCTGCCGTCTCATCTGTCCCGACGCCAATATTCCGGCCACGACAGCTGTGGCGACTCTCCACTCCAAAGGACGCCTATCAGCGATACGAAGCGGAGCCAATGTCGTGATGCCCAACCTCTCCCCCACGCGAGGAAGAGCTCTATACTCCCTCTACAACGACAAAGCCTACTCCGGCTCCGAAGCTGCTGAGGGAGTCGCACTATTGCAGCAGGAGTTAGATAGTATCGGCTATCACATTGAATGGAGTAGAGGCGACTATGTCTCGCATAGGTAAATATCAATAGAGAAGAAATGTCATACAACAAGCACTCACTACATGCAGAGGACTTCATCCATCATGAGGAGATCCTCGAGTCACTTGCTTATGCCGATGCGCACCGAGATGACATCCGAATGCAGCGTGACATCCTCAATCGAGCAGCCGACTGCAGGGGGATCAACCATCGCGAGGCTGCAGTGCTACTTAGTGCTACTGACCCCGAGATCCTCCGCCAGACGGCAACACTGGCACGGCAGATCAAACTCAGATTCTATGGCAAGCGCATTGTCCTCTTTGCGCCACTATACCTATCCAATTACTGTATCAACGGCTGTGTCTACTGCCCCTACCACGCAAAGAATAGAACCATTCCTCGCCGTAAGCTCACCCAGGAGGAGATCCGGGCAGAAGTCATTGCTCTTCAGGACATGGGGCACAAGCGTCTGGCTATAGAGACAGGAGAAGATCCGCGGCACAATCCCATAGAGTACGTACTGGAGTCCATAGAGACGATCTACTCTATCAAGCACAAAAATGGTGCGATCCGTCGTGCCAACGTCAATATAGCAGCCACTACTGTGGACGACTATCGCAGGCTCCATGAGGCCGGTATCGGCACCTACATCCTCTTTCAGGAGACGTACCATAAGTCCAACTACGAAGCCCTGCACCCCAATGGTCCCAAGAGCAACTATGCCTACCATACTGAGGCTATGGATAGGGCGATGGACGGAGGGATTGATGACGTCGGACTGGGAGTCCTCTTTGGGCTCAATACGTATATGTACGACTTTGTGGGGCTTATGATGCATGCCGAGCATCTCGAGGCTGTCCATGGTGTAGGACCACATACGATCAGCGTACCTCGTATATGTCCTGCCGATGATGTGACGGTGGAGGACTTTCCAAATTCGATACCTGACGAAACCTTTCTGCACATCATCGCCGTTGCTCGTATTGCCGTACCTTATACGGGTATCATTGTCTCTACGAGGGAAAAGGAAAGCGTGCGTGTCCGTGCCCTTGAGGTGGGAGTATCCCAGATTAGTGGTGGTTCCCGCACCACGGTCGGTGGCTATGCCGACTCAGCACGAGCCGAGCACTCGGAGCAGTTCGAGGTCAGTGATCACCGTACTCTTGACGAGGTCGTCCACTGGTTACTACAGCACGATCATATTCCCAGCTTCTGCACCGCTTGCTATCGTGAAGGGCGTACAGGCGATCGATTTATGCAGCTCTGCAAGAGCGGTCAAATCGCCAATTGCTGTGGTCCGAATGCACTTCTCACCCTCCAAGAGTATGTTTCGGACTATGCTTCTCCCGCCACACGTGATGCTGCTCAGCGCATCATCGATAG
This sequence comes from Porphyromonadaceae bacterium, assembly GCA_037191085.1. GTDB lineage: Bacteria > Bacteroidota > Bacteroidia > Bacteroidales > Porphyromonadaceae > Porphyromonas_A. The sequence goes on along the minus strand of JBAKGE010000011.1, from coordinate 23,348 downwards.
TGAGATGCAGACTATCCCCAATCTCAAGGTGCGTGGTATCGCACAGGACAGGCTCCGGATGATTCGGGAGGAGAATAAGAGAGACTTCCGATTCTAAGAACCACTACCACTCATCCCAGTACTGCAATACAATCATATGTACAGTATCCCTAAAGGTGACCGCCCACATATCGTCTTCGTCGGCTCCGTCAACGCAGGTAAATCGACACTCTTTAATCATCTCCTCGGACAGGACTTCTCTGTCGTCTCTGCACAGCCGGGGACCACTACCGATGTTGTCTCCAAGGCTATCGAACTCCATGGTATAGGTCCTGTCGTCCTCATCGATACTCCGGGGCTCGACGATTGTACCGACCTCGGTGCACTTAGGATGGAGCATACCCACCGCACCCTCCGTGAGGCAGATGTGATCCTACTCCTACTTTCCCATCCTCACCTACCCTCATTCGGTTGGATCAAGGAGAAGTATCCAGAGACACCCATACTCCCCCTCGTCACCATGGGAGCGCCTTCAGATGCGTGGCTCAAGATGGCGGAGCGGATGCTCGGTAGTTGTCCTCTCGTCGTCGGTACAGATATGACACCTCTCCTCCGGCGTGTAGGAGCCATCCTATCTGAGCGCAGCACCACTCCTGCCACCAGCATCACGGGACGTCTCGCCAAATCAGGGGATCTCGTCCTCCTCGTGATGCCTCAGGATGCCTCCGCTCCCAAAGGTCGCCTCATCCTTCCACAGGTGCAGACGATACGTGATCTTCTCGATAAACACTGTGCCGTCCTCTCGATACAACCCTCAGAGCTATCCGCCACTCTCGATCGTCTGAAGTCCACTCCTGACCTTATCATCACGGACTCGCAGGCGTTCGCTGCCGTCGAGCCTCTCTGTCCTGAGGGTGTACCGTTGACTTCCTTTTCTGTGCTGATGAGTGCGCTCAAGGGCAACCTCGCCAGTCTCCTCCACGGAGCTAAAGCACTGGAGAACCTTAGTTCATCCTCCCGAGTCCTTATCGCCGAAGCCTGCACCCATGCACCTGAGAGTGAGGATATAGGCACCGTCAAGATACCCCGTCTCCTCCGCCAGCGATTTGGGCAGGACCTGCGTATAGACCACGTCTCGGGGAAGGATTTCCCCTCTGACCTCACGCCATACGATGTCATCATACACTGCGGAGCCTGTATGTTCAATCGTCAGCACCTCCTCTCCCGTCAATCCGAAGCTGACAAGCAATCCGTGCCCATGACCAATTACGGTATTGCCATAGCTCACCTCCTCGGTATTCTGTCACGTGTTGCCCTTCCTTAGTGCCCACACGATACCTTTTTCCCAATATCTGCCCGACAGCAGTGGCTCCACTCCAATATTTGACCTAACCTTTTCCATGTCATTCATCTCAGAAGAGGTGAGGTGAGTGCTTTGTGCATGTGCCTGTCGGTTTTCTACCTATCCTACAAGACATGGATGGTAGCTATAGACCACATGTCCCCTACCCCATAAGCTCCAAAGTATCGGACAAAAACTACAGGACACGATCAAGCACTGTACGCTACACGATCATACTCTGTACAGTGCCTGATCGAGCACTGTATAGAGCACGATCGTGCTCTATAGTTTTTCTCCGGCTTATCGTTGAAAATTGTTCTGTGTCGTGTGGGCTTTTCGGTGCATACAGTCCACCGATCTTTGAGTGAAAACTCTCTTCGCCCCTATGCCACGGTTCTTTATTTGCTGCCCCCCTGTCTGGGGACAGAACCATCCTATGTCTATCCCTCCACTGTGCTTGTGGGAGTGAGGGATAAGTCGTAAATTGCATATCAGAAAGACTTGCTACTTGAACTTTGAGACGATGAAGATTATCCACACGAGTGACTGGCACGTCGGTGTAGATCTCTACGGTCATGACCGCAGTGAGGAGCACGCCTCCTTTTTCGCCCAACTCTCGGAGCTTATGCGACGAGAATGCCCGGATGTGCTCGTGGTTAGTGGTGATATCTATGATCGTGTCCTCCCCTCTCAGGCATCACAGAGACTGTACATGTCCGCCATGCTCCGCCTGCATGAGGCAAGCCCCTCGACAGAGATTGTGGTCACGGCAGGTAACCACGACAGTGCATCACGACTCGAGATCTATCGCCCGCTGTGGTCATCTCTGCGGGTGCATATCATAGGGACGATAGAGCGGAATGGAGAGGACGTGAATCATGACAAGCACATCATATACATTCCTGATCGGGGGTATGTCGTCGCAGTTCCCTTCGTCTACCCCCACAATTATCCACCTGCCACGTCTGGCGGAGCAGATCGCCAGCGCGCATTCATCGACACCCTCATATCTCTCGTAGAGAAGCGAAATACCCTCGGTCTACCTATCGTCCTCATGGCTCATACGGCTGTGGCAGGGAGTGACTTTGTGGGGCATAGTCGGCAGACCGTTGAGCTTGGGCAGGAGGAGCGTACTACGGTCGGAAACGTAGAGGTGGTCACGTTCGACGAGCTGGGGAGTGGCTATGACTACTTGGCACTCGGGCATATACATCGCCCACAGGAGATTCGTGGGAGTGGGGGGCGAGCTTTCTATGCCGGTTCGCCCTTTGCTATGAGCTTTGACGAGGTTTTCCCTCACTCTGTGATGATCGTAGACGTCGCCCACGATCAACCTCCGGTGGTACGACGTGAGCCTATTCGTATGGTTCGTAAGCTCAGGACAGTGCCCTCGGAGCCAATGCCGATGGCAGAGGTGCTTGAGCAGATAGAAACAGAGATAGATGTCGATGAGAAGATATACTTGCGGGTTAATCTCTCGGTCGACGGTGCCGTACCTATAGGAGCGGAGGAGAAGATAGTAGATGCACTCAGGCGAAAGCCCCACACCATACTCTGCACGATCAAGTACACCAATACGTACACGGGACAGCGCACAGAAGTAGATCAGATAGAGATGTATGAATCGGTCAGAGCCAATGACCCGATGCAGATAGCACGTCAGTACATGCGCTCCAAGGGATTGCCTGAGGAGGTGGCGGATGAATACGAGACAATGATATCTGATGTATGGAGTAATCTCAGAGAGGAGGATAGGGTATGAAGTTCAAGCATCTCACGATCCATAATATCCTCTCGATAGAGTCTGCGGAAATAGACTTTGAGGGTACACCTCTGGCAGACGAACCGCTTTTCCTAATCACAGGAGAGACAGGAGCGGGCAAGTCTACCATATTGGATGCTATCTCGTTAGCCCTGTACGGTCGTGCCCCTCGTATGTCACGAAGCTCTCGGAGCGAGAAGTTCTTTTCTCCCCTCGATGAGGAACTCCAGGTGGGACACATATCGCAGATGATGCGCAGGCATACCGGGGAGAGCGAGGCGATCCTCGCTTATGAGGGAAATGACGGTCGGGTCTATACGGCATCATGGAGGGCACGTCGTGCACGTGGACGCGCGGACGGCAATCTCCAGAGAGTGGTCAATACAATTACCGATGTGGCGTCGGGCACTTCGGTAGAGAAGGCTGGTGACCTACGGGAGATCTTGGATGCGACTGTGGGATTGACGTATGAGCAGTTCTGCAGGACATCGATGCTCGCACAGGGAGAGTTCACACGCTTTCTGTACAGTGAACCCAATGAAAAGGCTGAGATACTGGAGAAGTTAACGGGGACGGAGATCTACTCCGAGATAGGAAAACGAATCTACGATATCCGCAGAGATAAGCAGACGACGTACGAGATGGAGCGGCAGAAACTCGGCGAAATTACGCTACTTACTCCGGAACAGAGAGAGGAGATCGAAGGGGCGATAGCCCAGCAGGAGCTGCAAGTAAGTGCCGAGATAGCATCCCAGAGACACCTACAGTCGGCACTCACGGTACTCCAAGAGATCGCGCGTACCGCGGCACGTGCGTCCGAACTCTCCCGGGAGGTGGAGCGACTGAAGACCCAGATGCAGTCGGATGATTATGTGCAAGAGCAGAGACTTGTGGCGGACTATCGCTGTAGCGAGAGTGCCCGTACGTGGTTCCGACAGGCAGAGCAAGGGCGTATGATACTCCAGGAATTGGCGGAGCAGGAAATGGGACTCCGATCGGACTACATGGGGCTTCTCGGCATGACGATATCAGCAACAATGGCGTACGAACAACTCATAGCAGATAAGTCCGAGCTCACTGCCAAACTCACTGCTCATGCTCCTCATGTCACCATGTACGAACGCTCTGAGGTCATCGTAACACAGGTAAGATCGCTGGAGCAGATGCGGAAGGATCTGAAGCAGAGCACAGTGGCCCTGTCTGAGTTAAATACGAGGGAAGCATGTCTGAAGTCTACGTTACTGTCTCTCACGACAGCTCGCTCGGAGCATGAGCAAGCACTGGAAGCTCTCTCCGCACAGCTTACACAGCTACAGATCTCTTTGGCAGCTCTTAAGCCGGAGGTTCTGCTGGAGGAGCAGAGAGCACTCAGCGAGTTGTCGACCACGCTTGTAGGGCTTGATCGTCTCTATACCACAGTGGCTCTCGAGCGTGCAGACCTGGAGAAACACATAGCGGAGCAGGCACATCTGGAGGAAGAGATAGAAGTCATGCAGAAGAATTTGCCGACTCTTCGTGAGATCGCGGACTCGGACGAAAAGGTTTACAATACGGCACGACTCGCCAGCAGTGAAGCAGTCAATAGCTTGAGAGGATTGCTCTCTCTGGGTGATGTCTGTCCGGTATGTGGGCAGACGATAGACCATGATATCACGGAGCATGCTGTCGGAGCAGCCGTTCGGCCCCTCTGGGAGAATTGGCAGAAGTCGAAGGAAGCACACGATGACCTCCTCAGCCAATTGACTATCGCTCAGACTCGGAAAAGCCAAATTGATGCAACCGTCAAAGACGACGAGCAGAGAGTACAATCTTCTATGGATGAGCTGACAAATGTACGCGCTACATTCGGTGAGGATTTTCCCAAGGACTGCGACGCCGTACAGGCTTGGTACCGACGTCTGGACGAGGAGCAGCGAAATCTCGATCAGAGACAGAGCGAGATAAACAACCTGCAGAAGCAGGTAGACGGTGTCCGTACGGGTGAGACTACTCATCGCGAGGAGCTGAAGCACATTGAGTCAACTCTACAGCGTACCGAGTTGGAAGTGGCTACGACGGCAGAGCGAATACAGGCTACACGAACAAGCATTGAGCATACTTCGCACGACTTAGAGACGCTTACTCAAACCCTCACCACCGCACTCAGCTACCCCGATGCTCCAGAGCTTCTCTCTGATACACTCCCCCTCCTCGTAGAGCGAATAGAGGGTGATCGGGCAGATTACATTCATCTCACTGCCGAACTTTCCTCTGTGGAGGATGCACTCACTCGACTGGATAATTCTCTCGCTGAAATCCGGAACCTTCAAAGTACGATCCACGCTCTTCGCCCCACATGGGACAAGGAAGTCACTCTCACATCTACCGGCTACAGCGATACCCTACATCTGCAGTGGCGTGCCCTTGAGCGTCGACTGTCGGAGTGGCAGAGTGCCTATACTCGTGAGCAAAGCGTGCTACAAGACATGGAGAAGAAACTGGAAGACTTCGTGGCAGAGACCGACGGAATTGATCTTCAGAGACTGCATATCCTATCGGCACTATCGGTATCTGAGATCGCCGCTATAGCAGACAAGCATGGTCAATTGACCCAAAGCCTGACGATCCTTACTGGACAGATCGATGAGGTGAATAAGAATAAATCTGATGCTGAGATGCGGAAAACACAGATGCAAATCACCCTCTCTGCTGAAGAATTGGTGGCACAGAACGAACAAAAGCAGGTACTGATACGTCAGCTCAGTGAGCAGATTTCAGAATCCAAGCTCCGCCTCAAGACTGACCAAAGTCGAAGAGAACAGCTGGAGGAGATCCGATCCTGCGTAGAGCGAGCGGCGGAAGAACTCCAGCGTTGGAATGGGTTGAGTCAGCTCTTTGGTGATGCACGAGGAAGTACATTTCGTGCCATAGCGCAGAGCTATATTCTGGCTCATCTCCTTCACCTTGCCAATAATTACCTCAGGCATTTTTCCGATCGTTACATCCTGACTTGCTCGCCCGGTTCACTGGCGATACTCGTTACAGACACCGAACGAGGTTTCGCTCCACAGTCGATCAATGTCCTCTCTGGGGGTGAAAGCTTCATGGTATCACTGGCATTGGCGCTGGCACTATCTGGAATGAGTGGTACGGATCAAAATCTCGACCTCCTCTTCATTGACGAGGGCTTCGGTACCCTCGACTCCACGAGCCTCAGTACCGTCATGGACACCCTCGAGACACTGCACCTCATCGGTGGACGTAGGGTAGGCATCATCAGCCATGTGCAGGAGCTCAAGGAGCGGATACCCACACAGATCAGCGTGCAGCGTGTCGACCCCACACGCAGTGTCGTGACGGTCAGAAAAGTAGAAAACAACCTCCAATGAAAACGACAGAAAGGCTCCACTGGTGGCATTCCCCCTATACCTTGCGGGAAAAAGTAGACTTCCTCCGCTACCGCATCTCCGCTCCCTCTACCGTCAATCATAGTGGCCTCGACATCGAACGCGAGCCTATGGTCTGGGATAGCGGAGCAAGAGCTGAAGAGAAAGGAGTAAGGATAGGATTTGTGGGAGACTTCATGCCCATTGGTGATCGAGCGTTGGAGCTGGGAAGTGAACTTCAGTGCCAGCTTGCAGAGTTGGACTACGTAGTCATCAATATGGAGGGTGTGCTGACATCTGCGCGGAGGTACCTCGCTGTCGCATTTGAAGAACGAATCCTGGAGCAGATACGGACAGCATTTCCACAGAAAATCATCTTCAATGTCGCCAATAATCACTCCGCCGACTTCGGACGAAAGACCTACGAGAGACACTTGGCACAGCTCCGAAAATACGGTCAAATAGTAGGGCATGATCATTCCGGGCTCCTTCTGTCCGAAGGTATTTACTTGCGTAGTGCTACCATGCTCTCCAATCAGCCTATCTCCGTCTGTGCCTGGGCAAATATCCCGGAGGGAAAGCGTATTTCCTCCGAGGCTCCTGCTGATGCTTATTCTATCTACCTTCCCCACTGGGGCTACGAAATGCACCTCTATCCTGAGCGGGGACATGCCGACTTCGCACACTGTCTTCTCAGCGGAGGATGGGATGCCGTCATTGGTTCCCATCCACACGTGCCACAGCCTCTCTGGCTGCGGGAGGATGGGACGTTTTGTCTCTTTTCGCTCGGGAACTTCTGCTACGAGAATGTCAATCCCAACCATTGCTACGGCAAACTCCTGACCCTCCATGTATCCACCTCTGGCATCCGCCCACAGCTCTCGTGGCTAAGGCAGACTTACACCCGACAGCAGCTCTGTGGTACGCACTCGATATGTGTGGACACCGTGCATGGTACCGACTATCCTCTGCTCAAATCAACGTGCACTAAGGATATTCGGTACTTTAGTGACCTGATTAAATAACGGGGTACTTGAGGTTAGGGTAAAACAAGAGCCGTCACATGATCAGATGACATGTGACGGCTCTCATGCTATCGACGACCCAGAGGTTTCATTGCCGTTCTCTGGGATCTCGTTTTATCGACGACCCAGAGGTTTCTTCATCGTTCTCCGGGACCTTTTTTGTTCCTATTCGAGACTTTGACTTCTACTGCAGATCCAGCAGTTCCGCAGGACAACTGAGGGTGAGGACTCTGCGTGTGGTATCAAGCTCTTGGATCCACTCCTCCACATAGGGAATCAGAAGTGGATTTTGATCCTCTCTCCTCTCGTCAGATATCACGAGGAGGACATTGGCGGTGGAGTCTTCGATTTCCGTTATCACACCTATCAAGCACCCCGAAGTATGCTCCACACTGTAGCCGAGAAGGAGATGTATGGATACGTCTCCCTCCTCTATCTGTGGAGCTTCGTCTGCCCCTATCCATACGGGTCGCCCACGGAGCAGGGTAGCGGCATCGCTGCTGTCTATGCGCTCTACTGTAGTAATTAGTTGCTCTCGCGTACCGCGCATCTCCTCCACATGGAAAGGAACGGGAATACCGTCAATATCGATAAAAAGATACTGCGGCTCTGCATCCATGAGTTCCTCAGAATGGAGCTCTATCGTCATGGCTCCCTGATGTCCGTGGCTACGGCGTATAGTCCCGTAAGGGATGAGCCGGGGGATATGGTACTGACCCATGTGTGGTATCTAATTAAAGTCGACTGATGTTGGCTCCGATGGCATTGAGACGGCGGTCTATCTGTTGGTAACCACGGTCTATTTGCTCTATATTATTGATACGGCTAATGCCATCGGCTGACATGGCTGCGATCAGGAGAGCTATTCCCGCACGTATGTCCGGCGAGTCCATATTGCCTGCACGTAGTCGATACGCTCTATCAATACCGATGACGGTGGCACGGTGTGGATCACAGAGGATAATCTGGGCACCGATGTCTATGAGTTTGTCTACGAAGAAAAGCCTGCTCTCAAACATTTTCTGGTGAATGAGTACGCTTCCCCTCGCCTGAATAGCCGTCACAAGGAGTACGCTGATGAGGTCAGGGGTAAGCCCGGGCCACGGAGCATCTGCGATCGTCATGATGGATCCGTCCATGAAATTGTCTATCGTATAGTGCTCTTGTGCCGGGATATAGAGATCGTCGGCACGCTCCTCTACGATAACGCCGAGACGACGAAAGGCCTCGGGGATGATACCAAGTTCATTGATATTCGTATCCTTTATCGTGATTTCTGACTGTGTCATGGCAGCCATGCCGATGAAGCTCCCGACCTCTATCATGTCGGGGAACATGCGATGAGTGGTGCCCCCGAGATGCGATACGCCGGTAATGGTAAGGAGATTGCTCCCTATGCCGGTAATCTGCGCTCCCATACGCGTGAGCATACGGCAGAGCTGTTGGATATATGGCTCGCAAGCCGCGTTGTATATAGTGGTCACACCTTCAGCCAGTACGGCAGCCATGATGATATTGGCAGTCCCGGTGACAGAGGCTTCGTCAAGGAGCATATAGCACCCCTTCAGTCCGTGACTGTGCTGGATGGTGAAGAGGTCAGTGTCCGTATCGTGATGAAAGGAGGCCCCGAGCTTCTGAAAGCCGATGAAGTGGGTATCCAGTCGGCGGCGACCGATCTTGTCGCCACCGGGTTTGGAGATCGTTGCTTTGCCGAACCGAGAGAGCAGTGGACCTACCAGTAGGACGGAGCCACGGAGCCGACGACTCTTCTCCAAAAACGACTGCGAATAAGCAAAATCAAGATTGACGTCATCAGCCCTGAAGGTATACGTGTCCTCAGATACTCGTGTCACCTTTACCCCAAGGTCTACGAGCAGGGCGATGAGATTTTTGACATCCAAGATGTCGGGGATATTAGCTATCGTCACCTCCTCGTCCGTAAGCAGGACAGCCGAAATGACCTGTAGTGCTTCATTCTTGGCGCCCTGAGGGTGTATAGCACCCTGCATTGTGCGTCCTCCTTCAATTACAAATGATGCCATAGCAGTCTATTTAAGGGAGAAAAGAGTGGAGGAAGGTGTCAGCGCTTCTTCTTGAAATTCTGGTGCTTCCTATTGTTGTTCTGTGTCTGTGGGGTAGCGGGATTCATCAGCTCTGAGGCGTCGGGGAGCCGGCAGGTCATCTCATCTAAGTAGAGTTGACCCTCTGACATCTCGTACAGGTCGGCAAAGATGCGAGCATTTTGTACGGTATCCTTATTCCAGGAGATATAGTTCCTCTTCATTTGCAGTGCGGTAAGTCGAGCCAGTTCTGTACGCTCATCGCCCTCAGGAGCAGACATAGCGATCGCGACCATACGCTCGATATTGCGACCGTACTGACGGTACTTAGGATGTTTCTGGTGATCATTGGAGAGGTTTCGGTCGACCTGACTGTGATACTCCTCACGTGTGGTGACAGGGTATGGAAAGTCGACTTCCAATCGAAAGCCCGACATGATGTAAAGGTGGTCCCATAGCACTTGCCAATAGTCTTCTTTCTCGCGGTTCTTGAGCGAGAAGGAGTGCATGGTTTGAATGATGCTCTCAGTACACTTTTGACGCTCCGATCTGTCTTCGATCTGGGTACAGAAGTCCACCATGTTCTGTACATTTCTACCGTATTCGGGCAGGATGAGAGGCTTCCTTTCTTCTACGTTATAATCTTGGTTCATGCGTTACCTTTCTAATTCGTTCAGCTTGTCTTTCATGGTTTGAGATTCGCCTTCGTAGCCGGGTTTACCGAGAAGGGCAAACATATTCTTCTTGTAAAACTCTACCCCTGGTTGATCAAAAGGATTGATGCCAAGCAGGTATCCGCTGATCCCAACAGCCTTCTCGAAGAAGTAGAAGAGCTGACCGATATAGTATTCGTTGAGCAGAGGTAGTGAAATGTGTATATTGGGGACATCACCGTCGATGTGTGCGAGCATGGTGCCCTTCTCTGCCATCTTGTTGACGAAGTCGACGCGTTTGCCAGCTATGAAGTTAAGCCCATCCAGGTTCGCGTTATCTGCGGGGATGATGACCTTATGATTCGGTTCTTCAATGCTGATGAAAGTCTCGAAGAGAGTACGTTCTCCCTCCTGTATCATTTGTCCCATCGAATGAAGATCGGTGGTAAAATCCACTCCTGCGTTGAAGATCCCCTTACCCTCCTTGCCTTCGCTCTCCCCGAAGAGCTGCTTCCACCACTCCCCGATGTAGTGCATCTTGGGGTGGAAGTTTGCCACTATCTCTATCTTTCGGTCATGTCGGTAGAGAATGTTACGAGCGATAGCGTACTGAGCAGAGAGGTTGTCCTGTATCGGGGTTTCTTCCGATGTCAGTCCCTGCATGTCTTTAGCTCCCTGCACCAGTGCTCTGATGTCGAATCCAGCGACAGCTATCGGGAGCAAGCCTACAGGGGTGAGGACGGTAAAACGCCCTCCGACATTGTCGGGAATGACATACGTCTTGTAGCCAACTTTTTCTGCCAGAGTTCTGAGTGCCCCCTTGGAAGCATCTGTGATAGCCACGATATGCTTCTGCGCAAAGTCCTCTCCCTCCTGCTCCTCGAGCAGGGACTTGAGTAGTCGGAATGCAAGAGCTGGCTCTGTTGTGGTTCCACTCTTGGAGATATTGATGAGCCCAAACTTGCGTCCTCTCAGAAGCCCCATTAGTTCGTACAGATAGTCTTCGCTGATATGATTACCTGCGTACAAGACGGTAGCTCCTTTGCGCTCCTTAAGGTCGGCAAATGAGTCTCTCATCGCCTCTATGACAGCCTTGATGCCGAGGTATGAGCCACCGATACCAATGGATACCACGAATTCACAATCCTCTCGCAGTCCCTTAGCTGTCGCCTCGATATCTCGGATGAAGTCCTCGTCTATACTCGAAGGAAGGTTTACCCATCCGAGGAAATCGTTACCTGCTCTATCCCCGACATGGAGGGAGTGAAGTGCACTCTCTGCCTCGGGAAGGAGAGCTTGATACTCGGCCTGTAGTGCGGGGGTGCGGAGTGCATTTTTGACATTAAGGGAAATCTGTTTCATACTTGTTTAAGATGTAACTTCAAAAAATTTTACTTTAGAAGAGTCAAGAGGGTTTCTACTGTTGCCTTCGGTTGAGCCTTGTGGTACAATATCTGGTATACAGCATCAACTATGGGCATATTGAGCTTAAACTCCTTATTGACCTCGTGGATGCATTTGGCGCCATAGTATCCTTCTGCTATCATCTCCATCTCCAATTGTGCTTGCTTAACGCCCATGCCCTTACCAAGCATGGTACCGAATGTACGGTTACGGCTGAGCTTGGAGTAGGCGGTCACTAGCAGGTCACCTAAGTATACCGTATCCGTGATTGACCGAGGGCTCGAGGATACTGAGTTCACAAATCTCTGCATCTCAGCTGTGGCGTTGGAGATGAGAACGGCCTGAAAGTTGTCTCCCATCCTTAGTCCTTGACATATCCCGGCAGCAATAGCATACACATTCTTGAGCACACTACCGTACTCTATCCCTGCCACATCGGAACTAACCTGAGTGTACACGTACGATGAGCGGAAGTAGGTGCTCAACTCCTCCGCACGCTGCAGGTCACTACATCCGACTGTGAGGTAGGATATGCGGTCAAGTGCCACTTCCTCAGCGTGGCTAGGTCCACTCACTACGCCTATCATCTCCCTTGGGATATCGAAGTGCTCAGACATATAATCCGATATGAGCACGTAGTCGTCGGGGATGATTCCCTTGACAGCATTAAGGATAAACTTACCCTCCAGTTCGCTCCTGTCTACCTTGTCTAGCATTCCTTTAATATACGGAGAGGGTGTGACGAGAAGTATGATATCGGATGCTTTGATAACCTTATTTAGGTCTGTGTAGAAGTGAATCCTCTCCACATCAAATTCCACAGACACCAAATAAGAAGGGTTGTGTCGACCGATGCGAAACTTACGTACCGTGTCTTTGAATCGGAAGTACCAGTTCACCTCCTCTTGTGTCTCCAGCAGAATCTTTGCCAGTGCAGTAGCCCAACTACCACTCCCGATGATGCCAACCTTTGGCTTCGGGCTATCGGCTGTAGTTGAGGTTGATTCCTGCCCTTTCTCTATAGGTGTGCTGCTCACTCTTCTGTTTCGTCTGTAGAGTTATTTCTTTGGTTAACTTCAGGCTTCATCTGTGGGAAGAAAAGTACTTCTTGTATGGTAGTCTGTCCCGTAAGAAGCATCACAAGTCGATCCATGCCTATCCCCATACCACTCGTCGGAGGCATACCGTACTCGAGTGCTCGTACAAAGTCCTGATCTATGAACATTGCCTCATCGTCTCCCTTTTCGGACAGACGGAGTTGATCCTGAAATCTCTCCAATTGATCTATAGGATCATTCAACTCCGAGTAAGCATTAGCCAGCTCCTTTCCGTTCACCATTAGCTCGAAGCGTTCCGTTAGCCCCTCCTGCGAGCGGTGTTTCTTGGTCAGCGGACTCATCTCTATAGGATAATCGATGATGAAAGTAGGCTGTACGAACTTTCCCTCACATTTCTCTCCGAAAATTTCGTCGATCAGCTTACCCTTTCCCATGCTCTCATCCACGTCTATGCCCATCTGTTTGCACGCTGTCCGTAGCTCCTCCTCGCTCTTTCCCGTGATGTCGAACCCCGTTTCTGCTTTGATCGCTTCAGTCATAGTTACACGGGGATAGGGTGCCTTGAAGTCTATCTCCTTGTCCCCCACCATGACTTTGGTTGTGCCATTGACAGAGAGAGCTGTGTGCTCCAGCAGCTGTTCGGTCATCTCCATCATCCAGTTGTAGTCCTTGTAGCAAACATATACCTCCATCGCCGTGAATTCTGGGTTATGTGTCCGATCCATTCCTTCGTTGCGGAAGTTCTTGCTGAACTCATATACCCCCTCAAATCCTCCGACAATTAGCCTTTTGAGGAAAAGTTCATCCGCGATACGCAGGTACAGTGGCATGTCGAGGGCATTGTGATGTGTGACGAACGGGCGTGCTGCCGCACCGCCAGGAATATTCTGAAGTATAGGAGTCTCCACCTCTAGGTAGCCCTTGCTGTCAAAGAATGAACGAAAAGCCCTGTACACTCCGGTACGCTTAACGAATATATCCCGCACGTGAGGATTCACCACAAGATCCAGATAACGCATGCGATACCGCTGTTCGGGGTCTGTGAAAGCATCGTACACCTGACCGTCTTTTACCTTCACCACTGGTAGCGGGCGGAGAGTCTTGGAGAGAATTGTGAGCTCTTGTACATGCACAGAAATCTCACCCATCTGGGTGCGAAAAACGAAGCCTTTTACGCCAATGAAGTCACCGATATCCAAGAGTTTCTTGAATACCACATTGTACATTTCCTTATCCTCTCCCGGACAAATATCGTCTCGAGTAATATACAGCTGAATGCGACCTGTAGAGTCCTGTAGCTCACAGAATGCAGCTTTTCCCATGATACGGCGACTCATGATTCGTCCTGCCATGGATACCTGACGCACCGGTGCATTGTCCTCAAACCTCTCCTTCGCCTCCCTTGCATGGGCATCTACGGGATACTCAGCTGCGGGATAGGGATCGATACCCATGTCACGCAACTTCTGGAGGCTCTCACGACGCAAAACTTCTTGTTCACTCAGCTCTCTTACGCTCATCTTGCTCTATTATTTCTTTATGATTATGTTGTTGGGATGATAGTCTTATCCCCCTATGGCCTTATCCAAAAGCACACCACGTGCAAATATACTTGTTTTTCCTAAATAGAGCGAGAAACATATTGTCCTTCAATCTCGCAGGTTGACGTTTTGGACTTTTGAGTGGCCCTGAAGGTAATTTCGAGTTAGTTCTGCCTGCAAAGAGGGATTTACCTTCCCCCTTATGATTTTCAAGAAGCTCTGAGACATCAACAAGTCGACGATCCAGAGTTTTCAATCGGTATATAGGTGCTGATCGTCAAATTAAACCTTCCCCCACCCCACTAGGTCAAACGGATACAAGGGAGGGACAGAGACGATGCAAGATTTCGTCAAGAATTGCATTTACAAAACAGATAGACAAAATAAGTGAATTTGGGGAACTGCCGGAATCGTCGTATCTTTCCGACACCAAATGGTCAGAAAACATGACGTGAAAGGATTTAAGTAATAAATTAAACAAAGGACGCAAGATATGAAGGCTACAAAATGGATAATCACTGCCGGGATACTGGCAATATTGGGTAGCTGGGATGCCCAAGCTCAGGACGATGCCTACATGACCCCTTCAAGGGCTCGTGAATGGCGCCGACAAGAGGAAGCTCGTATAGCCAAGGTCAAGGCAGAGCGTGCAGAGCGAGAGCGCAAGTGGCAAGAAGAGAATAAGAAATATCAACAGGAACGTAAAGCCGTCAGCGACTGGTACAACCGTAGGGACATGAAAGTCACGATAGAGGAGATGGAGAGCAACCTTGATAACCTTGAGGGTGGCGGAAGACCACGTAGCGGAAAGTATAGCCAGAGGTTAAGGCGATTTGGCACCAAATCCGATGCCCTCGTGTTGGAGAACGTAGCCCGTGTGTACGTCCTTGACGATATGGACTACGACCCTTGGACCGGAAATTACTACGGACGTGATAGGAGTAGCGCTGTGAATATCACTATCAACACGTACCCTGGCTACGGTGGATTGTGTGACGGTTATTGGGGATTTGGATACCCCTACTACGGCTATCGTGGCTGCTACTATGACCCATGGTACAGACCGTGGCGTGGTTCGTGGTATTCAGGCTGGTACTACGGTGGCAGCTGGGGAGGATCCTTTGCGTACCACCGCCCATGGCTCCACGAATACTATGGTCCAAGCTACTGGGACGGTTATTACGATGGAGTTTACTCATCTCGCTACTACACACCTCGTAGATACAACACGTACGGTAGGAGCAGTGGAGCCTACTACGACCGTACGGCCCGTAGCGCAGAGTACGGCAGAGCACTCGGACAGGGTGGTACGGCATACTCTCGCAGTAACAACGGCTACTACGATCGTATAACGAACACACGGACCATCGGTAATACGAACCGCAGTGGCTCCCACAACAATAGGACAACCACTACTCGCCGTAGCAATGTGGACAACGGATGGAGTAACCGTAGCATGGAGACCTACAGTCCCAGCCGCTCGTCCGGGAATCAAGGTGGGGGCAGCTATGGTACTCCCAGTCTACCCTCCAACCCCAGCAGGAGCACAGGAGGGGGCGGAACCAGCCGTGTCCGCAGATGACAGACTATACTTATACCAGTCCGGAGCCGCAGATCTGTGGCAGAGTGGTGGCTCTGAATGACACAGAATAACTATCGAACGAATACTACCGACCATTATGATAAGGATAAGTAACATGCGATTATGGACAGGGATAGCGGCAGGCATCCTTTTGCTCACGGGTGTGAGCACGCAAGCGCAAGCTCCTGCCGATGCGTACCGCAACGCACTTGAAGGCATATCAGGGACTGCACGTGCACAGGCGATGAGCGATGCCGTAGGGGCCATGGGGGCCGACCCTACGGCGATACTGATTAACCCCGCCGGTAGTGCAATATACAGGAGGGGACTTGTGTCGCTTGGATTCCAAAACGGGTCAGGGCAGTCAGTAACTGACTGGAGGTATGAGAGCGACAATACGAACCTCCGGAATATGTACTCTCTTGGGATGTTCAACAATATCACCTACATCGCCGACCCTATCACTTTCGGCGGCACTGCGGGTTCGGGTTGGGACTTCACTTGGGGGGTACAGTACAATAAAGACTATAGTTACCGCCGCGAGTACACGATGCAGCAGATACTACCTCCCTCTTATCTCGGCGCGTACATTGCAAACAGAGCGAACCAAGGGACTGCAACCCCAAAGGATCTACTGGTCGAACGTAACAGCAATAACGTTATCACCTACGACCCACGTCTACGACCACTGGATCAGATCGTGGTCATGGGATTGAATGGCGAAATAATCGAAGGTGTCGACGGAGAGAATACGATAGCCTTCAAGCCCAATACTTGGGTGAAGAATGTTGCAGGTGAGAAGGTATACCTGAGACCTGACGCTACGAACCTCAATGTAAGAGAGCGCGGAGGAAAATCTTCAGTTGACTTCAACGTAGGGTTTGGCTACGAGGGGCGTTACTTCTTCGGGGCATCCCTCCGTACGACGAGTGTCAACTATAGTCGCAACTCCGTATACGACGAAGACTACTCCTACAATCCCACGAAAGCAAAGATCGCTGTGGCGTACAACAATGAGCTCAATACCACAGGCAACATCGTAGCTCTCAACCTTGGCGCGATGATGTCATTGGGTGAATTTGGACGTATCGGTGTCAGCTATCTGCTGCCTCAATGGGGAGTGTTTCAGGAAAATTACTACGTATCCGCCGCATTTCAGTTCCAGAACCCCAATGCAAAAAAGCCCGAAGATAGGGTACAGAACTACCGCTTCGACACGGGTGAAGAGTACATGGTTAGCTCCTACAATACCCTACTGCCAGGCAAGCTAACGCTAAGTGCCATGGCATTCCTATCTCGCTATGGTATGGTTACCTACGACTTCCAATATCGTAATCTGGGTAACTCTCGTATCATGACAAAAGAAGGTGTGGCTAAAAGCGGAGTCAATTCATTCATCAACGAAGACTTGGGAGCCGAATTGGGACACCGCGTGGGGCTTGAGTTTCGTCTCCTTCGGATGCTCTCTCTGCGTGGGGGCTACAGCTATACCACAAGTGGGCTCAAGGCTCCTGAGCTAAAGAATGAAGCAGAAGGCGGTATGACGTATGAGTATATCCCCAGTGGGACTATCGTGGACTATGTCCTGCCCGATAACTACCAGACTTACTCTGCAGGATTTGGTATTCACCTCGGCAGGAGCGTGAGCCTCGACTTCGCATGGTTACATGGCGTGAAGAGCGAGAGAGTGTATGCTCATCCCGGTCTCAACGAAGTCAAGAACAACTACGGTACATTTCCGGCCGTTCGCTCCGTAGGAGCTAAGATGAAGAATGTGGAGGATAGATTCGTAGGAACCCTCACGTTCGCGTTTTAGCACCAATCGGGACAATAGCACCAGAAAGCCTTGGGTGATGGATAACGTGAGTTTGGCCTGAGAAATCACCGTCTTTGGGAGGTGGTACTTGTCCGAATAGCTTTTACACTGGTCCTGTACGTGGATATATGCTTAGAAAGCTCTGGGTTGTCGGTGATTCGATGACCCAGAGCTTTTTTTGACAACCTCTGGGTCGTTGAATTGTCGACGACCCAGAGGTTTTACAAGGGTACTCCACATGTCTGCTGATGAATGAAGGAGCAGGATACATGCTCCGAAGCGCTGTGTCCCTTCGCACTTCTATCTATTAACTGAATAAAATTCAATTGGTTAAATTATAATTTTCGAGACAATAGATCCTAATTCTTAGGTCAAACTCACGTCGAACAAACAAGCGGGGCTGTGGTCGTATTCGTTACGCCACAGCCCCGTTCTCCCTTGTAGGTCATGTCATCGATAATCTTCCACCCGGTATGAGTCCTTGAGCTTACGGATAAGCATCCTATGTATCTGTGGACTGCGCAGCCGCTCCCGCATAAAGAGGACGACGGAAGGAGCATCGTGTACGTACATCTCTGCTAGAACCCACGCTATGCCCATCCGGATGTAATATGCATCGTCATCCTGCATCAGTGCACAGCGGTCAATCACCTCAGAGATGCTCATGTAGCCGTACTTATGTAGCCTGATCATGCTGACGATAGAGAGACGACGGGCATAGATATTGGTCTCCTCAGTCGCTTGTTTCATGAGGTCAAGGACGAGTTCAGCATACCCATGCTGCGCGAAGTATGCTACCTGCTCGGTGAAGAAGTCACATGTCGCCCAGCCGTCACACAACGATAGGACGGTACGAAGTCCCTCTTCCACCTTTTCGGGCGGACAAACCCTCTGCATCACACCTCCGTAGAGGATTTTGTACTCATAAGTACCAAGAGCTCTGGGGAGAAGGATTTCGCATGCCATCTCGTAGTCCATGCCGACTCGCACAAGCTCCTTCATCGCCCGCCGTAGAACGCCCATCCGAATACCGAGTACGGTGTCCGGACGGGACGAACACTTCGTCCGCACGGCACAGAAGTGGGCATAAGAAGCATCGGCCGTAGCTTCGATACCGTTGAGTATCTCTTCTACAGCCGACGCACGACGTTTCCTATCAGTCATATACAGATAATGCTATCAGCTCAAGCCATCGATTTCACCATCGACGATGTCGATCTTGAGTGCGGATGGTTCCTTGGGTAGCCCCGGCATACGCATGATACTCCCCATAATGACCACAATAAGTTCTGCACCTGTATTAACCACGATGTCCTCCACATTGAGCCTAAAATCCGTGGGGGCTCCTACCCTCTTGGCGTCATCGGTAAATGAATATTGAGTCTTGGCAATACACACCGGATACTTGTCGTACCCCTGCTCCTCGAGAGTCTTAATCTTCTTTGTCACACTCGACTCATACTGCACCCCGGAAGCACGATAGATGGTAGAGGTGATCTTGCCCACCTTGTCCTTAATTGATTCATTGAGGTCGTAGAGCAATTCGAGAGGTTTGGAAGGATTTTTTTCGATCGTCTCGACTACCACCTTCGCGAGGTCCGTAGCTCCGTCCCCACCTTGGCTGAACGCATTGTTCACGGCAAATGGGAGATTTAGCTCCTGGCAGTGCTGACGGATTGTCTCGATCTCGAGATCCGTGTCTGTGGGGAAACGATTGATACAGATGACGACACTCTGTCCAAACTTACGGAGGTTCTCGACGTGTCGATCCATATTAGCGAAACCTGCCTTCAGTGCCTCCACGTTCTCCTCCTTGAGTACTTTGGCATCCACACCTCCGTGAAGCTTGAGTGCCTGTGCTGTAGCCACCAGTACACTGAGGGCCGGATTAAGCCCTGCATGGCGACACTTGATGTCGAAGAACTTCTCACCACCGAGGTCCGCACCGAAGCCTGCTTCCGTGATAGCATAGTCTCCGTAGTGCAGGGCCATCTTGGTAGCTACGACCGAATTACACCCATGAGCGATATTGGCAAACGGTCCTCCGTGGATAAATGCGGGGGTATTCTCTGTAGTCTGTACAAGATTGGGGTTCATGGCATCTTTGAGGAGGACAGTGATCGCACCTCCGACGCCGAGATCCTTAACTGTGAATGGTGAACCATCCTTCTTGTATCCGAGGAGGATATTGTCGATACGACGGCGGAGATCATCCATATCCGTAGCGAGACAGAGGATAGCCATGATCTCGGATGCCGGGGTTATGTCAAATCCGGCTTCCTGTGGGATACCATTGCTGATGCCTCCAAGTCCCGTGATGACATTGCGAAGACTGCGGTCATTGACATCGAGTACACGCTTCCACACTATCTTGCTGAGACCATTCTCATTATTGCGGTTCTGGTAAGCGTAGTTATCCAAAAGAGCGGCGAGGGTATTATTGGCACTCGTGACAGCATGGAAGTCACCAGTAAAGTGGAGGTTTATATTATCCATGGGCAGTACCTGCGCATAACCGCCCCCCGCAGCTCCGCCCTTCATCCCGAAGACAGGTCCGAGTGACGGCTCACGAAGTGCCACGATAGCATTCTTCCCGATCTTATTCATCCCAAGTGCGAGACCCACCGAGACTGTGGTCTTGCCGATACCAGACTTGGTCGGCGTAATCGCCGAAACGAGGATCAGCTTACCCTGTTCTTTCTTCTCTTTGAGCACGTTGAGGTCAACCTTAGCCATGTAATGTCCGTAGGGGATGAGGCTTTCATACTTGATGCCCAGTTTGCCTGCAATCTCATTGATGTGAAGCAACTTTGCCTCTCTTGCAATTTGAATGTCTGATTTCATAGAATTGTGTGATGTGAACTTGTAATATTGTAATGCGTATAAATAAGGTTTGTGTAAACGACTCTCTCGGATGCAAAACGCTCTCGTTAGTACAACAACTTCCTGTGCGTATTGGTTCACCCCTCTGCAAACTTAAACAATCTATTGGATATGTGACGTAGATTCGATGCAAGAGATAAAGGATACACCACTTCCTCATGCGCCGTACACTACTTTCATTCATCCAAGGCACGTAGGTATACCCCATAGAAACCTCCGGGTCGTCGGCAAATCGACCTCCCATAAGTCGTCGGAGAAACCTCTGGGTCGTCGCTTTACCGACGACCCAGAGATTTTTTGGGGCTTATACACGTACAAAGTACAACCGGAAGGGTATCCAGGTAATTAAATGCTTCGGTCAAACCCGCGTTATGTAAGGAAATCGTTATATTTGAGAGACTGTTTCGCTCCGCAAGGTTTCTCTGACGGAAGCGATTGCTCAGGTCCTGATTTTTTAACACTGTAAATGCAAAAAATGATTTCGATCAAACTCACCAATAATGACGACCGGGAGGTCTCTGTCAGGGAGGGATCAACCCTGCTGGAGATCTTCAGAGAGAACGTCGGTGTCCTTGAGAGGAAAGGTCTGACAAAACCAATGCTTGCTCTCGTAAATAATAGAGAGAGGGGGCTCGGCACAAAGGTCTTTGAGCCCTGTCAGGTCGAGTACATCGGGTACGGTCGTTCCTCCGGAGCACGTACTTACCTACGCACACTCGTACTCCTCATGACACACGCAGCCCGTGAGCTGGGGATAGGCAACCTCAAGATGGAGCATGCCATAGCCCTCGGCTACTATGGCATCCTCAGCGGTGAACGACACGATGAACCAGAGATCCTCTCCTTACTCTCCGAGCGTGTCCGTGAGCTAATAGCGGCAAACCTCTCGATCACACAGCACAAGGTCGCACATGATGATGCTATCAAGCTCTTTGTGGAGCGTGGTGAAGTGGAGACTGCAGAGCTCATCTGTACGGAAGCAAGGTGCTATGTAACCCTAACTCAGCTCAATGGTGTAGAGGATTTTATCTTCGGCCCCGTGCTTCCACAGACCTCAATGGTCGGTGACTTTGCCATAGAGCCGTACGAGGCGGGATTTCTGCTGCGTATCCCCGATCCTTCTCAGCCCAAGCTCCTCTATCCACGCATAGAACAGCCGAAGCTCTTCAGCGTATTCAACGAACATCTCAAGCTCATTCATCTCATCGGAGTGGATGATGTCGCGCCGCTCAATTGCTCTATCCGTGCCGGAGAGGTTTCAAATCTTATCACTATCTCCGAAGCGATGCAAGAGAAGACGATAGCGCGCATGGCTGCCGAGATAGCACAGAGACACAGAGAGGAGGGACTTAGCATCGTGCTGCTTTCGGGGCCCTCTTCGTCGGGCAAGACAACGACGGGCAAAAGGCTACAGACACAGCTCATCACGAATCTTCTTCGTCCTCATCTCATCTCCCTCGACGACTTCTATGTGAATCGAGTAGATACCCCTCTCAACGAAGTGGGGAACTACGACTATGAGAGTCTATACGCACTCGACATCCCTCATCTCAATGCCACTCTCGAGAGTTTGCTCCAAGGGAAAACAACCCAAATGCCCTACTATGACTTCAAGCTCGGAGAGAGAGTAATTCGCCCCGATGACCAGCTCACTCTTGGTCCTAATGATGTCCTCATCATGGAGGGAATTCATGCTCTCAACCCAGAGCTCTTCCCCAACTTTGCACGTGAACGGCTGTACAAAATCTACGTCTCTGCCCTCACCACGATCTCTCTGGATAACCACAATTGGATCAGCACCAGTGACAATCGTCTGCTCAGACGTATCGTACGAGACATTAAATACCGAGGGGTAACGGCAGAGGAGAGTATCGCCAGATGGAAGGATGTACGTGAGGGCGAGGAGAAGTGGATATTTCCCTATCAAGAAGAAGCAGATGCTATGTTCAATAGCGCTATGCTCTACGAGATCTCCGCTCTCCGCCCCCAAGCCGATCGCGCACTCCTCGCAGTACCTGAGATTAGCCCAGCCTACCCCACGGCCCGGCGTTTGCTCAGACTACTTTCCCTCTTTGAGCCGATAGAACTGGAGCAGACACCCACAACATCGCTGATAAGAGAGTTCCTCGGAGGCAGCACATTTAAGTATTGACAGCCAACACGATATTATTACGACATGAAACAATTGATTAGGTATGCTTTTCTCGCCGTTACGGTATCCTGCACGACATTAACCGGTAGAGCACAGACATTTCTCCAGCAAATCCCAGAGCCACGTGAGGTATTTCGTCTTACCGATGGGTGGCACTTCACTCGAGAGGACAACCCCTCCTTCTCCGCTCCAGAGCATGATGATAGCGATTGGCAGAGGGTACGAGTCCCTCACGACTGGGCTATCTATGGACCCTTTTCAGCCCAAAACGATAAGCAGAATGTAGCGATTACGCAAGACGGACAGAAGGAAGCTCTCGAGCACGCAGGGCGCACCGGCGGACTTCCATTCGTCGGCGTCGGCTGGTACAGATACAACTTCAAGACCCCACGGAACCTCAGTACAATCGGGGATGTCACCCTCTACATCGATGGTGCCATGAGCCACTCCGACGTCTACGTCAATGGGCAAAGAGTCGGAGGATGGGCGTATGGTTACAATTCGTACTACCTGGACATCACCTCGGCTCTTGACGCCTCACGCACGGAGCAAGTGATTGCCATACGGTTGGAGAACAGCACCGATTTCTCTCGCTGGTACCCCGGAGCCGGACTCTACCGTAACGTCTACCTCATGCTATCTCCCTCAGCAGTAAGAGTCGACGACTGGGGTACACAGATCACTACACCCGTCATCACACCTGAGTATGCTCAGGTGCATGTAAAG
>JBAKGE010000064.1:0-11879 GCA_037191085.1 Porphyromonadaceae bacterium | reverse complement strand
CCGTCTATGGGGTTGCACAGAGTCGGACACGACTGAAGTGGTACGACCATCAGCAACTCTTTGACGGAACTCTATCTGTTGTTCAAATACCTGCGTCCACAGGCACTCGAAAAGCAGGGCATTAACAGCTTCGATGCGTGGGCGGCGGTTTTCGCGAAGAAGTCCACCGACTACGAGTTTTCGATCACCAACGACATCATTCAAAAGGAACGCTTCCGTACCTTCATTAAGGTGCCCGAACTGGCAGCGTTTTATGCGGAAATATGGGAGTTAGGAGTAAGGGGAAGCGAGAAAAGGTTATCTGCCTGATTAACAGCCTTTCTTTCGTTTGGTCGCATTGGCTTGCACCACGAAAAAAGGCAAAAAAGAGCAGTTGAAAGAGCGAGTTCAGTTACCAAATCGTTCCCTTTTAGGGGCTTCGGAAGAGGTAAGCAAAAAGTGGTAACTAAAATGGTGTTTTCTCTCTTGTTTTCAATGTTTTGCGTAGCGACAACTATCCCTTAGAGGTCTAACTTTGCAAACAAAAACGACAATGAAAGAAAAGACATTGAAACTACTCTTTTACCTCAAGCGAGGCACACAGAGTAAGGACGGCAAAAGTCCGATTATGGCTCGCCTCAGTGTGGGGCGAACAATGGTGCAGTTCAGTTGTAAAATTGCTTGCTCTTCCCAGCTATGGGATAGCCGTAAGAGCAGGCTCGTGGGCAAGAGTGCCGAAGCTGTATCCGTAAACGCAGAACTCGACCGCTTACAACTCTCAGTACATCGTGCCTTTGAGTATTTGCAGAGTAAGCAAGGGGAAACGGTAACAGCTGAGGAGGTTAAAGCCACGCTCTTTGGCTTAAACAGCGATAGCCAAGGCTTGCTCTATCATTTGGAAGGCTATTTGGCACGCTTTCGAGAGCGTGTGGGCATAGACCGCAGTGAACGCAGGTATAAGTGTATCTTGCTATTTCGCAAGCATTTCGAGGCTTTCATCAAACACCGCTATCGAGTAGGCGACTTGCCTGTTCAGAAAGTTGGTAGAGCCTTGGTTGAAGACTTTGAGGTTTATCTCTCCCGAGAGAAGGCTTTCAAACTCAATACCACGGCTGGCTACCTCTCTATGTTGGCTTCGCTACTGAAAGACCTATACAAACGGCATATCATCGACACTTATCCCTTCTTGGGCTATTCTATCCGCTGGGATGTCGGCTCGCCACGCTATATTACCAAAGAGGAGCTTTTGCGTATTATCTCCTTAGATGAAACGCAATTAGGAGATTATGAGCTGGTATCAAGGGATATGTTTGTCTTTGCTTGCTATACGGGCTTATCGTACACGGATATTTACCACCTTACGGCTGAACATCTTGTTCAGGAGGGCGGTATGACTTGGATCCGCAAGCCTCGCATCAAAACAGGCAATGTGTGCCACATCCCCCTCTTGCCCGAGGCTGCTGCCCTCATTGAACAGTACCGAGGCATCCACACCCGAGCCTTTCGGCACGAACCGCCCAAGGGCTATCTTCTGCCCATTCCTGGCTGTGATACGATCAATATCCATCTGAAGAAGATGGCGAAACTCTGCAAAATCAATAAATGCCTCACCTTCCACATGGCCCGCCATAGCTTCAGTACGCTGACTTTGGAGGCTGGTATTCCGATAGAGAGCATCGCCAAGATGATGGGACACTCGTCCATTGCCAGCACACAAATCTACGCCCAAATCACTGACCAAAAGATTGCAATGGATATGGATAGGCTAATACAACAAAAGAGTATGTAGGCTTAAATTGAAAAGAGTTTGCTTCATCAGTGTGGAGCAAACTCTTTTGAAATGTGAGTCAGTTATCATTATTGTTATACTCTTACTTTCTTGTTTAGCACCGATATTATGACCGTGGCTGACTATTGTCAGCATCACGGTCATCTTTTTGTAAATTGTTAAACTTAAAATCTATTTACATCTGTTTTACCAGCCAGTTTTGGCGACCTATCATCTCAATCATATCTATCTGTTCTTGACTCCAATAGAGGTCTCCCTCTTCGTCAGTGAGATAGGCTTTCAGGATGTCGTAGGTGGTAGGGTCGTCTTTTAGCTCTGCCATACAGTTGTGCAAAAGATCTATGCCTTGTTCCTGAATTTTAAGGTCTGTCTTGACGTACTCAACAGGGTCTTTTACGATTGGGCGACCCTTTTGGTCTTCTATTTTCACTTCGCCGCCAAGGTCGTTGATACGGGCGATAAACTTCTCTACCCAACCCATCTCCTCGGTGTAATGCTCTTTGTACTTCTCTCCGAGCTTTGTAAATCCCATTGATTCAAAATGTTTGCCCTGAACGAAGTGTGCGAAAGCTCCGTTGGTCAAGCCTGTAATGAAGACTTGCAATGCTTCGATTGATTTTTGATGTCTCATTTTCTTTGTTTTTTAATTCTTAATCGTTTGACATTTAACTCTAAGTGTTTTTTAATTGTTTGTTACTTTAAATATTGCCTCTACATTGCCACGAGCAGCATTGGAGTAGGGGCAAACCTGATGTGCTTTCTCTACCAACTCTTGGGCTTGCTCAATGATTACCCGCGAGACGTTTACCGACAGCGTTACCGCCAGTCCAAATCCGCCGTTGTCCAACTTACCTATCGAAACCTCTGCAGTTACGGTGGTTTCGCTCGTTCTTACTCTCTGGCTGAGGCATCATCTAAGTTCAAAATTCCATTGTCCGAAACGATTTTTCCGTTTCTTCCTCCCGTTGCCGTTACTACGGCTGTGTACATTGGTGTCATAATATTATTCTTTGTTTATCAGTTTATAAATCAATCTTTTTAATACCTCTATCTCCTTTAGGGTCAAGGTAACATCCTTTGCCAACTGAGGTGGTATTTTTACGGCTTTCTCTCTCAGCTGTTTTCCTTTGTCGGTGAGGCTTACCTTTACAGTTCGCTCGTCTTGCTTGCAACGATTGCGAGTTATCAAATCCTTGGTTTCCATTCGTTTGAGAAGAGGCGTAAGCGTACCACTATCCAAATGCAGTCGTTTGCCGATGTTGTTTACCATCATTTCGTCATCCTCCCAGAGCACCATAAGCACCAAATATTGCGGATAGGTAATATCCAATTCGCCAAAATATTGGTTGTAACCCTGGATAATCTCTCTCGATGCCACATAAATAGGGAAGCATAGCTGGTTGTCCAATTTCAGTATATCGTACTTCATCACGTGTTTCTGTTTCTGAATGCAAAAGTAGCAATTAAATTGTATACAATCAAATTTTTGACAACTTATTTCTGCGAGACATTTGATCTATGGCAAAGAAAGTATATATATCTACCCCGTAAATCACTTTATTACAAAGGTTTAATTTGTGGTGCAATAATTCTCTTGCAGCAGTCGGTTGATGTCTGAGAGTCGGTAGAGTATTTTCCCTGCGATTTGGGTGTAGGGGATAATGCCTTTGTCGCGATAGTCTTGCAAGGTGCGGAGGCTGATGAAAAGCCGTTCACAGACTTCCCGCCCCGTAAGGTAGATTTCTCCTCCGAACAGAGGGCGGTGCGTTTGGGCTATCTCCCGAATGCGTTTGCTCACTTCTTTGATACCTGAAATGAGTTGTTTCATTTCGGGCGTTTCTCTGTTCACGATTTCGTGTTCCATAGTCATTGTATCTTTCGGTTCGATTTTTTGAGGAGTGCTTCCACATCCTCACGTTTGTAATAGCACTTATGCCCAATTTGGATAAAGGGCAGCACAGACGTGTCCCGATAGTGTTGGAGCGTTCGCTTGCTGATGTTCAGTATTCGGCACACATCCCCGTTGTGCAACAGGTCTGGGACTTCGGGCTTCGTTCCGAAGTGTTCTCTCACACAAAGAGCCAACTCTTCGATGCTCTTTTTCAGTTCCTCCCAAGCGGAGGTGTCGATGGTGGTAAATCTCATATCAATATCGTCTTTATTTGTCGTTTTTCTCTTTTCGGTGCAAATGTATTCAGGCGAAATCCTTGTCCCAAGACCCAATGAAATCAAGGGAAATAAAAGGAAATCGCAGGAAATATACGAGCGTAAATCGACCATTCCACCCACCTTTATCTAAGTGCGTACTTGTGGCTCTGATATGGATAAAAGTGGCTCTCCTGCCAACGAAAACAGATGCCCCTCTCTCATCCGAAGAAAAAGGGTGCAGACGTTAGCAATCCGATGAAGTCGTTTGCAGAGCCGTTATCCTCTCTTTTCTTGCTTTTTGAGCCTTTTCGTTCTGTTTTCTCCCATTTTTACTACTCTTTTTCGGAGCATTTCTCTGTACCTCGAAGCAACAGACACACCAGCCTTGGGACTCTGTGTTCGCCTCTGGAACTTGGTTTCAGCATCCGTTTTCGGATGAAAGTTCAAAACCAAGCAAACAGAAGAAGTACGAACAATGAAAAGAAACAAACGAACAAAAAATGCCATAGATACTTTCTTCTTTCACTGTGAAAGGAGATATACGATGAAAGGGAAAGAAATTGCTCCCAGCCTTGTGCTGAATTCCGTGAGCAATATCCATAGAGCCATTGCCTATCTCCACGAGAAAAGCATCGACTCCGTCCGTGCATTCTTCGACAACGACCAAGCAGGACGGCAAGCTCTTCAGGGTATCCAATCTTCAGGCATCAAGGTAGAGGATATGAGCCGACACTATTCCCAACATAAAGACCTCAACGACTACCATATTGCTCAATGTAAGCAAGAACAAAAAGAACAACAGCGGAAACCTGTTATTGTCAAACACAAAATCAGATAAGCTATGAAAGAAGAATTTGATTTGTCACGCTATTTGAACCATCCCAAAGAGTCCAATGTGTCTGAAATTGTCAGTAAAGCCGTTTCTACCAAACAAGAAGCTGAGCAGATAGAGCAATCGGGGCAATCTGAAGGCTTTCAGCAGTCCTCTGCATCCGAGCAAAAGTTGCCTTCCGAGTCTTTGAATGAAGTAAAGGATGCTGTGAAAGCAGAGCACTCCGAACAGGAGAAGCGACAAGCGGTATCAAGCATTCCGAGACGTATCAGCCACAAGCAACGACAAGAGAGCTTGGAGAGCTATCGGGAAGCTTTTCTCACACCCCATAAAATCATTGACCGAAAGGCAACCTATCTCAGTCGCTCCACGTGGGAACGTTTGGAGTTCGTTGTCCGTCGATTGGGCGATTACGGGGCGAATGTTTCAAGTTTCTTGGAATGCATAGCTCTCCGACATTTAGAGGAATACAGCAAGGAGATAGAACACTGGCGTAAACTCTAATCTCGGCATTCCGAGCCATCAGCAATGAAATGAATAATCGGCATTCTCAGAAGACAAGAAGAACGAAAGATGAAAGTGAATCATAGTATATGCGAAACTGTTCTGTCGGTAACATTGCAAGACGTCAGTTTGTAGCCACAAACTGCACTTGCCCCCTTCACCACTGCGTTCGAGGGAAAAGCCGTAATCACTTCGTTCTCATCGGTCGGGACACTTTAATAAACAAGCAAAAATGAAAGCAAAAACAGATAAAGAGAAACGAAATAAGAAGTCCAATAAGACTTGCCTTCTTCGGGTACGCTGCTCCGAAGAGGAGAAAACAAGGATACAAAGCGAGCGGAACGGACGGGCAAGAAACTCTCCGAGTTCTGTCGGGAGGCATTGCTTACCGGAGAGATTGTTGCCGTTCCCCAATTGGGCGAACACGAACGGGAAGCCATTCGGGTATTGCAACGGGTCAGCTATTTCTTCAGTCATATTTCCAACTTGATTAAGACGAAAGACCCTTCTTGGGTTGCCATTGCCAAGAACCTTTCTTGCATTTCACTACACGCCTTTGAGCGATTTTACAGCCCTCGGTATCGAATTACGGATGAGGTATATGATGTTCTAAATATCAAGCGCAATGATAGCTAAGTGCAAAGCCATAGCACACGGTAAGACGGCATTGGAGTATATCTTTCGAGAAACGAAGCTCAAGAATAAGCTCTTAATTCAGAACCTTTGCGGAGATACGGCAGAGAGAATATACGAAGAGATGAGCCTTGTCAATCAGTTCAACAGCCGTTGTCGCAACAAGTTCCTGCGGATAGAAATCGGTATCGCTCCGAAGGATGACGCAGGAATGAATTGGAAGAGGCTCCAAGGGATAGCCTGTGAGTTTATCCAAGCGATGCAATTGCAGGAGCATCAGGTGGTAGCCGTTACGCATAAGGATACCGACAATCTGCACATTCATATCATTGCCAATCGGATGAGTATGAACGGGGTGGTTTATGATACGACCTTTGTGAGCAACAAGGCAGCACGAGTGGCAGAGGAATTAAGTCGCAAGCATGGTTTGACGATTGCCAATGAGATACGGTCAAAGAAACAGTATCAAAAGCCGAGAGCCAATCAGACGCGAGAAGCGAGCAAGGAGAAACTGCGTACAATGATTTACGGCTTGTTAGGGAAATATACGAATGGCGGATTGAATGGCTATGCTTCCTTTCGATACGATTTGAGACGACAAGGAGTAACCGTTGAAGCGATGAAGAACAAGAAAGGCGGAATCTATGGACTGAAGTTTCTTTTTGAGGGGCAGACATTCAAGGCTTCGGAGATAGGACGAGAGTTTGGATATAACTCTCTGTTGAAGCAACTCGGACTTTCCTGTATCGCTCCCTATCACCCTTCTGTTCCGATTTATCAGCCGAAAGAGCCTTTACAGGAGGAAAAGCTACAGCCAACAACAAGTCTTATTGAAAGCGTGGTGGATGTTGCCGAAAGGATTGCATCGGGTATTGGCAGTGTGTTGGATTTCCAAGTCCACGGAGAGGATTATGCCGAGACCACCTTCCTGCGAAGGCTGCGCCACGAAGCCAACAAGAAAAAGAAACGGGGACGAAGGATGTAGAAAACAAAATTATTTTCCCCTCATCAAGTTCCATAAGACCTGAATTCACGGTTGAAGAGTAAAGAGAATGATACGATTTGTTTCATCTCAGAAAAGAAAATCAAGAAAGAACACTCACTTTCCCTCTCAAATGTGTACCTTTGCAGGTGATAATAGTGAGCGTTCTTTGGCTATTCAAAACAATGTGCCTCAAAGCACTCCGCTCATTTCTAAATCGTTACCCATCCTCTATTCTGAAATGGTAACACTCTATTATCCAATGAGATAGTTCGTGGGTGAAAAATCCGGCAGGATTTTTTCTGTTTGCACGTGATTTTTCAGGGTATTTGCTTAACTTTGCAGAAGTTACACGGAAAAGTAACGGCAGTTGGACGGCGGTTGCCGGAATATTGCCTTTATATATAACATATACGTTCGCCGAACGTCCCAAAGTAGAAAACTGGCACTTTTCAAAATGTGGGGATATTCAGCGCAGGATATGCTATGCGTTTGTCATAGCGTGGCTGCACTGTTTCCACATTTGGGTATGCCAGTACCTCTACTTTGAAACAGCGTCATGCCACGCTTTCTTTTTTGGGGTGGCGGCTAACGTGCAAAGACAGTAGGGATTTATATCACTTTAATACCTGACAATATGGAACAAATCAGAGCGCACATCGCCGTATCGCTGGACGGGCATACCGCCACTTTAGACCAAGAACTGGACTGGTTGCCTGATGAAGTGAAAGCTATCATCGGCAAATACTATTTGGATGCGGATTGCCTGCTTATGGGGGCGAACACCTACAACTACATCTTTGAACACTGGGGCGGGTGGCCGCACAAAAGCAAGCGGTCTTTTGTGGTGTCACACTACGACACCAACGTTACGCCGGACTGCGGCGTAGAGTTCCTGACCGAAGAACCGCTGCAAAGGGTCTATGAACTGAAACAGGAAACCGACATCTTGGTGGTGGGCGGCGGCAAGCTGCTTACTTCATTGATTAAAGCCGGACTGCTGGACAGCCTGGCAATCTACACCGTCCCGGTCATGGCAGGCAAAGGCATCGGCTTTATCGGGGAAACATTCGGCTCACATTGGAAACTCTCGGAAAGCAGGGTGCTGGATAACGGGGTGGTCTGTTCGACCTACCTGTTTGGCGGGAGCGTATAAAAAATGCGCCCGGTTTCCCTCCGGGCGCAACCACTAAAATTTCAATTATCATAAGCCCGAAAACCTATCACAATGAAATTCCAGCGGCAAAGATAGGCTATTTCTTCGGTTTCGCTTTCTTTTCGGGGAATGAAAAACCGACATTGAACTGTTCGTCCAGCACCAGCAAGGCATCGAAAGCCTTGCCGTTCTTGCCCTTGAAGCCCTTGATTAGCCCAGTCTTGCGTTTTGTCACCAGCTCGACAATCTGCTTGTCGGAAAGCTGCTTGTCGCACTTGTTGCGGAATATGGTAAGCGTGCAGTCCACGTTGGAACACTTCGCCACTTTCGGGTAGAACAGGATGCGCCCGTTATTACATTTGGGGCAGGAACAAGTTTCGCCATTGGCGACAGACAACTGCACCGAAAGCAGTTCCGCCGTGATTTGGGCGGCGTACACCTCGATGCCCTTTCGGAACGTGTCGGCATCCATGCTGCCCGCTTCTATCTTGGAAAGGGCGGTTTCCCACATGCCCGTCATTTCGACATCGGCAATCTTCTTGTCCCTGACAATCCTGTAAACGGCAAGCCCCTTGTCGGTGGGTACAAGGTTCTTCTTCTCACGCACAATGTACTGGCGGGCGAACAGCGTTTCGATAATCGCCGCACGGGTGGCGGGCGTGCCTATCCCGGCATCTTTCAGGCTGGCTTTCAGTTCGGCATCTTCCAGTTCCCTGCCTGCGTTCTCCATTGCCGCAAGCAGGCTGCTTTCCGTGTGCAGCGGTTTCGGCTTGGTCTGCTTTTCGAGCAGATCCACGCCGGAGAGTGGCAAATATTCTCCTTCTTGGAGTGGCGGCAGGCTGGCGGCTTCTTCATCCCCGCCCGTTTCCTGCTCGCCGAACACGGCACGCCACCCGGCTTCTTTCATCACAGACCCTTTCACCGTGAAGTCGGTATCTCCCCCTGACAGCAAGGCGGTGGTAACGTCTTTCACGCACTTGCCCGAAAAGACTTCCAGCATACGCCCGGCTACCAGTTCGTAAACCGCCCGCTCGTCTTTGGAAAGTTCGCCGGGCAGGTTCTCGGTAATGATTAAGGCGTGGTGGTCGGTCACTTTGCTATCGTTCACGCTGTGGCGGTTCAGTGCCGCACCGTCCAGCCCGGCGGCATACCCGGCAAAGCGGGGGTATTGCCCCAGCAGGGCGACACGTTCCGGCATTTCATCGAAAACGTCCTCCGGAATATAGCGGCTTCCGGTTCTTGGGTAGGACATCACTTTCTTTTCATACAGGCTTTGCGCTATGGAAAGCGTCTTGTCAGCCGAGAAGTTCAGCTTCGTGTTCGCTTCCTTTTGCAGCGTGGTAAGGTCGTACAAAAGCGGCGGTTCTTGGCTGGCTTCTTTCCTCTCAACGGATTTCACGGCAAGCTGCCCGGCATCCTTTACCCGTTGCAGGGCGGCTATGGCTTCGGGCTGCTGTTCCCACTTGGCGGTCGATTGGGCGGTAAAATTTATTCCCCCGCTGGCGGTCGCCGCTTTGAGTTGCCAAAATTTGGCGGGTACGAAATTCTTGTTCTCCAAATAGCGGCTGCATATCATCACGAGCGTGGGTGTCTGCACCCTGCCCAGTGAGAACACCCCCTGCCCGGCGGCTACGCTCAACGCTTGGGTGGCGTTTATCCCTATCAGCCAGTCCGCTTCGCTGCGGGACTTGGCAGAGAGGTAAAGGTTATCGTAACATTCGCCCGGCTGCAAGTTATCCAGCCCCTCACGGATTGCCTTGTCGGTAAGGCTGCTTATCCACAGGCGCACAAATGGTTTCCGGCAGTTCAGGTAATGGAAGATATAGCGGAAGATTAACTCCCCCTCACGCTTATCTAAAGTTGTGATAAAAGAGATTATCCAAAGTAAAAGATTATCCAAAGTAACAATAATTATGAGTTACTAATAAATTGATTATCAATATTACTTTTGATAATGTTGTTTGGATAATATAATGGTAATTTCGTCACGGGGTTGGAACAAACCACCCGTTAAAATTAAAAGACATGTCCAACAACAAGACAAAAAACATCCATGTCCTGATGCAAGAATGCACGGAACATTTGCGGTTTCTTGGGTATTCGGAAGCCTGCATTACCTTACACCAAAAGAAATGGTCGGAATACCTGTTGCCTTATCTTCAAGAGAAAGGCATCGTGTTTTACTCCACTGAAGTCGGAGAATGCTACCTGAAATCAGTCCTTCCAGATTTAACTCCATTTCCCAAGCGGGTACTTACCCGTAGTGTACATATTCTTTCCTCTTATTTGGACACCGGTGTTATTCCCAAAAAGATTGTACAAGTAGAAGAACATCCCTTACCGGGAGAAATTGGAGAGGCTGCACGTCTTTTTTTGAAAGAACAGATTAACAGACGGCGCTGTGAGACAACGGTCTTAAAACACCGTCGCAACCTAAGTTACTTTATTGCGTTCTTAGAAACCAGATCAAAATCAAAATTTTCTGATATTGGGGAGGATGATGTAGTATCTTTTCTGAGTACGAGCAGAAATGCCATTGACCGGTATTTTTCCCTACGGTTGTTCCTTCGCTTCCTATCAGTCCAAGAATATATTCAGACGGATTTTGAATATGTCCTTTCCCGCAACCGCTATCCTAAACGGGAAAAACTGCCTTCCATATATAGTGCCGAAGAAATCCAACAAATAGAATTGTCGGTTGAACAATCCGGTCCGGTAGGAAAACGCGACTATGCAATATTACTTCTTGCCACCCGGCTTGGTTTGCGTGCTTCGGATATTTGCAGATTGAAATTTGAGCATTTGGATTGGGATCACAATATCATTGCGTTTACCCAATACAAAACAAGAAAAGCGATAGAGTTGCCATTACTCACAGAAGTCGGTGAAGCTATTGTCAATTATTTGCGTTATAGCAGACCGATTTCCAGACATCCAGAAATATTCTTATCGGCACGTCCTCCTTATCGCCCCATGTTCCGTTGGGGAATAAACAATGCTATATCAAGAATCATGAGAGAATCGGGGATTGATATCTCCGGACGTAAGTTCGGGCCTCATGCCATGCGCCATTCCCTCGCCAGCCGATTGCTTGCCAACGGAGTTTCTCTGCCTGTCATCTCAGAATCGTTGGGTCATGATAGTTCCTTGAGTACAATGGAATATTTAAGAGTGGATTTGTCAAGCCTGATGGGATGTGCCCTCGATGTGCCGCTTGTCAATCCCGCTTTTTACGAACAGAAAGGAGGTCTCTTTTATGAACAAGTATAAATTCATAAGCGTGTTCGCCCCGTATATGCAAAGGTTTGTGGATGCCAAAGAAGCCGTGGGCTTTTCAAGGAAATATTTTGAAAGCAACTTGGGATTGCTTGACCGGTTCTTCATCGAAGAAAAGGTACAGACCCCTTTCATTACCAGCGCATTGATAGACAAATGGGGACAAACCCTGACAAATAACAGCTATAAGACGATTTGCAGCAAATATTCCATATTGGCACAGTTTACCAAGTACATGAACAACATTGGTTTTCCTTGTTATGTACTTCGGATTCCCAAGAACAAGGCTAACACATACGTACCGTACATTTTTACACACGAGCAAGTACGCTCCATTTTTACCGTATGCGATTCTCTTGTGGCCAGCGACCACGGGAATATGGACAGCCGCCTTTTCTCCATCCCGGCCATTCTCCGCCTACTGTATGGAACGGGGATGCGTGTAAGTGAGGTCACATCATTGTTGAATCAGGATATAAATCTTGAAAAAAGGGTAATCACGATAAGGAAAACCAAAAACCAGTGCCAACGCCTGATACCTGTCTGCTCGTCATTGTACCGGGTGTTGAGCCAATATGTG
>JBAKGE010000163.1:0-1330 GCA_037191085.1 Porphyromonadaceae bacterium | reverse complement strand
CATGAAGATGGCCGAATCTATACCCACCACATTCTCGTGGAGGAGGGTCATACTATCCCACCAATACTTCTTGATGTTATTTTTCAGCTCCACCCCATTCTGACCATAGTCATACACTGCTCCCAGACCGTCATAGATCTCCGACGAGGGGAATACGTATCCGTACTCCTTGCAGTGCGCCACTATTTTCTTGAAAAGATTCTCTTCCTGTGCCATCCTATGTATTCTGACGATTGATTGTACTAATTTCCACTGGGTACAAAGATACAGAAAAAATAAGGTACAGCATAGTACGGGAAAAGTAGAAAGAAGTGAACAATCCGACGACTTTTAGTGTTCTCGTAATAGAAAGTTCAGTAAAACGACAGGAACATATTTTTTAACTACACAAATAAAACAAAGTAGATCATGAAAGAAACTAAAGAAACTCTCAAGGTAACGAAGTACACGAACATGAAAAGTAGTGATGCCGAATCAGTGGTCGGAATGCTCAACACCTACCTCGCAACCCTCACCACCCTCTACGCCAACCTCAGAGGATACCATTGGCATGTGCAGGGAGCACTCTTCTCTGTCATCCATGAGCATACCGAGGAGATGTACGATCAGATCGCTGACCAGATCGACGAAGTAGCCGAGCGCATCATCATGCTCGATGGTATCCCTGTACGCCGATTCGATGACGTAAAGAAGCTCACAAAGATCCAGGAGGCAGCGGCTGAAGCTCTCAGCTGTGGTAAAGAGATCACTATGGCCGTCCTTGACGATATCAAGGTGCTCACCGACATGGAGCGCAAGGGCATCGAGACAGCAGAGGATGCCAATGATCCTGTGACTGCCGACCTCCTCACCGGATACCTTGCAGGCCACGAGAAGCAGGCTTGGATGCTGTCCGTGACCCTACAGTAAGTAGGATACCACTTCAGGCATTCATGTCATCCTTATTTCCCCACAAAATAGAGAACGAAACACACAAAGTGGGAACATTCAATAGGATTTTTACATAGGAAGCACTAAGATTGATTAGCAGTAAGGGCTGTGTCGGTGTCGACACAGCCCTTCATTATTCACGGACATTCGATCCGGGTAGCTACATATAAGTCTCGCTCACCTACCCCATACGTATCCCTGGGGGGGGGGACTATCAGACACCCAAATAGCCGTCCCCTGAGTATCCGCCTGATCTTCTCTCGGGACTTCTCTTTTAGGCACTCTGCTTATCTGGTACTATTATCATCATTAAACCTTCGCTCACTAGGTATTTCAGCCTAATTATCAGCACAATTGCATACACCGATCAATAGTCTCATTGCGGATAGTACTACTATAC
>JBAKGE010000063.1:0-11954 GCA_037191085.1 Porphyromonadaceae bacterium | reverse complement strand
TCTGCTTTCGCTATATCCTGCCACTTGCACGTCAGGAACTCTCCACGACATTGATAGTCTACTACATACCCCCAAAGGTATGGGCGTGGAAGAAAAAACGCATCAAAATGCTCCGCTCTCATACCCACATGGTACTCACGATATTTCCCTTTGAGGTGCCATTCTTTGAGCGCGAAAAGCTTCCCAATGTCCGGTATGTCGGTAATCCCTCTCTTGAGCAGATACAGCGCTACGAGCGTACATCGGCGGGTACTACAGCACCAGCCGATACACCATACATCGCCATACTGTGTGGCAGTCGAGTGTCAGAGATTCGGAAAAATCTCCCACGCATGTTGGAAGTGTGCAGTGCTTTCCCGCAGTACGAAGTCATCATCGCAGGTGCACCCGGGGTTGATGCTTCGCTCTATGCCCCGATCATAGGAGATGAGAGTAGGGTACGGCTTCTCTTTGGTCAGACGTATGACATCGTTCGTTACGCCCGTGCTGCTCTCGTAACCTCAGGTACCGCCACCCTCGAGACAGCCCTCCTGGGTACTCCGCAGGTCGTGTGCTATTCAGTGGCTGGTGGATATCTGGCGAATTTCGTCTTCCGGAACTTCTTCACCGTCCCTTACATCTCCCTCGTCAATCTTATCGCCGGACGTGAGGTCGTGCCTGAGCTCTACGGTGGACTTTTCACTGCAGATCGTATCATCTCAGAGCTCACACCGTTGCTCTCCGATACTCCCGAGCGTGCGGCTATGCTTGAGGGATATCGCTATGTCCGCAATCTTCTATCCACTCCTGCTCCCGCGGCTACTACGGCAGCAGACGTCATGCACTCTGCCCTTAGTTAATCATCACGTCACCGGTATATACTGGTGACGATGCCTCAAATAATCTTACGGGATATCGGCTTGACATAAAAAGAGATACTTTTCTGTAATTTTGATTTAATCTGATGAATTCTAATAAATTAGTGTGAAGAGATCGTATGGGTATATCATACCTCTTCGGGTTATACTTATCGTCATTCGTCCGAGACATATCGAAGGACCCCTCGGAAAGCTCCGGATCATCGATAAGCCGACCTCCCGGAGGTCGTTGGAGAAAGCTCTGGGTCATCAATTCATCGACGACCCGGAGAAATTTAATCCCAATATGTGTACGTTCGAGATGTAGACAAAGGATTGTCATGACATATATTGTCCCGAAGAAGCAGCATTTATTGGGGTAACCTCACGTTATCAGGGAGGGAATGTGTAGAGTGAATTATTCGATAGGACGCTGATAAATAGCTACATAAGTATGCTACGAATAGTTTGACAATCTTGTTTTTTGTTCGTAGCATTGGGGAGTGAAGACATCTGTCAATTTGCAGTTTTTATTATTGATCTTCTCAACACTCTTTTACCTGTAGAATGTTATATTGTGTTAACTCAATTTTGATGCTTATTTTGTGTATTTTCTTTTTCCAGAGCAAGTTTGGGAGGGGTTAATAACCGTAAAGCTCCAAAAGGAGTGTTTTGTACTTTAGAAGTAAAGGGGTACCTTTGTCGTCGAGAATTTTGCTAATTGATTTTTTCTCTTTGACACTAAGGCGAAAAGAGGTTCGTTTTTTGTTTGGTAAGAGGGCCTTGCTAGGGTTGTGCTTTCGATATTTGGAGAAGTACATCATTTGTGAGAAGGGAGAGAAGGATACAGTTGGTGGGGAGGCTTAATGAAGATTTAACATTTTTGTTTTGGTTGTTTGCCGAAAAATGATTAGAGAGAGAGAACAGGCTTATGCACTTGTTTATCTTGGCTAAGTAGTCTTAGACTTTTCTGTGGCGCGTACATCGTCGCCACAGTTTCGGGACATCTACATACTGATATCGAATGCTGTTTCCAAAACGGAAACAGCATTCGATATCTTTTTTTGTCTACTTGTGAGTAATTGTTTCTTAATCCAGAGGAGATATTGACACTACGAAGAATATAATTTTAGTGATTTGTTATGAAGTTAGGAAAATCCATTTGCAGTTTTACACTTTTGCTTCTGATTACATCGGCCGTGTCCGTGGGCAGAGCTGATGCACAGAGGGTGGCAGTCAAGACTAATTTGTTGTATGCTGCTACCACATCACCAAATCTGACACTCGAACTTAGGACTGGAAATAAGACTACGCTTGAATTGGGTGGTGGCATAAGTTTATGGAAGTTCGGTGAAAAAACAACATTTAAGCATTGGGCGGCTCAACCTGAGTTTCGCTATTGGTTCTGCGATGCATTCAACGGCCACTTTCTTGGCCTTCATGCTCATGGAGGGCAGTTCAATCTCGGCGGTATTGGTATCCCTATCGGTAAGCTTTCAGTTCTTAAGGACAATCGCTACCAGGGATACTTCTATGGGGGTGGTCTCAGCTATGGTTACCAGTGGATACTCGGTCGCCATTGGAATTTGGAAGCATCTATAGGTGGAGGCTATGCGCGCATTGTTTATGAGAAGTTTCCATGCGCCAATTGTGGATCAAAGCTGGATGAAGGGGAGTATAACTACTGGGGCATCACCAGATCGACCCTCTCTTTGATTTACGTTTTCTAAAGGTGGAGTGTAAAACCTAAGAATTTACAGAGTATATAATATAGAAATACAGTGTGATGAATAAAACCGTAACTTCGCTGGTTCTCCTGCTTATGCTTCTGCCTCAGATGCTCATGGCTCAGGAGAGATATATGAATCAGATCAAGGTGGAGGATGTGCGTGTCACCAGAGATGGTGATCATGTGAGTGTTGGTATGAACATCAATCTGGATGATCTGAAGATACGTTCCAATGATGTGATCCTTCTCTCTCCGGCACTTCGCATGTCTGGAACTAAGGAGATCGCCAAGATGCTACCCCCTATCCAAGTATCCGGTCGTACGCGCAGTCTTGTGCTGGATCGTATGGCAGATACAGGTATCCCACGTGGATGGGAAGTGGAGCCAAAGATGGCGTTTGATCGTAAAAATGGTACTCAACAGTCTGTTGTTTATAGTCAGCAAATCCCCTTTGAAGGCTACATGACTGAGGCTGAATTGATATTTGTAGAGGTGGTACATGGCTGTGCTGATTGCTTAGTTCATGAGGATACTAAAGTACTCCTCACACCATTTCTCCAGGATCCGGTATACGTTCTCTCATACGTGACCCCTGAGGTTGAGCCCGTCAAGGCTCGTAAGGATAGACATTCTGCCTCTCTTAACTTTGTGGTGGATAGACATGAGATAGTTCGCAGTTACAAGCAGAATGCAGAAGTGCTGGATCAGGTGGACCGTGTAATTCGTGAGGTGAAAGGGAATAGCGATATTACTATTACGGAGTTTGCTGTTTCTGGATATGCATCCCCAGAAGCAAACTTTGAGTACAATCGAGAACTTGCAGGTCGTCGTGCCAACTCATTTGTTGATTACCTTGTTTCTACTCATGGCATACGCAGAGAACAAATCAAGTCTGTAACTGGCCACGGAGAGGACTGGAAGGGATTGGAAGAGGCACTTCATACTTCGCCACTTCCCAATGCGAAAGCAGTACTTGACATTATTACGTCTACCGGCAATCCTGATGCAAGAGATGCCAAAATCATAGCTTTGGATAATGGAGCAACGTATCGCACTCTGCTTGATCGCTACTATCCGGCATTGAGACGAACAGACTATGTGATTGCGTACAACGTGAGAGCCTTTGACGTCGAAGAAGCCAGAGAGGTCATTAAGGTCAATCCAAAGCATCTGAGTCTTAATGAAATGTTCTTGGTCGCAAATACCTATCCAGAAGGTAGCCGAGAGTTTAAGGAAGTATTTGACATCGCTACTCGTCTTTATCCAGATGATCCTGTAGCAATTATCAATGCTAGCGCAGTAGATATCGAAGGCGGTAACTATCAGGCAGCCATTGACCGACTTAGTAAGATTTCTATTCGTAGCGCAGCTGCCCTCAATAACATGGGTGTAGCCTATGCTAAACTTGGGGATAGGGATCGTGCAATCGATTGCTTTAATGAGGCAATTGCTGCCGGAGATACCGAAAATGCTCGGAACAATCTAATGCAGGTATCTAAGTAAAAATCTGAATTGAATATTGTCGAAAACATGCATGTAACGGAGTGATTCTTCTCCGAGACTATCCGAGGTATAGTGTCTCCAATCAGGGGAAAGTGTTTTAGGCAGATATAAACAAGAATAACGATATAGAATTGCAGAGATAATACAATTGAAGTTTAACAAATTATTTGAAGAAACAAATGAAGAAATTTTTTAGTATTGGAGCACTCACTGTTGCTCTAATCATGGGGATGGTTTCTTGTCAGAAGGAGAAGATTACTTCTGACTTAGTCGACGATTCTACGCACGTCAGTGTGGCTCTTACTATGGCAAAGCCTGGTGTTAGGGCTCTCCCAGAGGACTATAACAATGTAGGTAAGTGGTTCGGTAAGGATGAGATTAGGAGAATCGACATTTACGTCGTGGATGTAGATAAATCTACTATTGCGACTGGTCAGTTTGAACTAGGAGACTTTACTGTAGCACCTAATAACCCAGGAGATGGTACAGCTCAGATTACTTTGACTCCAAAGAAGGCTATCAAGACTACTCCTGGGGCTAAGAAGGTATATGCAGTTATCAATGCTACTCCAGAAGTTGCTGCTAGACTCTCTCAGGCTGATCCTGCTGAGTTTGACAAGAAGATGAAGACCGAAGCTATGGTGCTTGCAAACTCGGGGATGGACAATGCTAAGTCTGAAACCTCTGCTAGCAAGTTGGCTAGGGTTGAGGGTACGAGCATGGATGCCTGGAAGGATATCATCGTGATGACCAACGATGCTGATAGCGACCTGAATGTTGAGGACAACGTGAAGGAGCAGGAGGCAATCAATGGAACTAAGAACAGAGCTAAGGTTAATGTTTCTCGTGTTGTAGCTCGCGCTATCGTTACTGCTTCAAAAGAGGAGTATAATGTGGTATCTACTGCAGGTACTATTCTAGGTACGGTTTCAAACATCAACTGGGTATTGGCTCAGGGCGAAGATCGTCTTTTCCTCCAAAGAAAAACTGATTTTACAACTCCTAGCTATTCTGTGAAGCTCAAGGCTGATCAGTTTATTACTGGTAACCCTGGTTACGACTATTCTGGTCTTTATGAAAACTATCAGGCAGCTCCTGCATTTGGAGGTACTAAGGTTCCTACCCTTGACTCTTACACTGGCAACATCGCAGATCTAAAGCTAGACAAGAGTTCTTATGCGGGTAAGTTCGTGCTCCCAACTACCCACGTAATTGGTGATACCAAGGAAACTTCTGGTTATACCAAGGGTAATACTGTTTATGTATTGATTAGAGCTAATTTCACTCCTAAAGAGATGGCTGACGGTACCACTTACATTCCTGGGAAGGACTTTTATGTGGGTGAGACTAATGGTAGAT
The DNA here is from genome assembly GCA_037191085.1 of Porphyromonadaceae bacterium. GTDB lineage: Bacteria > Bacteroidota > Bacteroidia > Bacteroidales > Porphyromonadaceae > Porphyromonas_A. The sequence goes on along the minus strand of JBAKGE010000063.1, from coordinate 6,527 downwards.
TCTACTCATCCAATGCTAATGCTAAGGATCCTAGTAAAGGTGGTGTAGCAGGTCAGAAGAGTAGAAAGTACGTAGGTGGAAAAGTGCTTTACTATGCTTGGTTGAATCCGGACAAAGTCCCTGGGTGGATGAATTCACCAGTTGTTCGCAATAACATCTACCACATCCAGATTAAGAGCTTCAAGACTATCGGTACCAACTGGAATCCTTTGTTCCCAGAAGATCCAAAGAGCCCAGATCCAAAGAACCCAGATCCCAAACCCGAAAATCCTGACGAGCCGGGGGACAATCCAATCAAACCAGATGATCCATTGACTACTCCCGAGACATGGATGAGTGTAGATGTGACCGTTCTCCCATGGGAGGTTCACACCTATGAAGTGGATCTAAGTATCTAATTTGTAATTGTAGTAAGATTTTGACGATGTATTTGGGGTTTTTGCTCCAGTTCGTCATGAGTTGAGAAATAGTAATGGAGGAGGGAATGCCCTCTCATTAGTTGGCTGGGTATTCCCTCCTTCTCTAATCCTCTATTATTAGTTTTATTATAAAGCTATTTACGATGAATTTACGAAACAAGCTATTGATGATTACGCTTCTTGCTGGAGTACTACTTGGAGGATGCAATATCATTTACGAAGATCTATCTGGATGCCCTCAAGGCATATATGTAAAATTCTACTCAAAGACTCCTTGTGCCGTAGATTCTACTTTTATTGGTCAGGTGTCTGATTTACATCTTTTCGCCTTTGATGATAAAGGTGTATTAGCATCGACTGTAGCGGAGAAAAATGTGACATTGAGCAAGGACTACGAAGTATTGGTTCCCGTATCTAACGGACACTACACCATTGTAGGGTGGGCTGGGGTAAATGATAATTTTGAGCTTGGCTCTTTCGTCAAAGGAGTGACCACTAAGCAAGATGTAATGCACACGCTCAAATCTCAAAATAAGAGAGCAATTGCGCTTAAGAATCACCAGGTATGGCAAGGTGAGAGCTCTGCAGTTTTTCTAGAGGATCCGTCCACAGTTGGGTCTATGTATAAGCATACCGCTATCAATCTGAGGGAGCATACTAATCGAATCAATGTGGAGGTGGAGATCCACGAATCTCTCCAGAATGCAGATGTTAATCCCCGGGATTTTGAAGTCGAGGTTGAATCTGGCAACGGTGTGTCAAATATTGATGGAACTATGCCACTCAACCAGACAATGCTCACCTATCCATCTGAATTCAAATATACTGACTCATCCCTACAGGCACAGTACTCACTGATGCAACTCAAGACGGGATACAATAGTCAGATCACGATAAAGAATAAGAAGACTCAAGATATCATCTGGCAGGGAGACTTGATCGGAAGTATTCTGATTAAGAATAAGAACGTCAACTTGGATTGTATGAATGACTTTGATGTAAAGTTCGTCATTAAAGACAAGTGTTTGAACTGCGGCACCTATGTCTGTTGGGCTATTTACGTTAATGATTGGATGGTGCATAGCTACGAAATAGAGTTGGAGTTGTAATATTATTATCTCCTGACTTGACACGATGCCGTCCTATTCGCATTGAATTGTGGAAATTTTAGGGTAGGCGTCGAAGTACCATTGGCAAGGTTAGTAGTCGAATATCACAACACGATATTACAATAATAAATACGTAGAGCATGCTGAATAATGAAATAAAGTTGATCTCTTTTATCCTAGTCCTGCTTTCTTGGATGGGGTGCAAAAGAGCGATAGACAATCAGACTCCAGATAATGGAGAGCCAGTGGTTTATTTGTCTGTCAGCACGAGGGCTGCACATATTAGTGGTGAGGAGTCCATAAATGAAGATGGTGTTGATTATGAAGACCATGTTTATAGTCTTGCCATGCTGGTATTTGACACTTCATCAGGCAGAAAAATCGCTCATTATTATACGGAGAACGTTGGTTCGGGAGATAAGATGGTTGTCTTCAAATCTAAGTTTACACCAGGGACTCGTGACTTTTATTTTGTGGGTAATCTGCTTCCCGATATGAAGGAGGCGTTTGAGGGGGTAAAGAACAGAAGCGAGATGGATGCCCAGATGAATTCTCTTCAGGCATTGCCTCTTGATTACAACAATGGGGCCACTAATAAGAGGGGTTTTCCCATGGCTCGTGTATACAAGAGTCAGGACATCCCTCAGGGAGGGTCTAGCTATGATCCTATTCCATTTAGACCGATGGTCGGTGCGGTCAGAGAGGATTGTGCTAAACTTGTACGTGTGGTGGCGAAGCTTGAGGTGACTATGAACGGTGAGGATGCAGACGATGTGGAGAAGATTGAACTTATTAATGCCAATCAAAAATTCAGTCTACTGAAGAGTACTCAAATTTCTAATGATTATCTTCCCGATCATATAATGCAGCGGAAAGCTGGGACTAACAGTTGGTTGGCATACATGCCAGAGCGATTAATTAGTGGTATTGTTTGGAATGCTATTGGAGGTGATAAGAAGCCTATCAATTATTTCCGAATTACAGATAAGAGGGGCAATCAATACGATATCCCTATCGTTACTCGTGATGGAGTCATTCCGGGCGGAAAGTACCTCCCATACGCGGAGGGCAGGATGTCTCATAAACCTGAATATAGTGTATTCAGGAATCATCACTACAAGTATGAAGTAAAGAATCTGCCTAATCAGATTGAGATATTTTACACCGTTAAAGCTTGGCAGGTGGTGAAGAAAGAGACCTATGTAGGCTATGGCTATAATGTGGAGGTTGATGCGGATGGTAATGGTTTTATCACCAATACGATTATTAATTGTGAACCGCACAAGGTGGTCCTGAAGGCTATTAATGGGGCTTACTTTGATAATGACATTGCAAAGAAAGAGATTACCTTTAGCGATCTCCCGCAGTATGCCTCATTGCCATTTAAGATTAGTACAGATGATGTGACTAGTGGCATGGTCTATTTGGAGGTCTACTACAATGGAGCTTCAACCTCTGTGAAAGAATTCAGAAAGAAATAATTAGAAGATGCGTCATGAGAAATAATTTACTATATCTAGCGGTTGGATTGGGTTTGTTGTTGGGGGCATGTTCTAAACATAACACAGAGCAACGGCCTACGAGTGGTGATGCTCCGATTTCCATCTCCATGAAGGTCGGCGATTTTACTCGGAATACTCGTGCAGCAGATACAGACCCTGGAAGTGCCTCAGAGCGACAGATTGATAACCTGTATCTTCTACTATTTGAGAATACAGGGACTAATCCCAAGCGCTACTACGTAACTGGCGCTACGTTTATCGGTGGTACATGGAGCACCTCTGAGCAGAAGATTACATTGCAACTTACGCAACGACAAGCTGGAATGCGACAGATCTATATCATCGCCAATGTCGATAATGCCTTGAAAATCAAGCTAGATGCCGTGAATTCGATCACAGATCTGACGAATACGGTTTATCGGGAAATCGCCAAGCCTTGGTCTCCTGATATCCAATCTCCAATCTTGATGTCCGGTAATAAGTCGCACGACTTCAATGCTAATTATCAACTTAAGTTTGTTGAGCTTACACGAGCTGTCGCTAAAGTGGAACTGACGATTAAGCTAAGTCATAAGTTCTACTCCATGAGTGTGGATGCTATTCGGTATAGGTTTGTTGATTTGGACAAAAGGACTTACGCCGTTAAGCCCAACACTAAGCCGGATAACGTAGTGAGCTCTTCTACGACGCTATTCCCTAATATTACTGCTTGGTCTCAGTGGGGTAATTCTTTGAATTTAAATCCAACTGCTGACTTCGGATTTGGATATAAGGAGATGAGTGCCGGTGGGACGACCGAGCTTGTGGAGCTAAAGGTGATTACCTACATCAATGAGCGTGACACCAAGGGCGCTAAGATAGAGTTGGCTCTTTACCCCGAAGATTCAGGAATATTGCCACCACCGGAGTTTGGTCCGGAGTTTTATGCCATTCCTTTCCCCGATAAGATACAGCGTAATCATTGGTACAAGTACGATATAGAGATTTGATTTTTTGATTTATGATAGAGGTGTTACGTCCCCTTTGAAGTAATACTTGTTTTGATAACGAATATTGAAGGTGCGTACATGATATATGCGAGAATTATGAAGAGGAGAGTTTTATTTTTATTTCTTACCATACTATCTGTTACATTTTTTAACGGAGAATTGGTAGCACAGATCTATAGGGGATGTGGATCAGGAACTTTGTCAAATCCTACCACTACACCCTCTACTTGTGATAATAATGGTTCTATCAAGATTCAATATACTATAACAGGGGCATCAAAAGCGATTATTGGAGTCTATAGAGATGGTACTGAAAGTTCCCCTATTAACGAGAAAACTGTATCAGGTGCTTCGGGTTCCTATACTTTTCAACACTTGGGTGTTGGTAAGTACACGGTGATACTCCGTTGTGAACAAAATCTTAATACGATATATGCTAAAATGACCTCTGTGCAGGTTGATGGTCCTCCAGCTCTTGATGGGAAACTTATCTCAAATAAGATTAGAATTGAAGATCTCTGTGGTGATTTTACTCAGGGTGGGACTATAGTTGTGGATGATTTGACAGGGAGCGGTGGTACACCTCCTTACCAAGTCTCAATAATCAAGAATGATAATCCAGGGTATAATCATGCGAATAGTCAGTACGTTACACTCTTCACTTATCCATATAAGAAGAAGGTAGATCAATTTGGTAAGTACCAAATACGCGTTAAAGATAAGTGTGAAACATACGTAACTATTACGAAGGAGGTGTCTCCTAAAATTCCTCCATTGAAAGTAAGTTGGAATGCTAGAAAGGAATGTGGCGATGAAATTCGCCTTGAATTTCATACCATAAGTGATTCTAATAACAATAATCAACTATTATTTCCTGAAGAAGGTATAAAACTCGTTTTGAGAGGTGAACGTCCTGATGGCCCCATTCATTACAACGGCTTATACAAAAAAGGTTCGAATGTTCCTCCTTCCATCACTGTCCCTATGGCTTCTAACCATAAGTATTATGTAGAGACTACAAATTCTTGTGGGGTAGAGAATAAATACGAAATATCTTATAATAATGGTTGTGTGTCACGTCATGAGGAACTTGCACGATTGGTAGGATGTGAGAATACCGGATACAAGATGACCATCTATTTACGTTTGAATAAATGTTTCGCATTTCCCGTAACGGCAGAAGTTAGACCTAAAAGTAATCTTAATTCAGTAGTGCAAACACGAACGTTCGAGGTACATACTCAGTTAGCTTTTGGAGGTTTGGAGGCCCAAGATTACGAGGTGTGGCTAACTGATAAGTGTGGCCAAGTAACAAAAGTTCCAATCAAAAAACCTGTGGCAGGGGCAGGGGTAAAAAAACTTAGTATTGAAGAATTAACATGGGGATGTACTTCTACAGGTGGACCTCTTACTCAAGAGGGTGCTACTCAAGTCCTCATTACTTTTTCCGGTATTACCGATAAAAACGCTAAAGTAACGATCGTAAGTGGACCTTCCAATGTGGGTGTATCTGGTTTTTATCGTGAGAATGAGAATAGGTATGGTTGGACCAATATGCTTCCAGGGCACTATAGATTATGTGTAGTTCAATGTGGAAAAACTGAATATTTAGAATTCGATGTCTTTGATAAGCTGATTTTGAAACAATCTGTTACTGCTAAGGGAGAGTCATTCTGCACCGGAGGAGGAACAATAACCGGTACCAAGGTTTACAATGGGGATGGTAGGGTTTATTTTCAATTGTTGGATAATCAGGAAAGTGTGAAAGACGAGAATACAACTGGGGTATTCCCTAATCTTTCACCGGGAAAGTATCGTGTGAGATTGAAAATTGATATTTGTGGCCAAGAATATTACGTTAATGCTACCAACGAAATCGAATTGGTGGATGGTGCTACAGGTCCTAAGATACAGAATTATGTGGGTGTGATTTGTGAGAATTCGGATGGTACGCCCTTGGGTACAGGTTCTATACATTTAGATCTTTTGGGGTCAAAGCCTTTGAATTTGGAATATTACGATGTCACAAATCCTAGTCAAAAGTTTACTGTGCCTATTAACTCTGATTTATCTTTTGCTAGTGTAAAAGTAGAAGGATTACAGGCTTATCATAAGTACCACTTTGATCTCAAGGATGGATGTGGTAAACAGGGGACCCAGGAGATTACAGTGCAGACCTTGAGTAATAGTTTATCAGTATCTAATCCTGTTCATCCTTGTTATGGTCATTCTTACACATTAGAGATGGCTTATTCTCCTGGTGCTTCTTACAAGTGGAAAAATCCCCAAGAAGTTACGGTTTCTAACTCACGTCTAAAGGAATTTGCCAAATATTCAGAGAGTGATGATGGCAAGTATGTCTGTGAAATATCTTGGGATGGTTGTGTGAGAAGACGTGTGGAGGTCACCTTGGAGGGTAGAAAATGTGGGGAACCGCTAAATTCGAAGAATTATTGGTTTGGGACTACGGATAACGAATGGAATAAACCTGAGAATTGGACAGCTACG
>JBAKGE010000010.1:0-36548 GCA_037191085.1 Porphyromonadaceae bacterium | reverse complement strand
GGATACCCTCCACCATCGACTCAGAGCTATTCGGACACAAGAAAGGGTCATTTACCGACGCAGTTACGGAACGTAAGGGGTACTTTGAAGTGGCAGATGGTGGAACAATTTTCCTTGATGAAGTCGGAGAACTCCCATTACCAACTCAAGCGCGTCTACTGAGAGTTCTCGAATCTGGAGAATTCATGAAAGTCGGATCTTCTCAGGTACAGCGAACAGACATCCGCATTGTTGCAGCCACAAATGTCAATCTCTTAGAGGCAATCAAAAAGCGGCAATTCAGGGAAGATTTGTACTACAGACTGAATACCGTAACAATTGAGCTTCCGCCACTCCGAGATAGGGGACAAGATGTCCCTTTGCTCTTTCGCAAATTCGCAGCAGATTTTGCTGATAAATACCAGATGCCACCAATAAGGCTAGACGAAGGTTCAGAGGACCTCCTTCTTCGATACGATTGGCCTGGGAATATACGTCAGTTACGCAACCTAGTTGAGCGACTCAGCGTTATAGCAGAAGAGCGGACAATAACAGAAGAGATCCTCAAAGCCAATCTACCTGCCAATGCCGGAGTTAGGCATCCTGCATTGCTACAATCAAATTCATTTACTGGAGATTTCGTCCACGAGGAACAGTTTGGTCAGATATCCGGTGGGGTATCATCAGCTGCTATTTATGCCCTACTCCGAGAGGTCAAGGGAAATGTGAGTGAACTTACTCAGCTATTATACCGTATTCTCCAGGGGCAAAATTCACAGACTGTAACTTCCAACGCACTACCTCAAACTTTCATCACTCCGCAAGAATTAAACCCATCGCAGAGTGCGCCATCGGGAGCAGCTGCAGAAGGTGAATTTGTGGAGATTATAGAGGGAGAGAAGGTACTAACACTTGAGGAAATGGAGCAAAAATACATTGAGCTTGTACTAAAAAGAAACAACGGTTCTCGGAAGAAAACCGCTGAGGAATTGAATATCTCTGAACGCACGTTATATCGCAAATTAAACAAGGAGTAAAAACATGCTCTTTACATTAACGAACATACGTAAACTGCCCTGTGAAATAATATTCGCAGTCCTTTTGGTCTCTTTATTTAGCAGTTGTTCTATAAAGTATCGTCTCAACGGCACAAGCATCGACTATACACGTATCAAAACTATTAACATCTCAGATTTTCAAAACCTTGCGCCAACGGTATACCCTCCATTGGCACAGAAATTCACAGAAGATCTTCGTAATAGGTTCCAAACCCAGACAAGACTAATACAGACAAACAATCGGGGAGATTTAAATATAGAGGGTGAAATTGTTGGGTATGACTTAACAGCTGAAGCAGTCCAAGAAAATGCCTACGCTGCAAGCACAAAACTAACAGTACGCATAAAAGTTAGATACACAAACGTAGTCGATGAGAACGAAAGTTTCGAGGAGCGTGAATTCTCCGCATTCGAGAGCTTCAGTAGTTCACTCATGTTTAATGATGTTCAGGATGCATTGGTAGAAAGTATCACAAAAGACCTTATCAATCAAATCTTTAATGCCACAGCAGAAAACTGGTAAACGGCCCGTATCATGACTTTTGAAGAGCTCAACCAATACCTGAAAGATCCCTCTCACATAGAAGCACAACACTTATCAGACTTGATGCTTCTCAGCCAGCAGTACGAATACTGTGCCCCTCTGCATCTTCTTATTCTCATCTGCCTTTATCGCACCAACGACCTGAGGTTTGCATCAGAACTTCACAGGCGTATTCTGTACGTAACGAATCCTAAGGAACTCTACTTTACCATGAAGGAAACGTACTCTCACAGGATGATACACAAGCAAGAACAAGAGAAAAATACAGAAGAATCCTTGGGGTCATTTGACATCATAAATAACTTCCTCGAAGACTATCCAGACGACACCTCCGAAATAGAACAAATACTTGTTCATCTTCACGAGGACAAGCTCCAAGAGGAATCTACGTCAGAAAGCTCAGCCGAGATCATCGACAAATTTCTCAGTAAAGGTGAGAGCGTAGAGATCATTATCCCCTCAAATTCTGTATCCGCAGCTGCTAATAGAAGTATGCCACTTGCCGAAGATGAGGTGCAAACAGTGAATGATGCCAACAACGACGAACTCTTCACGGAGACACTCGCCCGGATATACATAAGACAGGGGAAATATGACCAAGCATTGCGTATTTTCAAGACACTAAATTTGAAATATTCAAAAAAAAATAGTTACTTTGCGGAACAAATTGCATTCCTGGAGAAACTCGTCAAGAATGCGGCAAAGTAGAACAGCACAATACGTTGTTTCATAACAGAATAAAGTTACAAAGACATGTACATCTTTTTATCTATTCTAATTGCAGTAGTGGCACTACTGCTCATTTTTATCGTGATGATTCAGGAGTCCAAAGGAGGAGGCTTGGCAGCTGGATTTTCGTCTGCGAATAATGTTATAGGTGTACGTCGCGCCACCGATGGTGTCGAACGCATCACTTGGGTTTTAGCCGGTATCATGGGTTTTCTATGTATCGTCATTGCCCATTGGGAGCCTACACGTGAGTCATCAGCTACTCAGAATGGCAGCAGTGTCATCACCGACTATGTGGACAAGGCCACCATACCTGCGGCCACCGATGCTCAACCTTTCGGCGATGGAACTACCGCTATTCCTACGACAGAGACGGACAACTCAACGGAATCCTCCGTTCCGGCAGAAGTACCTGTGGCTACGACTCCCACCGAATAATAAAATGGTTGCACGACAACGCAGCGTTGTACGGTTTGCGTAGTTGTTTTTTTTTGGCTAACTTTGCACTCCAATAAGAATAACAATAAAATAAATATACTAAGCAATGTCACGAGTTTGTCAAATCACTGGCAAGAGGTCTATGGTGGGCAACAATGTATCGCACTCAAAGCGCCGCACAAAGAGAATCTTTGACACCAACCTCTTCGACCGTAAGTTTTACTGGCCAGAACAAGACTGCTGGATCAAGATCAAAGTATCGGCAGCAGGTCTTCGGCTCATCAACAAGATTGGGTTGAACGAAGCACTGAAGCGTGCTAATGAGAGTGGATCACTGAAGCATTTTACCATCCTGGATAAGTAAGACGGAGGAGTGGATCCTTCCTTGCGAAAGGTTGGTTCATTATCAGATGTTAGACTTTTTCATAGTACAAAGAACGACATGTCTAAGAAATCAAAAGGCGACAGAATACAAGTGATCTTGGAATGCACCGAAATGAAAGAAAGCGGTCTTCCAGGGACTTCTCGGTACATCACGACCAAGAATAAAAAGAACACCAACCAGCGTCTGGAATTAAAGAAGTACAATCCAATCCTCAGACGCATGACTGTACACAAGGAGATTAAGTAATAAGATCCGGGTGGTCTATGCACCACATCGGGACTTGTTCTAAATATATAAAAAAGGACAACATACCATGGCAAAGAAAGCAGTCGCATCCCTCCAGAAAGGTGAAGGTCGTACCTTTTCCAAGGTGATTAAGATGGAGAAGTCACCCAAGACTGGTGCTTACACCTTCAAGGAAGAAATGGTGCCTAACGAAAAAGTACAGGACTTCTTCAAGAAGAAGTAACCAATACCTATCGCGCACATCGCATAACATAGAAAGCTTGAAGGAGCTATCGTCAAAGATACTCCCTCAAGCTTTTCTCTTTGTGTACCTCTGTATAGCGAATCTCCATAAACTACGACTTTCGGCTTATGTCTCACCAGGAAGTACTCTCTCAGACGTTCCGGCAGCATGATTTACGTCGTTGGCTCCCTATTTCACAAAAGGAAGTCAAGATGCGCGGCTGGTCAGAGGTGGACATCATCATCTTCAGCGGTGATGCATATGTAGATCATCCCTCATTTGCCTCTGCTGTTATCGGTCGAGTGTTGGAACACGCAGGGTACAACGTTGCCATTGTTCCGCAGCCAAATTGGCGTGATGACCTTAGAGACTTCAAAAAACTCGGTCGACCTCGTCTCTTCTTTGGAGTCAGTCCCGGGAATATGGACTCGATGGTCAATCACTATACAGCTGCGCGTCGACGCAGATCCGATGATGCCTATACTCCCGACGAGCGATCTGATATGCGCCCTGACTATCCCTCGCTCGTCTACACCAAGATTCTTCGAGAACTTTATCCCGACACTCCCATAATCTTAGGTGGTATCGAGGCCTCCCTTCGTCGGCTCACACACTATGACTACTGGCAAGATAAGCTGCTTCCCGGCATGTCCTATATGAGTGATGCGGATCTCGTGGTATATGGCATGGGAGAAGCTCCTATCATTCACATTGCTCGACACCTTGACAGAGGTGGAAGCATCGAGGAGTTGCATGACATGCCACAGGTGACCTATATTACACCAGCTGATACTTTCGCTCCCAACCCTAACGATATCACACTAAACCCACACGAAGTCTGCCTGAAGGACAAAAAGGCATACGCCTCCAACTTCCGACACATCGAAGAGCAAAGCAATGCCCTACATCCCCGACGATTGACCCAGAAGGTCGGGGATCAAGTTTTGGTGGTCAATCCACCCTATCCGCTTCTGAATAGCGAAGAAATGGATGCAATCTATGATCTCCCGTACACCCGTCTCCCCCACCCTCGTTACAATGGTAAGAAGATACGTGCTTACGACATGATCAAGCACTCCATTACCATGCACCGTGGCTGCTTTGGCGCATGTGCATTCTGTACGATATCGGCACATCAGGGAAAATTCATCAGTTCACGGAGTCAGCAGTCAATCGTCAATGAGGCGAAGAAAGTCACACGTATGGACGACTTCAAGGGGTACATCTCCGATCTCGGTGGACCGAGTGCCAACATGTATCGGATGCATGGTGTCAACCTCAGTGCTTGCGACAAGTGCCAGAGAGCAAGCTGTCTCTACCCCAAACCCTGCCCGAATCTCAATTCGGACTACACCCCACTTCTCAATGTCTACCGAGCCGTAGACAGGCTTCCGGGCATGAAAAAGAGCTTTGTATCCAGTGGCATACGCTACGACTTAATCCTCAAAGACTACAAAACTCCAGAGCTCAAGGAGATAGCAAGGCAGTACACAGAAGAACTAATCGTCAATCATATCTCCGGACGGCTCAAAATTGCACCTGAGCACACATCCGAGCGTGTTCTCAGCCTTATTCGCAAGCCCGGTCCCCAGCTCTTCCAAGACTTCGTCAGCACATTCAATAGCATCAATCGACAGCATGGTCTCAATCAACAGCTCATCCCATACTTCATCTCAAGTCACCCTGCCTGCCAGGAGGAGGACATGGCAGAGTTAGCCATTCTGACCAAGTCGATGAACTTTCACCTCGAACAAGTACAGGACTTCACCCCCACGCCCATGACCCTTGCCACAGTCATCTACTACAGTGGCTATAATCCCTATACGTTAGAGAAAGTATACACAGCTGTAACACCGAAAGAGAAAGAAAACCAGAGACAATTCTTCTTCTGGTACAAACCTGAAGCACGTCCGGGCATCATAGCCTCCCTCCGACGCATCGGACGCGAAGACCTTATTTCTCGTCTTTTCGACAGCCAGATCCAAAACTCAAAGGCCTCCCGAATTCGCAGTAAACCACCGCACACTAACCATACCGCCAAGTGCCGGACCTCACCGCAGAAGAACAGTAGAAGAAAAGGGCAACAATGTGAGTCGAAACAACAGGGACGTGATCGTAATCGCCACCCTGATAAAACGAGAGTTCGACATTGAGAAATAGGCCCCCAAGCTCACGAGTAGTTATTCAGTCTAATGAATTTAGCAGAATTGACCCGGAGAGCCACAGGAAGTGCTCCACATCCTCTGATCGCCACATTATCACTCTGTCTCCTTTCATTCGATCGAAATATCCTGGGTATACCCTACAGAAACCTCTGGGACGTCGACAAAGCGACGTTCCAGAAGTCGTCGAAGATTTCTCTGGGTCATCGCTCCGCTAACGACCCAGAGAAATCTGAGCGTATCCACACTCCTTAAGGTATAGCAGCTCTGGGTTATCATGACATATACAATCGCCAGCAAGAGTGATTTATATAGTCAAAACCTCATTGATGGAAGAAAGGGGATGAGTCGGTTTAATAACGACTTATCCCCTTTCTTCCATACATTAACTCAATACGTATATATCAACATAGTTACTCGGACAAAGAGGAGAGCTCCTCCTGTGCTTTTTCCCATGCAGACATCTTTTGGTCGAGCTTCTTTGTTGTTTCATCGTATTGGGTGAGAAGTTCTGGAGTTGTTTTCTCCATCAGTGCACCCTCCACCTCGGCTTTTCTCTGTTCGAGGACTTCTATGTCCGTCTCCAACCTCTCTATCGTCTGCTCCACCCTACGGAGCTTCTTCTGCTGTTCACGTCGTCGCTCATAGTCCACCTTTCCTTCACTCGGAGTAGGTGCGGCGCTCTCCGCCGGCTTGGGTGTCGGGATCGGACCTATCGAGGAGATCTCATTCCGTTCATCGAGCTTAGAAAGGTATTCCTCCATACCACCGAGATAGTTGATAACCTTTCTGTCCCTAAATTCAAATACCTTATTTGCCATTCCGTCGAGGAAATCTCTGTCATGACTGACAATCAGCACAGTACCCTCATAGTTCATGATCGCCTCCTTCAGTACCGCCTTACTGCTCAGATCAAGGTGATTGGTCGGTTCGTCAAGCACAAGGACATTGGAGGGAGATAGGAGCAGTCTTATCATCGCAAGCCGACTCTTTTCGCCCCCACTGAGGACACTCACCTTCTTCTCAGAGATCTCTCCACCAAACATAAATGCACCGAGGATATCGTTAATCTTCGTTCGGATGTCTCCCACTGCTATGTCATCAATAGTCGAGAAGATAGTTTTTGATCCGTCCAGAAGGGATGCTTGATTTTGTGCGAAGTAAGCCACCTGCACCTGATGCCCGAGTGTTATCTTTCCCGTGGATACGATCTCACCAAGGAGGGCTCGGACAAATGTAGTCTTGCCCGAACCATTTTTTCCCACCAGCGCTATTTTATCACCACGCTCTACTGTCAGGTCAATCTCCGATAGCACTTCGTTCGTCCCATATGCCACAGATAAACCTTCCGCGATGATCGGATAGGCTCCGGAGGGAACAGTCATCGGAAAACGGAAGTGTATCCTGCGATGATCCAGCTCTTCTACCTCCAGGCGTTCCAGCTTATCCAACTGTTTGATCCTCGACTGTACCTGTACAGCCTTGGTCGCCTTGTAGCGGAAGCGTTCGATGAAGTCCTCCGTTTCCTTGATCATCTTCTGCTGATTTTCGTACGCTCGTAACTGCTGCTCGTATCGTTCCTGTCGGAGGATCTCGTAGTGAGAGTAGTTAGTCTTGTAGTCGTATGCCCTGCCTAGAGACAGCTCTATAGTGCGTGTCGTGGTATTGTCCAGGAAGCGTCGGTCATGGCTTACCATGATAACAGCAGCAGGGGTGGAGCGGAGGAAGTTTTCCAGCCATACGATAGACTCCATATCAAGGTGATTGGTCGGCTCGTCCAGTAGCAGAAGGTCGGGACGTCCGAGGAGTATCTTAGCAAGCTCGATGCGCATACGCCACCCGCCGCTGAATTCGGTCGTTTGTCGTTCAAAGTCCTTCGGGACAAATCCCAGTCCTTTCAGTATCTTTTCTATCTCAGCCTCCCTCTGATCCGAGCTATAGAGTGCCAGCAACTCTGTCGTATTGGCGAGATGTTGTACAAGCTTCATGTACTCTTCGCTCTCATAGTCTGTGCGTTCAGCCAACTCAGCATTGAGCCTCTCTACCTGCTCGTGGAGCTGTATTTCCTTAGAGAAAGCCAACCGAGCCTCCTCTCGTACCGTGCGTCCATCCTGGGTCAGCATGTGCTGTGGTAGATAGCCTATCGTCATATCCTGCGGATGACTGATAGAGCCTGTGGTGGGCTCTTGCTTGCCGGCAATGATATTCATCATCGTGGTCTTTCCAGCACCATTGCGCCCTGCGAGAGCTATACGTTCCTTGGGATTGACCTGAAAGCTGACGTCTGCGAAGAGTGAATCAGCACCGAAAGAGACGCCGATGTTATTGAGTGATAACATATCTGTAATTCGTGATTATCAGCATCCGTCAGTCCAGTGTAGCAGATGCAGAGAGTTTGTGTCCCAGCAGGTAATCTGCCGTAGTCGTACGACGCTTGGAGGGCATCTGCAGCTCCAGTATTTCCAGAGCTCCGTCGGTCGTCCCTACGATGAGACGTCGGTCGTCGGTCACATGTACTTGCCCCGGGGTTAGGGGTTGTGGTGCATCAGCCTGGGCAGATTTATACACCTTGAACTCGACAGGTTGCTCTCCCTCCTCCTCTAGCACGGCGAGTGCAGCAGGATAAGGACTCAAAGCTCGTACCCGTAGGTACAGATCACGAGCAGTGGAGCGGTGAAAGCTAAGGAGACGATCCTCTTTGAATATCTTGTGCGCAGTGGGCCATTTTCCTCCTCCGGGGGGCTCCTCCTGAGGTGTCCCAATGACCACACCGGGATCAGTGTCCTGGATCAGACGAATAGTGTCGCACACGACCTTTCCACCGGCTATCATCAGCCTGTCATGTAACGTAGATGCGTCATCATCGGGAGCAATAGGTACTTCCTTGCGCATGATGATACGGCCCGTGTCTATCTCATGGTCGAGGAAAAAAGTAGTGACGCCTGTCACCTCTTCATCCCTCAAGAGTGCGTACTGGATAGGTGCAGCTCCCCTATACTTGGGCAATAGGGAGGCATGAAGATTAAACGTACCACGAGGAGGCATGCTCCACACCACATCGGGTAGCATACGAAAGGCTACGACGACGAAGAGGTCGGCATCCAATTTCCGTAGTCCACCCAAGAAATTCTCGTCACGCAGTCGTTCCGGTTGCAACAATGGGACATTGGGGAGGAGACGTTGTGCCGTAACCTTAACTGCAGAGGGGCTGAGTTTATGTCCCCGACCAGCCGGTTTATCAGGCGTTGTGACCACACCGACGACATTATATCCTGCGCTTAAAATCTGTTCGAGTATATAGGCTGCAAAGTCTGGAGTCCCGAGAAATACTATGCGTAATCCCTGATGTTCCGAAATTGATGTCATTATATATTATGTACTTTTAGTCACCTGAGAAGTATCCATTCAGCACTTCTCGATATGCATTGAAGATAGCGGACTTGGAGAGAAATCCCAAGTATTCACCCTCGGGGGACTCTACCGGAAGATTCCATACACCATTGTCCTCAAAGACACCCATTACACTATCCATGCTCATGTCCGTGCGGATGCGAGCGCTTGGCACCACCATAAACTTACTGACCTTAAACCGTTCATACAGCTCGGGGCGAAACATAATGTTCCGGATATTGTCCAGTAGCACCATGCCCACCATGTGTCCGTCATCCCCGATGACAGGAAATATGTTACGCGAAGAGGTGCTGGAGCTAAAGAGTTTGACGGTATCTCCCAGCGTCATATCAGGCCTAAGCACGATAAAATCTGTCTCTATCAGATTGGTCATCTGCAGGAGGGTAAGCACCGCCTTATCCTTCTGATGAGTGACGAGAGTACCCTGCTCTGCCAGGCGCAGTGCATATATATTATGTCGCAGGAATAGGCGTGTCGTACCATAAGCAGTCATTGATACCACCAGAAGAGGTAGAAAAAGATTGTACCCACCAGTAAGCTCTGCGATGAGGAACGTCCCAGTCAGCGGTGCATGCATCACCCCTGCCATGAGCCCAGCCATGCCGAGGAGTGTAAAGTTATCGTGGGACACGATATGATTCCCTGCCCCCAGGTAGTCATTGACAATAAGGCTAAAGATAAAACCCAGCAGTGCTCCCACGAATAGCGAGGGAGCGAAAACTCCACCACAGCCTCCTCCGGAGTTGGTGGCGACGGTAGCTACTATCTTCGTCATCATTGCCAGCACAAGGAATAGCGGCACTACCCATCCTCGATCTCCTATGCGCTCGAAGAGTGAACCCGTGAGTGCCTCCATTCCATTACCTGAGACAAGCTTAGTAATCGTCAAGTATCCCTCGCCATACAGCGGTGGGAATACAAAGATAAGAGTACTCAAGAGCACTGCCGAAATCGCAAATCGGCTCCAGAAGTTAGAAAGCGACTTGAACCACTGCTCCAGAGAAAAAGAGACCTTCGTAAAATACACCGACATCAGACCACAACCCACACCTAAAATCAAAACGAAAGGAATGCGTGTGATCGTAAATACATTTTCCCCTCCGTACTGAAACATCGGCTCCACACCGAAGAAAAAATAACTCATCGTCGCTGCCGTCACAGAAGAAATCAGCAGTGGCATCACACTCGTAAGCGTGAGATCCATCAGTAAGACCTCTATCACGAAGATCAGCCCAGTAATAGGAGCTTTGAAAATCCCTGCCACTGCCCCTGCGGCACCACAACCCATAAGGAGAATGAGGTTACGCTGTTCCAGCCGAAAGAAACGTCCTATATTATTGCCTATCGCGGATCCCGTGAGCACGATCGGAGCCTCTGCCCCCACAGAGCCACCCAGACCGATTGTCATTGACGATGCCACCACGGATGTCCACATATTATGGGGCTTGATGCGGCTCTTGCGCTGAGAGAGTGCAAAGAGTATCTTCGTCACACCATGCCCTATATTATCCTTCACCACATATCGTACGAAAAGCCCCGTCAGCAGTACCCCGATCACAGGAAATATCAGATACGAGAAGTAGAGATCTCCCCAGAGATTAATATTCGTGACCAGCGTCTGGAGCAGGTGTATGATACCCTTGAGGAGTGCAGCAACCAGCGAGCAGCAAATCCCGACGATAAAAGCCAGCATGATCACCAGTGTATTCTCCGGCAAATGCTTCTCTCTCCAGCGGAGCAGGCGCATCATCATCTCCCCACTCTCCCGCATCTCTATCGGACTATCCATAGCATCTACTGTCTACCTGATGACCACAAATGTTCCATTAGCCTCGAGCTTGATGATACTTGAGGGCAATGCCTCTGTCCTATCGCGCTGGCGATACTTGACCACATAGTCCACCCCCGACCTAATCTCATCGGCAATCTTACCGAAGTGCTTGGGTGTAGGCTGACCAGAGATATTGGCGCTGGTACTGACTATCGGCTTGCGGAATCGCTCACACATCTTGACACAAAACGGTTCGTCCACGATTCGGATCGCGGCACTCCCATCCTCGGCGAGCAGGTTCTCCGCCAAGCCATGTACCTTAGGGTAAATGATCGTGAGAGGATTGGTAGTAGCATCGATCAGATCATAAGCTATCTCAGGCACTTCCGACATAAGATTGCGAAGAATGGCATTCGTATGCGTGATGCTGATAAGTGCCTTGGCATCGTCGCGTTGTTTGAGCGCGAAGACCCTACGAACAGCTTCCGGGTTGGTCGCATCACATCCTATCCCCCACACCGTGTCCGTAGGATATAGGATGAGCCCTCCGTCCTTAAGCACACGGAGAGCTTCATTGAGGTCGGAGAGCTCCCATCGCTCACCGACGGTTATCCCATTGGTCCTCTCTCCCCGTCTATTGTCGACTTTCATACCGAGATAAAATAATTGACTTGCCCATTTTGCGTGCAAGTTAGCATTTTTTAGCCACTTTTTCAAGCTCACTCATGAGCTCCAATTTACGACCACCTCCCATTGCCGACAGAGAGCAATAGGAAAGACCTATGACACGGTGACAGCCGCAATGAAATACCCATGCTGCCCCCCTATTGTGGCACTAAAGAAAGCCGTCACTACCCGGTATGTGAATTATCCCGGGAGTATATTAATCCTCCTGCAGGCGCGCCACACGAAATAGATGTATTCGAATGTAAATCAGCCGAATAAGAAATCCACAAAGATAACCATCCAGATATCAGGACATAAGACAGAGCGGTAGTTGATCCATTTTTCTCTGGGACATCGCTTCATCGTCGTCCCAAAGGTCGCTGAAAAAAGCTCTGGGATATCGATGAAGCGACATCCCAGAGCTTTTTTGCCCAATTTTTGCGTTGTACTGCGTCCATTGACTAATTAGGCCTTCAACGGAAGTTTGCTCCGGATAAACTATTGCGTTCCTTGAACAGGTAAGACCTACAAAGGCACAAAGATTAGACCACTAGCTACCAAGTCATGCCTAAGTAGATAGTAAAAATTCGATATCATCACCATATAAACGCCATTTACCACCTAATAGATGCATAATCCTTCACGCCCGATAAAGATTACACCCCTACCCCCCAAGAAATATCCAATCATTTTATACTTTCCGAGGGGATATATGTTAAAGTTCAATAACAGAGTCTCAGAAATATCCATTAGAAAAATGCCGACTAACTCGGAATAGATAACAAAACACACACTTAAAAAGTGCCATAGGTAATAAATTAAATGACTAGCACGTGCATAAATTGAATTTTCAGGCAAAATAAAATAGAGGAATTTAAGTTTATGAATTATTATCCCCAAAGGACAACACAAAACACTTCGGATTTCCTAAAAATATCAAAAACATAAATTTGTCTGAACTACAGTTATTTTCTAATTTTGAAAGCCGTGCTAGCAAGCAAAAGTCAAAAACAATTGTCAAAAAAGAAAGCTAAAATCTATGAGAAAGGTCTTTTATGGTTTCCTAAGTTTATTCTTGCTTGTCTCCTGTACTAACCACGCAGGACAAGGTGCAAGAATCCCAAACATCTGTGAAGAGTCGATAGCAGAAGACGCGTACTTTGTCTCCGAGAGTGAGGCACAAGCTATAGCTACTGATTTTTTCGACGGTAGTGACGTGACACTCATTGGCACCGACCACAATGGTGGGTTACGCTCCATATCTACAGCAGATGCCGGGCTACCTTCATACTACATTTTTACCACGGGGGATCGTGGTTTCGTCATCATCTCAGCATCAGAGACTGCGTACCCTATACTGGGTTACTCCGCCACCAGCAGCATTGACCTACAGGACATGCCCGACGGTTTGCGCTACCTACTTGGGATCTACTCCGGGAATGTCAATACCGCCAGAAGAGGCAGGACAGCCCCATCAGAGAGCATGCGGAGACTCCGCAAACACCTCAAGCTGAGAGCCAAAGATTCGGCAGGAAAAGTGAAGGTACAGCCACTACTCAACGACATTGAGTGGGATCAGAGTCCGTACTATAATGCGCTGACTCCTGATCCTCAAGTGCCTATAGGCTGTGTGGCCACAGCAACAAGCCAGATACTGAGGTACTGGAAGTATCCCGACAAGGCTGTAGGTCATCACCAATACACGTCTCGCATGTTTGGTGACATATCTTTTGACTTCAATCACACGTTTGACTGGGGAAAAATGCCGGCAGCTACCCTCAATGCCCCCAACAAAGACATCGCTATCCTCTGCTATGGTGTGGCAGTGGCTATAAACACAAATTTCAACTACAGCTACGACGGGGGGAGCGGTGCCATACACAGGCGCGTTCCATCCGCATTGTATCGGCACTACGGATACCCCAAAAGTCTGCTGAACGTACATAGGAGCAACTACGACGATGCGACATGGACAGCAATGGTGAAGAAAGAGCTCGACAACCACAGACCCGTACAATATGGTGGTAGCGGTGATGATGGAGGTCACTCCTTCGTGATAGACGGATATGACAGCACGGATCTTTTCCACGTGAATTGGGGTTGGGGGGGCATATCCAACGGGTGGTTTAAACTCAATGCTATGAATCCAGACGACCTCGGTACCGGGGGTGGCGCCGGGGAATTCAATAAGGATCAAGACATGATCATCAACTTCGCTCCTCCTGCTCACATCAATGGTGATCAGCACGATGCTGTACCCGATGACTCCGAAGAGGATAGCAATAGGGTATATGACAATGGCGTAAAGTTTGATGACATATACGTGTTTAATCCTCTCGATTTCTTCATCAGATACACCAGTTTCGGTAACGTAGTAACAACCTCTAATGGCAGAGGTTACTCCACCCACTTCACGAAGAATATAACCGTGGCAGCAGGCGGTACACTGCCTTATGCTGTGGAAGTAAATGTCAATGAGGACGATATCAGACCTAAGATCGCTATCTACATTGATTTTGACGACAATGGCAAGTTTGACTTAGGAATAGGCTCTACTGAAAAGGTGGCGGAGTCACCCGCCGATCAGTTCGCACCCATATTGAAAGGCACATACAATGTGCCTGCCACTGCCCCCAAGGGCATGCATCGTATGAGAGTAGTGACCTCCAATCTGTCCACCTGTGATCCGAATGCTTTCCTCCCGAATGGTGAGATCGAAGACTACTACATAACCATTGAATAACCTCGACAACAAATCAGACATGAAATCAACATACAAAGTAACAGCAGTGCTGTTGACTTCGATAGCCTTACTATCATCCTGCAAAAGTAAAAGTGCTGGAGTTGACAATCCTACCGACCATGTACTCAAGGTTATTTCCTCAGATATCAGTTGGTCGCGAACGAATGGTGATGCTTGGAGTGCTGGTGATGAGATCGGTATCTATGCTTTCGACACGGGTGAAAAGTTGAGCGATGCTTCTCTGTACGACGGTAAGGCAAACGTAAAGTTTGTAACCAAGGAAGGCAATGGAGTCTTTGTGCACAGCAATGCAGCTATTCCACTCCCCAGGCAGAAGAATATTGACGTCATAGCGTACTATCCATTCCGCAATGACATCACAGGGTATCGGTATGCTTTCGACAATACTGACCAGTCCAATCACTCAAAGATCGATGTCCTCTATGCCAGAGCCGAGGGATTCAATTTCGACCACTACGAAGCGACGATAACCTTCAGCCACGTACTGACGAAGCTGGACTTCATCATCAACACAAATGGTCATGACCTCGGTACTCCTACAGTGACTTGCGACGACATCACAGTGGATGGAACTCTGCTCATAGCGGACGGAAGTGTCACCACAGGCACCAAGAACGCAAGTCCCTCTATCGTAATATCGAATAAGAACGATGCAAGCATGATGCACGGATCTATGGTACTACCCCCTCAGACCTACCAAGACAAAAAGGTAACACTTACGATAGGAGACAAAAAAATCGAGTCAGTAATCCCAACTTTTACAACCAAAAGTGGATATAGGTATGAACTGATGATCAACTACATACACGGCGGTAGTGGAAAAGCACAAATGCAGGTAACTGCGGTGAATATCTCCAACTGGAACAAGGGCAATGAAGTTCCCCCAGTGGATACCAAAG
This sequence comes from Porphyromonadaceae bacterium, assembly GCA_037191085.1. Taxonomy (GTDB): domain Bacteria; phylum Bacteroidota; class Bacteroidia; order Bacteroidales; family Porphyromonadaceae; genus Porphyromonas_A. The sequence goes on along the minus strand of JBAKGE010000010.1, from coordinate 21,273 downwards.
AGCCTGAGGTGACAGTGGAGGTAACAGAAGTATCTGTTTCGCCAGCTACTACAACCCTAAAGATAGGACAGGAAGTAACACTGGCATGCAACGTGATGCCCGACAACGCAACGGACAAGACAGTGATCTGGCATAGCTCTAACGAACACGTTGCTACAGTAGTGGACGCAACCGTCAAAGCCCTAACTGCAGGCGAAGCAACAATCACTGCTATATCCCGGAATGGGACAAGGGGCACTTGTACAGTTACCGTCACTGCTGACAACGATGTCACTAGTATCGACGAGAGTCAACCCTATATCCGGATCAGTTTGGGCACCGATGGATCCAAGGACATCTACTTCTATGCCGATGCTGTTGCTGCAGATCGAGAGAGCGTTTGGATTGATCTCAATGGTGATGGAAAGAAAGGTGAAGATGAGAACATCCCTGAGCTTGGGGCGACTGTGCCACACAAGTACACGGCACTAAGCCAAGACGTAACCTTCTACGGTAACATCACCAAACTCGACTTTATTCGCGCCGATATATCTGCCTACTATGGTGGGACTAATGCTGCACTTAAGTATCTCAATCTCGCCAATACTGGCACGGCAGCAGTGATTACACAAGGTCACCCAAATCTGGAGTACCTCAATATCAATGGCAATCAGCTCTACATTGGCATGGCACTAGATGTCTCAACCTTAACCAAACTTCGGGTACTCGATATTGGCAATTGCCAGACGGGAGACATCGACTTCAGCAGGAACACAGAGCTGAGATACCTCAACGTAGAGGGCAATAAGTTGACTAAACTCGACATCTCTGCCCATCCATACTTAACTCACCTTATCTGCAGTGCCAATAACATCAAGACGCTTGATATTTCCAAGGCGACCGGGCTGCTCCACCTCGAGGCTGCTCGGAATAAACTCTCCACAGAGCAGATAAATATGCTCCTCAGTGCCCTTTCAGATCGCGGTGGAAAATCGGCCGGAGGCCTTTGGATAGCCAATAATCCCGGCACAAGAGCCAGTGATCTCCACATTGCTGCAAGCAAGAACTGGACTATCGATGCTCGCAATAGCAAAGCAGATAACAAGGTACGTCGACCTATCATGGACGGTGAAGACTGGTAAATACAATCCCCTAAATTCATTTTAAGACAAAATACTAAGATGAAAAATAACATCATATACACAGTACTCCTATCAATGGTATTACTCCTCAGCGGATGTGGCCGGCAGGATAGCTGGATGCCTGTAGAGAGGGCAGGCAGTAGCGAATCTCGTATTCTCTCTGTACACCTTTCCCCGAGCGCTGAGACCAGATATATCATCAAAGATCTCAACTCCAAAGGAGTGGATCTCAGGTGGGAGGTAGGAAGTTTTGACCTCAATATCGTCTTCAAGCAAGGAGAAACTCTCAAGATAGTCAAAGGGGTAGAGGTCAAAGAAGCACATGGTGAGTCCTGCTCCTTCGAAGTGGAGATTCCAGAGGGCATCAGTACCGCTTCGGCATTCGATCTATACGGAGTAGTCGCTGAGAATGTCAGGGTAAAGAACGGAAAGATCCTCGTCGAAGTGGGAGCACACAGTCTCTATGAACTGACGAGACACGCGCCGAATCGCAATCGCGATGGAGCAGTACCCGTATGGTTCAAGAGCCTTGGTGTCACCTTTAGAGGAGGCCATGTGAATGCTACATTCGAGCACCTAGGTGCTATGGCGGTGGTGACGATCAAAAACACCAGTGACAAGCCTCTCAAGACTGCCGGATTTGCAGTAGTTCCAACCTCCGGGAGCAGTGAATTTTATCACAAAGCAGCACTACCATTCGGAGGGAATACCGAACTCCCCTACATCAATCTCCTTGACCTCAGCCAACAACCCGAATCTATCCTTACACGAGTGGTTTATCCCAGTGTGGAAATCGCTGCCGGGGATGTCGCATATGTGGGATTTTGGTTTCGCCCAAACTCTTCCACGACACCAGAAGTCAACCTCGTTGCCTACAATGCCACCACTCGTCAGCCTATCATATCCACCAATACACGGTCTGCCCGGACGAACGCTACTCAGTGTGGCCGTGCCTACAACCTCTACGCCCAGTGGGACGGGACCTCGCTCACGCTACAAGACGAGCGAATAGAGAAAGAACTACCTGAGGAGCAATCCAAAATCGTCTTTACCACCACCCAGCCCATCGGCAGCCATATCTCCCTCGTCATAGGAGCAATTAGCCCCGAAGCTGAGAGAGATGTGTGGATTGACCTCAATGACAATGGAATCCGTGACCTCGGCGAATACGTCACCGACTTTGCGAGCGACATGAATAAGAAGAATGCTAAGCTCTACAAAGTAGGCGCACAGAAGATCACCGTATATGGAGAGGTAAAAGATTTCTGCTACTACGGCACGGAAGAAGGCAAACTCACCTCATTCGATGTCACGAAAAATACAATCCTCGACCAGCTCCTCGTATATACCGGCGAACTCGGCTCTGTGAATCTGCGGAAGAATACCGAGCTACGTAGTGTAAGGTTCGAGGGCTGTGGACTCACCTCCATCATCATGCCAGAATCAGCATCCAAGATGCAGAAGCTCTACCTGATGAATAACAAGCTCACAACCCTGGACATAAGCTCTGCTCCGAATATCCTCGCGCTCTCGATCGCAGACAACGATCTGAGGTCAGTGACGTTCCCCAAGTTCAGTGCCCTACAGAACGGCGATGTACAGAATAACCAGCTCAATGCGGAAGATCTCAACCTCTTCATCACCTGCCTACAAAAGGCAGGAAGGAAGTACGCGGGCTGGATGTACACCATATCGATATACGGAAATCCTGGTACTGCTACTGCCAACACGGCACCGGCAGCAGAAAAAGGCTGGACTGTAATCTCCGCAGCCCCGGATGCCAAAAAGAAGATAAATCCCTCTGCCTTCGCTGTGCGTAACTACATGGCGCCACCATCCCACAGGCTCGGCAAGTAACCGCCCAATCCTCCACCTATACATTGCAGGAGCATCTATGAAGGCTCCACACAATTCAGGACGCCATGCTTATCCCCAGTGCGAGGACTAAGCACGGCGTCAATCGTATGCTATGAACATAGTGGACTGTACCATACTTGCCTGCAGGGGCACCAATATGGTCACCGACGACCCAGAGAAAGGTCGAGCGACATCCCAGAGCTTTCATTGACGACCTCTGGGTCGTCGCTCTATCGACGACCCAGAGAAATTTTCCTCTGCCTCCAGAACACGACAATCCTTAATCTACACTCATAGGATAGAGCATCAAGCACAGCACCAAAAGCAAAGAATAAACGAAGGACAACCACACGAAGGACAACCTAAATTCCGTAAGTATTAAGGATAAAGAAGTAGACAAAGTGAAAACTGGTATATCGTTAATTCATATCACCGTTCTTGGGGAGATTTGAATCGACCCGAATTGTTTGAGATCAAAGACAATAATTTCCTCCCCTGTTCGGTGAGAGAACTAAAGGGATGCTCCCTTCGCAGGTAAAACTAACTCGAAACCCCTTCAGAACTATCTCAAAGAAAACAAAATCGCTACTCATGGAGTCAAGATTTATTTCGTAGCTTGCTCACAAAGGGCGATCATGTTTAATTTTAACTTGCTGACGCATGTGAAAAGAGAAAAATTCTACTCTAGTGGGATTGCTTCATGTACCCCAATCCTTGCTCTACTATCTTGCTCTCCTTCGGTTAAAACACACCTCCGGATATTGAGAGCTTAGAAGATCTACTGATTCTGAGTATTACGATAATTGGAAAGATATCGGCAATTCTGGTTTTCAATATAAAATTGAACCCATCAGCTCTTTGCCCGACAAAGAAGGTGGTCTGAGAAGGATTGGCGAAGCTCGGTAAAAGACTTAAGGGTGTGTACTATAAATCGGCAGAGTACACACCCTTACTTACGCATCGCACCTGCCCCGTAAGCCTCTAGGAACTTGGAACTCTCTTGCATTTTTCATTAGAATGTAAGAATGAGTCTCCGTTGTGCTTTCGGGGAGTTAAACACCTATTAACAAGAAAAACTCCGGGATATCAATGAATCGATATCCCGGAGAAAAATATATGCAAATCACGGATGTCTGTAGCTCGAGAGTTTGGCGTGGATGCAAGACATCGTCGAATGAATGAATCTAACCCACCGTTTTACGGTTTTTGAGTAGATCTAGTAGCAGCTATGCAATCAGAGCACGGCAAGAGCGTCGTTGTAGTTGGGCTCTTCAGCAATATCTGACACGAGTTGAGTGTAGATTACTTTGCCATTCTCGTCGATCACTACGATGCTACGCGCGAGAAGTCCCTTGAGAGCACCATCTTCCATAAGCACGCCATAGTTCTGCCCGAAACTGGGATCGCGATAGAGGGAGATCGTCTCTACGTTCTGGATACCCTCAGCAGCGCAGAAGCGCGACATAGCGAATGGGAGATCGTGTGAGATGCAGAGAATGACAGTATTCCGGGTGTCACTTGCCATTTTATTGAACGTGCGCACGCTCTGGGCACATACGCCCGTGTCGATGCTGGGGAATATATTGAGGACTACCCTTTTGCCTCTGAAGTCCGAGAGTTTTACCTCAGAGAGGTCTGACTTGACGCCTACGAAGTCCGGAGCTTGTATGCCTACCTGTGGTAGATTGCCGTGAATCTGTACAGGATTTCCACCGAGTGTTACTTGTGCCATGTGATTGTCTGGTTTGAGTTGATTGTTCAATTGTCTATTATTACTGTTCTCTGCTTTCATAACAAATGGAGCCTCCGTATTGTTCGGACGTATACTCAGGTAGGTGCCTCCGCTATTGCCCGCATACTCGGGTGCGTAATAGCTCTGGACTTGTGCTGGACCTGATGCAAAATGCCCCCCTAGGGTGGCAGTGGCTTCGATCTCGAAGATGTGTTCACCCCTCGACAAATAATCGACGAAGATGTAGTCGGCAGTCTCACGTCGAGTATACCCCCACCAAGTACCACGATTGACACCATAGCCCTCGAAGTCATAGCCGGGTTCTGCCCCAGCGGTACGTTCGTCCTTAATGGTAACGAGGCTGAGATCCTGTGCCGCCTCTACGATGTAGCGGATGACTAACTGTTCACCCTGTGTGGCGGGAGAGGAGGGAGTGATGCGGATGAGGTGACTCTTGCCGTCGGTGATGCGACGGGCAAAGATCTCTTTGTGTACCTTGAGTCTATCACCCGTCGGAGTTACTTGACTAATAGGTTCGCTGACCTGGTAGCGTACGCCCCCAAAGACATACTCCGCCTCCACCCCCGGCCATGCTATCTCCATAGCAGGAGTGAGACTCCGTAGAGGTATGACGAGACGTCCCGTGGCTCTCTCCTCAGCTCCTAGGGAATAGCGTTCTCCACCCACAGTGACAGCCGCATTACTGGTAAAGGTAGTGGGGGTAACTTGGCGGAGGAGCACTTTGACAGCATCAAGGGTGAACGGATTGTCCCAGATCGTACCTTGCTTGTGGGTGAGCATGAACTTTATCACTTCATCACTCACTGCAGCCTGTGGTCCGGACGATAGGAAAAGGTGCAGGAGCAGTAGTTCTCGATCACTGAAAGTGTGGCGACTGCGATCGCGGATGAACCGTTCTACTTTCTCGTACACGTCTTTGTCGTCAAAGAGTTGACTGTACTTAGCGAAGTGGATGAGTTGACTATTCCAAGTTGTTTGGTAGCCTTTGCGTGCAACTGCGACTTGCTCGTCCAGTTCCTTAGAGAAAGAGCGAAGGAATGCTTTCTCTGGCTTTTCGTAGTGGTGAAGGAGCATGCGATAGCCCATGTAGTCCGAGTAGTGGTACTGATGTTTCATGTCCTTCATCTCGCTAAGGAGTAGGTCGAGGGACTTGTCGAAAGCCTCTTTCATCTTGGGTAGGGCTACCGTGCGAGCTGCACCACGGAGTGTCTGAAGCACGTAGGAGGTGAGCCAAGGAGAAGGATCAGTGGAGTACTTGGAGTAGATGAAACCTCCACGCGGATGCTCAAACTCGAGTATGCGATTCTGTAGCCCAGCGACGAAATCTCCAAGTTGTTTAGGGTTGAGAATGAAGTCATAGAATGCTGCGAGTGCCCGTGCATTTGCCTGCCTATCCGAGCGAGTAGCACCCTCGCCCAAGGCACTGACAGCACCAGAACTCCGGAGCTCTCGAAGTGAGGAATGGAAATCGGAACGGATGGCTGCATTCTCTCTCAGGAACTGCTGTATCTCAGCATACACAGCCAGACAATGCACAGACTCGAAGAGTGACATCTCCGAGATACTACGTAGGGTCGCATGTTCATTCGCCAGACCACTGAGGACGACATGAGCCGGGGAGAAATAAAGATCGAGGAGTGCTGTTCCTTCGATACGGTCGGCCTTCGGAATCCGTAGAGTGGCACCCTGCTGGTGGTAGATGCTGATAGGAGTAGCGACGTTGTAAGTATACCGGTCGGAAAGGATAGGAAGTTTACGCTCGATAACATCACCAGCAGTGGATGATGTAGCACGCGCTGTGAGTGATAACTCACTGCCCATCGCCTCTGTGACGGGGAGGGAGAATGGTACGGATGCTGTCGACTGTGCGGGGACGAGGATAGCACCACGGAGAAGTTCTTCGGAGTCACTGTAAAGGGCATAGGTCACCTCATCCGCAGTGTCACGAGTATTCATAAGTCGTACCTCCCCGATAAGTTGATCTCCCCAGTAGAGATACCGTGGTAAGCTTATTTCGATAGAGAGAGGACTGTAAACCTCGAAGTCATAGTTTTTCATCAGATCTTTCTCGGCATCAGGCGTGAAAGTATATACTTTCGTCACATATTTGGTCTGCGTATCAGGGAGCTTGAAGTCGAGCTTTACCTTACCGTTCTTGTCCGTCATGAGTAGGGTACTGAAGTAAGCTGTCTCTACAAAGTTCCGTCTTGTCTGGACGCTTTTTTCCCCTCCAGCTCCGACGAGTTCATTGGAAGCATCCTCTTCGGACATAGCCCTCAGGCCGTATAATGCTCCCTTTAGGGCACTTTGGCGGGACTGGGAAGCAGATGCCACGACGACCTCAGACAGCGCGAAGGGTTCTACCACAGGTTCAAACTGGGACTTCGGCAGAAGAATAGACCTCCAGAAGTCTTCACCACCGGCAGCATCAGCCACAGCTTTATCGAAGACAGTAACAAAGACGGGGGCACCGTGCACAGGCTTGCCGTCGGGGGCAGTTACTCTAATGTCGCGTGTAAACTGTGCTCCCGGAAGGAAGGACTCGCCGTCCTCAATCTCCATACCTGTGAGCCTAAGGGAGGAGTTGTCAGGATCTTCGGAGTGCCTACCCATTCGTATCTCACTACTGTAAGTCTCTCCCTCGTGTGTGGTGACGAAGCGGACGCTGCTGGGATGTGAACCGGGCACACGCATGCGGTAAAGCTTGCCCCCCTGTATCTGCTCTACCCTGAGAGCGGGTAGCTGAAGAGCATCGGTAAATGTGCTGATGTGCAGGAATCCGGATTCCTTCGCTCCATAGAGGATTACCCCCTCCTCTTCTATGTGCACTGCCATAAACTTCGGTCCATCCACGATTTGCTTGTCGGAAGAAGCATAGAAATAAAGGTCCTTGCGGGTACTGGTGACAGTGTGCCCATAGTAGTCTACTACACTAATTTCGAGTGTGTACATTCCACTGAGAAGATTAGGAAGAGAGTACTCTCGTATGTCCTCAGTGGGAAGTTCTCCGAGCAATGTTCTCTCCTGCGTACTCTGGGAGATCAATGATGCAGTGATGCGGTAGCGGGAGAGGTCGCCAAGCGGCATGCGTAAGTAAGGTTGATCCTTGGTCGAGAGACTGAATTTATGTTTATCCAGTACGGCACCACTGATCATGCTGGTAGCATTGAGCGGCATATTGGTAGAATCCGTCAGCCAGATCTGTCTCATGTCCTCCGCTACATTGCCAAGTGCATCGGTGGCTTTTACGCTCATACTCTGTCCCCAGTAGTATAGATTGAGGGAAGAGGATAGGGGTACTTCCAAGGAGAATGAACCGTCTTTCTGGCTCTCGCCACTGGTCCTCAAATTATCCATGACGGTCATTTCTATCTTGGCAGGCACAGGATTTCCATTGAGATCGGTCGTGTGCCCGTATACTTTCATCCGGCGACCGACGACCGCACCTGTGGGTATACTGTCAATCCGGATGGTAAGGTAGCTGAGCTTGTAGTCCTGAACTTCCACATTGTAAGGGACATCTTCAGTCTTGAGGGTATAGCCATTGAGCAACTGATCCTCCGGGATATCGAACGTCATTTCAGCCACTCCATTCTCATTGGTTTTGTATGTACGGCGGTCAATCTCCTCACGCTTATCGTTGCGGAAAGCCTCCAGAATCATCGTTCCTTCCTGGTCCGAACGAAGAGTTACCTTGTTGTCCTTCTCTGTACGGCTCAGCACCACTCCAACCATTATCTTCTGCCCTCGACGATAAATAGGACGGTCTAAGTAGAAATTAACCTTGTCATAAGGCTGCCTCTCGCTATTCTGCATCTTCTCCTCCGACCAGTAGGCATAAAATTCTTCGCTTCCGAGAGCGAAGCGAGGATCCTTTACCGTGATCAGGTACTCAGATCCCATTCCTCCCACATCCTTATACTTGCTGAGATCTATATTGACGGTGCCGTCTTTGCCAGTCACCAGGCTGTCAATGCTATTTAAACGTGGCGCCCTTGTCTTGTACACTGCGACCTTGGCACCAGCAATCGGCTCGGCACTTGATTGTCCCATTACACTTAGTCGGACATTATTCGTCGCCTGAGTGATCGTCGCCTGTATCTGGTTGTGGTTAATGGTGTATCTACTTCCTACTGCTCCCGTGGTGCGGTTGTAGAAATAGTAAGTATACTCAGCCGGATACGGAAGAGTATCGGTCACTGTCTCATCTATTCTCCTCTTGGGAGTTCCGCTGAAACCCTTGATCAGCACTCCTGTCTTCCCGTCGTAGTCTTCCGATCCTGCCCGTCCGCTTCTCTTTTCTATCCTCCTCAGCTCCCAGTCGGAGCGTATGATGCCAGACACGTTGACGTCAATTCGTCCCGTCTTGTACCCTACAATCTTGGTGTCATGCATGACCACAGCTCTGTCGAATATGATATCTTCGGCCAGCTCTCGGAGCTCTTTTTCATACGGATGACCTGCAAACTGCGGACTAAGCACCCTCAGCTCTGTCTCGTAGAGATCATCATACTTTTGCCACTCTGCTTCCGGCATATTGAGCTGATTGGCGAAAGAGTTAAGATCTCTGTTTGCTCGAGACTTGAAGAGGTTGACCGACATGTATAGGCGCTCAGGTGATGCTCCGAAGCATGACAAAAATGACTCGATGTACGCGATTTTTTCGTCCCATCCAGACTTCTTTCCATCCAGGACGTCATTGAAAATCTCCAGAGCTTCGGGGAAGTACTTCAGAGTCAGAGCCTCCTCCAGCTCTGATTCGTACATGGGTACAAGTCCCTCAAAGTTCCCTGCCAATTGCCCAAGAATTTCAACAGCTATTCGATAGCCGTTTTTTCCTTCGTCCACGGAAAAGCTCCACCTCCGTACCCTACTTTCGTAAGCGAGCTTGTCGAGGTTGAAGGCATCGTGCAGCGCTTTTCGATCGGAGAGCACTTGCTTCATCAGTCCTGCGATCTCTCGGGTGGTCTTCTCTTTGCTCCACAGCAGTGAATTTTCCGACTCACTATTAGTATCGTGTTCCTCTATCCCTGTGTACGCATTGATGGCGTACCTATTGATTTGGTCAAGGAGCGGGAGTAGTTTTGCTTCTATCCCCGATAGCTTCGTAGAGTCCTGTGCAGCCTTTCTTGTATTAGCCATTGTACTCACGCTTATGAGAATTGCTACCATTATCGTGGATAGCATCCCTATAGTCCATATTCGTTGCTTCATACTGTATACACATGTTTGTAGATTAGTTTGACCTTTTCTCCACGGGGACCACCGCACCTGCTTTGATGCGCTCAGCTGTATCGTAATCCTTCTTCGCCTGAACTGTTTCCCCATACATCATCCAAATATCACCTCGAATCTGATAGTCGATGGCGGTGACACCCTTTCCCTTCTGTATTACGGTCCTGATATCCTGCAGAGCCTCAGCCTTGCGATTCAGGAGCATGTATAGCTGTGCCCTCTCGCGATAGGCTACAGGAGTGTCAGGGTACTTTTCTATCAAATATGACAGCAGTCGCTCTGCAGCTCTTTCGTCGCCACGCTCTCGCTCCACTTTAGCCAGTGTGACACGTGGTAAGTAGGCTGTATTATTGTGGGAGATAATGCTCTCGAGATCTGCCTTGGCACCGTCCCACAGTCCCATATCCATGTACAATAGAGCCCTACGATAGCGTGGTACCTCTGAAGTGGGCTGCTGTGCGACGATGTAGTCAAGGTCTGCCAGAGCTTCGTGGTGGTGCCCCATCGCTGCCAGCAGCTCTGCCCGACGCTGACGCATGCGGTGCATATCGGGCTGTGCGCCTATCGCTTGACTGAGGATTGAGATCGCCTGTATCGTATCACGTCGCGCCAGCACAAGCTCTGAGAGATTGCCACGCAGGAGAAAATTGCTCTCAGCATCAGGAATCAGCTCGAGTGCTTGACGTAGGACAACCTCGGCACTGTCGATCTTGTTCTGTTCGAAGTAGGAGAAATACTCCTCCACCAGCAGATTGTAGCGATTGGTGGTCGCTTCATCCTGCGCCGATAATACGAGCTGACAAGAGAGAGACAAAAGGATAATGGCGAGTAGTTTATAGAACATCTGATATCTTTGAACTTGGAAACATTAGTATGCGTACCAAAGGTAAATAAAATCAATGATACTGCATGTCCTGTCAGTGTGAAGCGTAAGAAAAACAAAAGACGATGCCTCGCAAACAACTATTTTAGTCTGATAAATTTAACAAAATGGATGTGGAAAAATCGTAATAACAAACCTCTCTGTGGTACTCTCCTCCTTTCCCCAACTTCGTTCAAGCCGTGTGGGGACACTCCGTAGAAACCTCTGGGTCGTCGACAAATCGATGACCCGGAGGTCGTCAGAGAAAGCTCTGGATCATCCATTCATCGACGACCCAGAGAAATCTGAGCACGCGTACGTACGTGTCGGAATTTCTCGATACGCTATACGACAGTAAGCCACCCGTAAGAACGAGGAAAGTACGCGCCCAAGTGGCTCCGTTAAACTCCTCTCGCATTTAGAATCTCTCTCCAAAAGCATACAAAATGGAAAGAACGGAAAATAATTAACAGTTGGCTGTCCCCCTTAAATACCCCTTTGTGTGTCTTAAAACATGTAAACGAAAACGAACCGAAAATTAACGCATGGCCGCTGAAACTAAAATAAACAATAAAATCAGACTACGAATCCGTCGGTTGCTGATCGCGAAGAAACTGGGGGCTCTAGCGGATTTTGAATCGGATGAATTGGACCAGCTGTTAGACATTTATCCTGAGATGGATCTGGTGCATCAAAAACTGATGAATGATGCTGAGGTCGCCCATAAGTACCATGCACATACAACAAATGCCCGAGAGACGTCCGAGCGTGCACCTCTGCTTTGGCGGAAGAGCGTGCAGAGTTTTGTCGGGAGAAACTTGAATCTAGTTAAAGTCGCTGCCGTTGCCACGCCGGTAATCCTCGGGGGCATCTGGTTACTATGGTCCCAGTCGATGAATGAGACTCCACTGCCAAGCGAACAAGCCATGTACGCAGGAATCGGTGCAGATGAATGGTTGGAGCAAATTGATTTGAGTGAAAGTGTCGACGAAAATGAAGACGTGAACCAGCAGCTCGGTGTGACCAATGAGATGGCCTCCGAATCTTCTCTTTCCGGAGATACTGTGAATATTCCCTCAGACAAGAGCTTTAGTTCGGACGAAAAAGAGTTTTTAGTCATTCTTGAGGATGGGACGGAGATGCATCTGGGATACAATACCACATTGACTTATCCTCAGAGGTTCAAAGGGAAGACTCGAGAGGTCAGATTGGTGGGAGAAGCTTACGTAAAAGTGGCAAAGGACAAGCGACCATTTATCATTCACACCCCTAACGGTAAAGTTCAACAGTTTGGCACCTCCTTTCACATCGCAGCATTGCCCGACAGTAAGAAGACGGAAGTTGTCTTGGTGGAAGGGAGTGTGGGGTTACTCCGAAATGGGAGTGAACACCCCATGGCAATGCTAAAGCCGGGAGAAAAGGCAACATTCGGAGACGGTGATGATATTGAAGTCAGAGGAGTAGACCTGCTTCCCTATACAACTTGGGACAAAGGGTATATATTGTTCGAGAAAATGCGACTGGATCGCCTTTTGAAAGTTCTAGCACACTGGTATTGCGTGGAGGTTAACTTCAAGAATGATAGTGATCGATCCCTGACTGTGACCGGTTCATTTCGTAGAAAGTATGACCTGGCGGATATCATTCAGTCGCTTTCGATCACTTCCGGCTTGGAGATGAGGCTCGAGGACGATCAAATAGTAGTGGGAAAGACAGTCCCTCGGCCCCAAACTCATAGAGGGATCTCGCAAAACGTCAAAATGTAAACACAATAAAAAGAAACTACCTTGTTCATGCTGATATTAGCCTGAATGTGGACAAGAAGAACGGCTTATTCACACCAACTATCTATATTAATCCTTATTGAAAACGAGATGAGAAAAATCTTAGCTTTTCGGGGCATCGTGTCTTTATTTCTGGCACTTTTAGCCCCTACCATTCTTTTAGCTAGCGCTTATCAGCGCCCGACATGGGAGTACACTTCTCCCCAGTCACCTACTGGGGACAATGACCCGAAAGTGACATTGAAGGTATCGGAAGTTACGGTTCCCGAATTCTTTAATGAGCTCAAGAAGCAGACGTCGTTTGACTACGTGTATTCTAACGAGCTCTTCGACAAGAATGACCGAATCTCCTTGAATGTGAATCAAACACCACTTTCCAAAGTCTTAGATGATGTACTCACTCCTCGAAATCTATCCTATGTGATTAATGGTGCTATCGTCACCATCAAACGTCATTCACCTAAGGGAGGCAAACGCTCCATAACCGGTACTATTTTGGACGAAACCGGAGCACCACTTCCCGGTGTTTCTGTAATTGTCCAAAAGCAGAAGCTATTCACGATGGCGGATGGTCAAGGGAAATATCGATTAGATCTTCCTACCGATGCCGAAGTGGAAATACTCTACTCGATGGTTGGGATGGGCCAAATTACGCACAAAGTGGGAGCAGGAACCAAAAACATCGTCCACAACGTTACTCTCAAACCAGACATTGTATTGGATGAAGTTGTCGTCACTGGGGTATATACAAGACCTGTTGGGAATTATACCGGTTCGGCAGTTTCCATCACCGGAGATGATCTGAGGAAAGTTGGAGGTAATAACGCATTGGCTGGCTTGAAGAATATCGACCCTGCCATTTACATTCCTGACAATTTTTCGTTAGGATCAGACCCGAACAAACTGCCGGATATATCCATGAGAGGGATATCTAGTATGCCGGGAGAAGGAGGCATAAGTGATCTCAAGAGTCAGTATGGTAAAAATCCTAACCAGCCTCTCTTCATTCTTGATGGATTCGAGGTTAGCATCGAAACGGTAATGGACATGGATATGAATAGAATTGAATCTATGACCACACTTAAAGATGCTTCTGCAAAAGCTCTTTACGGTTCAAAGGCGGCAAATGGTGTGATTGTCATTGAGACCAAAAAACTAATGGGAAATGAGCACAGGATTACATACTCGGGGATGCTAACCATGGAAGTCCCCGACCTATCTAGCTATAACCTAACTTCAAGTAGTGCCGAGAAGTTAGAAGTGGAAAAACTGGACGGTATGTACAGCAAAAGCTCCTCAGTTGCAGGTGAGGAAGCACAAAATGAGCTATATAATAGGCGAAAGAGACTTGTACTCCAAGGACTAAATACTGATTGGATCGCTAAGCCAATTCGCATAGGTGTAGGCAATAAACATAACTTGAGTGTGGAGCTGGGAGATGCAAAAAGCCTAAGAGGGACGGTAGACTTTTCGTATCACATGATCAATGGCGCGATGAAGGGTTCATCTCGTGAAAATCTGTCAACCTCTATCAACCTTTCCTATCGTAGGGATGATTTACTTTTTAGAAACGTCTTGAGCGTTACTTCCAATTCATCTCAGGACTCCCCATATGGTAAATTCAGTGATTACGCACGAATGAATCCATATTGGCAGGCTGTTGATGAAAAAGGGACTGTACTAAGATGGGCAGAGGAGAATATCCCCAATCCTCTTTATGACTCCACCATCGGGACATCACTCAAAGAAAAGTATATTCAGGTTATCGATAATTTCTTTACTGAATGGAGAATAAACTCAGAACTTAAGGCAAGCTTACGTTTCGGGGTGATGACGCGGAAGAATCAATTGGATCATTTCTTGCCCCCACTTCATTCGTCTTTTGCGTTAATTTCAGAACAAAGCAATGATACTCGAGGAAGTTATACCCTGGAGAATGGTGCCTCGGGGAATTACTCTGGGAACTTGAACCTCAGTTACAATAAATCAATTGGTAAGCATTCTTTCTTTACCAATGCGGGGTTCTTCGTTTCCGAAAATAGAAGTAGTACCTATCAACACGTGGCGAGAGGCTTCTCTAATGCATCAGCCGCAGATATTACTTTTGCAAAGGGGTATCAGGACGGAACAAAGCCCAGGGGGAGTTCATCTCTAACGAGAGAAGCTAGTATCCTCCTTTTTGGATCTTATGACTACGAAAATAAGTATCTTGTGGAGGCAACTTTTAGAGAGAGTGCATCTTCACTATATGGAAAGAACAGAAGATGGTCTCCCAGTTGGTCTATGGGTTTGGGATGGAATATCCACAATGAATCTTGGGTTAATAAAAACATCCTTAATCGACTTAAACTAAGAGCATCCTTTGGATTGACTGGAAACCAAAACTTCAGCACTAACTCAGCTGTCGCTACCTATAGATACTTCTCTGGTGTGGTATACGGAAATCAGACAGGAGCTTACCTAAGTATTATGCCTAATCCAGATCTTAAATGGGAGCAGAAAATGGACTACAATGTTGGGTTTGACTTGATGGCCAAAGGGCTATCCCTCACTGTTGATCTGTACACTTCTGATACACAGAATATGCTCACAGACTTGGCGATTCCCACAGTTACGGGATTCTCCGTTGTGAAGGATAACTTGGGGCTTGTTCGAAACTCAGGTATTGAAGCTCGACTATCCTACAACATCTGGCAAGCAGATAAAGGATTTGTCAATCTGTTCGGTTCAGTGACAAGCAATAAAAACTTCATCGTTCGACTATCTGAAAGTTTACGTGAGTACAATGATCGAATGATGGCAAAGTCAAAAGAGGTAGGTTCTACCTCTCCTGTTCCTTTGTACCAGGATGGTCAATCCATGACTACCATTTTTGCAGTGAAATCAGCAGGAATCGATCCTACAAACGGTAGGGAACTATTCATTAAAAAGGATGGTTCATTTACGTATGAATATGATCCTAAAGATTTAATTCCTTCGGGAGATACAAGTCCTCGACTAAGAGGTACAGCAGGGGTCAATGCAGAATACCGAGGGTTCGGTCTGAATGTTACTCTTTCATACCTACTAGGTGCACAGAGTTATAACGCAACTCTTGTCAACAAAGTGGAAAATGCAGATATCAAATTCAATGTGGACAGACGATTAGGGCAGGGACGCTGGAAAACCCCTGGCCAAATCACCAGATTTAAGAAATTTGATTCAGCGTCCAAAACGCGTCCAACAACTCGTTTTATCCAGAACAGAAATGAGTTGACAATTTCTGCGATTTCATTGTATTACGATTTCCCTCAGAAGATTTGTCAATCACTCAAGATGCAACGGTTGAAACTGGCTTGTAACATGAACAACCTACATACTTTCTCAAGCATAGAAATCGAACGAGGTACCGAGTATCCTTTTGCTCGTCAGTTCTCACTGTCATTGGTGGCTACATTCTAAAAAATAAAAATATGAATCATAACACAATACTTAATTTCAAGTCAATCCTGCACAAAGCTCGTCTCGTTACAGCTCTTAGTTGCATGATTCTTATTTGCACATCATGTGAGAAGTGGTTCGATGTCACTTCATCCTCAGAAGTGAGGGACTCTCAACATTTCGGCAACGTTCTAGGATTTAGACAAACCCTGACCGGGTGCTACATCGCCATGGCTAATGAAAAAGCATATGGTAAGAATCTTACCTGGTTTGCAACTGAACTATTGGGACACCAAGCTCAAACAAAATTGAATACACTTTCCAATGCCCTCTCAGAACACGCGTACCAAAGTCCCGAGGTCATTGCTGTGACAGATGCTATTTGGTCTCAGATGTGGAATGTTATAGTCAACGCCAATGATGGGCTCAAGAACTTGGAGGAGAGGAAAAATGAACTCAACCAAATTGATTACTCCGTTATCCGAGGAGAATTGCTTGCGATTAGAGCGTATGTGCATTTCGACTTACTGAGGTTATTTGGCTACGGTAATTATGCTCAAAGAAATTCTGAGTTAAACAGCAAGTTGACCCTACCATACGCTACTACACGAAGCAAAAACCTTCCTAGTCAAGTCACGGGGTCTGTCTTTTATACTTCCCTCATTAAAGATATCGAAGAGGCGATCTCACTATTAAAAGACAATGACCCAGTATCAAATACGGATATGACCCGTTTCTCAGAGGTAAACAAAGAAGGCTTTTATAAATTTAGGGATATCCATCTCAATTACTATGCTGTGAAGGCATTGGAGGCTCGGGTTCACATGTGGTTTGGAGGTTCTGCTGCTGTTGATAAGGCATTGGAGGCTGCTCTTGAGGTTATTTCTCTAGTTGAAAAAGGGGGATTCACAAACCCGAGTTTGCAGACGGAGATGAAGCTTTTAGAACTTAGTGAAATTTCGGACAAGAATTCATCGTTGACCCCAGAGGCATTATTTGCAGTTCAGGTTCAAGACCTTGGAAGTAAAACGAACAACTATTACATTCCTTCTTTCGTAGGGACTCATAGTTCTGCTCTAATCGTTCCAGAAGAGAGGATTAAATCTTTGTATGGAGAGGTAAATACAGATGTTCGTATGACCAAACTGATGAAAAAAAATCCGAATAGTTCACCCATCGCTTACATCTCTCTCAAGTATGACCAGTCAGCATTAGATTCTTCCAATAGAGGAAAAGTAAATCTAATCCGTATTCCCGAAGTATACTATATTGCTTCAGAGGCTTATCTACTCAAGGGAGATACTGAAAAAAGTATCGAATATTTGGATAAAGTCCGTACTAAAAGAGGTAATACTGTTCTAGATCGAAGTTTAAGTAAAGAGAAGGTCATGGAAGAAATAAAAAAAGAGTACGAGAAAGAATTTATAGCTGAAGGAGTACTCTTCTATCAGTACAAGCGGTGGGGAACTCCTACTCTGCCTTTCAGCACTGAACAGGACAAAATGACCGACAAAGAGTATGTACTACCGTTCCCAGAATTAGAACGCAAGAGTGGGTATATTCAATAACAATTCAAAAGACTCTTTTTTATGAAGAAAATAAATTCCTTGATAGCATCTTTGGGGATATGGATGGTTTTGCTCGTCTCTACGATGTCCATTCAGGGGTGTAAGAAAAGCGAGATCCCTGAATTCAATAACCAATATGCATCTATACGTTTTCCTTTTTTCGATAAGGAGCCTTCCGGTTACAATGATGTTGACAAAGTATTTGTGGTATCCCATTCATTTGTGTCCATCCCAGATAGCTTATTTAGTGAGATCGACGTACCTGTTATGTTGGTAGGAGCACCCAGTGAAAGCGAGCGTCCTATTAAGGTAGAAATTGTCAGCGATGGTACGACAGCTTCCGGCG
Source organism: Porphyromonadaceae bacterium (assembly GCA_037191085.1). Taxonomy (GTDB): domain Bacteria; phylum Bacteroidota; class Bacteroidia; order Bacteroidales; family Porphyromonadaceae; genus Porphyromonas_A. The sequence goes on along the minus strand of JBAKGE010000010.1, from coordinate 3,327 downwards.
AGGATTACAAAATTATTTCTGCATCAATTCCACCCAAGAAAGAACGAGGAGCGATCCGGATCAAGCTAATGAACTCAGATCGTCTAAAGGATGAGGACCTAAGGGTAAGATTGAGATTAGGTAGTAATGACAATTTTACTGCCTCGGTTAAGGACTTTAGCGAAGCTGTAGTCTTCTTCGGGAAAAAGGTACCTATACCCACAAATTTCGAACACATCTATACCTACAATACTCTCATCAAAGGGGCAGAGAATCCTTACTCAAATACCCTTGAGTATTACAGTCCTGCAGCTATGAACGTCATCGTCCAAGCCCTCGGATGGACTGATTGGGATAATAAGGAAAAGCGTGGCAATGACTTTAATGGTGAGAAACACGGTAAGTACAAGTATTTACCTCGGTATGGCTACGTCAGTTCCAACAATCGTGCAGGTGCTTTCGTGAAAATTATTGATGAATACATCAAAAAACACGACAAAGAACATCCCAATGCTCCGCTGGTGCATGATGATGGGAAATTGAAAGGAAAAAAAATAGAGGCAAGGTTGTAATCTAACGTGAATTCAAAGACGAGGAATAGATAGAAGGAGTCGTCTCGAGAATGATTATTATTTAACTCAATGAATTTTGGGAGGCAAACTTGATGGCTTTGCAAAAGATCATTTTGGAGTTAGGCAATATCTCACTTCCGTTTGTCCGAGAGACGTATATGCATCCTCATAGAAAGCTTTGGGTCGTCGCTAAATCGATCTCCCGGAAGTTGTCCGAGAAAGCTCTGGAAGATCGATTCGGCGACAACCCAGAGAAATTTAGGCGCATGTATGCATATGGGATGTGTACTATGTAAGGAGATTGCTCCTGATAAATACTGTTCCGAAGGGAGAGTAACTTCTTAGGTTGAATGAACGTTAATCTACAGTTTGTAATGATAATATTTGAAATGTATCACTCGAAAAATACATTTAAACATGAACACAAAACAAAACACATATAAAACGACAATTGCCTCCATAATCGGAGTGTTCATAACTTTGGGACTCCACGGGTGCATCAAAGACAATAGTCAACTTCCGGACATAAACTCAATCCCGGCTATAGAGATAGAAGCGGGAGACAGCAAAGACATATCGGTTGAGTTTAGAGACTCATTGAAGTTAGCTCCGGTTGTAAAAGCTCCAGGGTCTAAAAATTTAGGATATCGTTGGACTCTTACCACCACCACCGATCCCAATAAACTGAACAAAGACACCATCAGCAAAAGTGCAAAATTGGAGTATCTTATGACTCGTGAGAAGTCTTCCTCTCCGTATACCCTGTCATTTACGGTGATTGATCGAGACCACGGTGATCTCGAGTATAGCACGTCGTGGAACGTATACGTTAATGGGTCTATCATTAGTGGTCTTTTAGTCGCAGACACCGAAGATGAAAAGACAAGTAATCTTACATATATCAAGAGTTCTTCTCTTTCCAGGAGTTATTCAGGTCAGGAGAAAAGACTTTCCGACATGCTGAGTGTTTCCCCACTGAAAAAAGTGGAAGGTCTTATCTCTCATCTGACATACTCCATGGAAGGCTACAGTTTCTTTCCACATACTAACCACTTGTGGGCAACTACCAGGGAAGGGAAATTAATCCTCTTTGATATGGATAACTTCAAGACACTAAAGACTTCCAAAGACAATCAGTTATTTCTGTACAAAGCTAAGCCAGATGAATTCAAAGTGCAGGATATTCTCGTGGCAGGTCCCACCCTCTTAGCCTCAACCAACGAGGGTTTTTACTCCGTCACGCCCAAAGCTAAGGTAAATCAATTTACTCTCCCCTTATCTACTAGTAGAATTTCCCGACCCAGTAAAGGATTGATCGCGGGGCTGAGTGACACCAGCGCCACTCAGGATATTGCTCTCTGGTACGATGAAGAATCTGGAGGGATAGTGACCTTAACCAAGCAAGATAAATGGGGGCAAGTTTTCGGGCTCGGAGAACTAGAAAAATCTGCTGCCTTTGACCCCAATAACCTTTCAAATAGAGAGGCTCTCGCTGTTGAAATTTCAGGAAGGGCTAGACCTTATACTTTTTATGCTCTGTTAAAAGCTAAGGATAAAGATGAGTACGAGATATACGAAGTTGAGATCGCTCGCAAACCGGAGAAAAAAGACGAGGAGAAAAAGGGCTTAGCAAAGGGGAAGTATACATTTACTTCTGACGACGTCGAAATTCTTAAGAAGGCCAAAAGTTTCTTCTTCGCTAAAAATGGGACAAGTGTTCTCTATGTCGTCACGGACACGGATGTGTATGCCTTTACTTTTGGAGGCACTGCCAACACTGCTAAAAGGAGTGAATCTCTTTTCCGTCTTCCGTCTAAAGAGAAAGGGTTTACCATGGCTAAATTATTTGTTCAGGGTGAGTACAGTGTCTCTTCTGAAAACATAGGACTCATTAGCCCCAAACCGGCCGAACTCCCCCTTAATCTTCAGGCGGTCATTTTAGTTTCTGAAACAGATGAAGGGAAAAATACCGTTCGCATCATTCCTGTGGACAAACAGAAGCTGTCTTCAGGCAACCTTCTTACCAGCGAAAAAGATATTTTAACCTACGGGAATTTCAATAGAATCTTGGATGTTATCCATATAGGCCAGTAATCATTTTACAAATCATACTTATTAGTTTAACTATTGCTTATGTTCAAAAAAACACTGCTGCTCCTAATTTTAGGATTGGTATTCACTCTCAGCACTGCTCAATCTCCTCTTCGTAAAGAGGGGAAAAACCTCCGAACTTATCAGTCTGACAAAAAAGAGTCTGACGAGGAACAGAAAGATGACAAAGATAAGGAAGAAAAAAAAGACGAGGAGCAGGGCTATGACAAATTCGTCAAGAGAGCCAAAAAGACTAGCAAAGGGCTAATTGATCTTCACCTCATTGATGGGAGAGTATACCTTGAGATACCCATTAGTCTTTTGGGGCGTGAAATGCTGATAGGATCAACTGTTACCCAAACTTCTGACAATGGACACAGTATTGTAGGATCCAAGCCAAAGGATCCACTGCACGTCACTTTCTCCATGGAGAATGAGAAGGTTCAGATGAGGAGGGTCAGCACCATATACCTCCCCGACGGTGATACAATGGCTGAAGCTCTGAAGACGAGTATGTCACCGGCTATTCTTTTGAACATGAGGATCGAAGCTTATAGTCCAGACTCTACAAAGGTCGTTGTGGATATGACAGATTTTTTTGTCAGTGACAATGATCTGATCTCCCCGTTTGATAGTGGTGCTGGCTACGCAACACTGTGAATGCACTAAACGCCAGTGATTGGAC
>JBAKGE010000062.1:0-12240 GCA_037191085.1 Porphyromonadaceae bacterium | reverse complement strand
GCGACCGTTTGGCTGAAGGCCTTTCTTTAAGTGTGGAAAACAAAAGAACAAGATTGTTTTAGCAGTTGCAGCTGTGGGGAGAGGCCGCTTTGCACGAGTAGTAGGGATACGCAGCAGCTTTGCCACTGTTGTCATCAGTATCCATCCAAGTATATATTGTCTTGTAAGTCTCAAATTCGTCCAACGACAACCCCAACATATCGGGTTGAGGGGATATGACGGTCCCACGCATATTGACCAACGTAAGTTCAGGAATCTGCGTGTATCCTTGGTTAAGTGTAGCACGGAACTCCGTCGTAGTATGCGGGATGACAGATCCTTTAGGCACTATATCCAAATATTTATCACATCCCAGGGACAGTAGTGCGACGGTGCAAAGGATAGATATGTTACGTATTGCTTTCATGTTCATTATTTCTCTTCGATGTGATACCATTAGAGCGTTATCTGCACACCCAACGATACGGTTTTGGCTATCGGCTGGACGTAGATATTGCCATATCCTTCGGGGTCAAAGAATCCCGAGTAATCTGTACTGATGACAAATGGATTCTTGCACTCGAGATTAAAGCGGACGCGATTGATCGATTTACTCTTGAGTACTTCGGGTGTGAGTGTATATCCCAGTCGAATGCTATTGATGCGGAGGTAACTCATTTTCTTGAACCATATGTCGTAGCTGAAGAATGATCCAGAGGGATCGTAACTGCTGATCCAACGGCTGGCAAGTGCTTCCTCAGTATCTCCGCTCATATTGCCATTGAGAACCTTTGGAAGAGTACCGGAAGGATTCTCATGAGACCATGCTGATAGGATCTCACGAGTATAGTTGACTCCTGGATTGACATGCGTAGGCTTGTAAGATGGTTGACGCTGCGCAAGTCGGTTGATGACGAAGTTCGCAAAGACGGAGAAGTCAAAGTCCTTGTATCGAAGCTTGGTATTCAGTCCTCCCGTAAGGTCGGGATCACGATCACCGATATACTTAAAGAGGTTTCTCATCTGCTCGGGAGTATAACCAGATATGACGTCACCCCAAATACCGGTAGAGAGTTTATAAAAGTCAATATAGCCAACACGCTGACCATTTTCTCCACGGAATGTCATGAGCCCGGTCTCAGGGTCGATCCCTGCTGTAGGTATCGCGAAAGCGGCATTGACGGGGTAACCTTTGAGGGAGGGAGTATAGGAGTTGTCAGCTACATTATACTCCAGTACTTTACTCCTGTTCCTGGAAATATTGAGTCCTGTGGTCCATGTCCAGTCTTTGGTAGAAATGTTTGTCGAATTGATGGAGAGCTCCCAACCTCGATTCTCCACCCGACCCCAATTGAGATTGACAAAGTTAAATCCATTTTCCAATGGTATGGACTTTAGGGAGATCAGATCATCCGAATTTCTGTAGTAATAGTCGAAGGAAATGTTAAGTCTATCCCACAGTCCAAGATCAATACCTGCGTTCACATTGCCGGTTTTTTCCCAACGTAGGTACTGATTGGGAGGGGTAGTCACGGATACCGTCGGCTCTGATATACCAGGGAAGAAGCTGGTAGTATTCCATTCTCCTTTGACGAAAGGCGAAGTATTCTTGTCTATATTACCCTGAAGACCATAGGATGCCCTGACACGGAGATTGGATACCCAAGTGACATCTCTCATGAATTCTTCTCGACTCGCATTCCAAGCTCCGGAGATAGACCACAGTGGAAGGTAACGATACTTAGGATTGACTCCAAAGAGATTAGAGCCATCGAGACGCAAGCTGCCGAAGACCGTATAACGCTCCTTGTAGGTATAGCTGGCCGTGCTGAAAAAAGAGACGAAAGCATTTTCAATGAATTGCTTCTGGTATTGACGAAGTGCGGGCTTGTCGGTATCACGGTATCCCTCTGGAAATACAAGCGGCTTTGTGGTATGACTATTTTCATTGAAGCCAAAACCCTTGGTGTGAATATTGGTAAAGTCATTACGACGAAGCTCTACTCCTGCCATGAAGTCCACATCATGAGTATCGTTAAAGTTATGATTCATGAATACTTGTGTCCGCCAATTATACTGAAAGAAGCGATCATTCCAGTTCTGGATGATACCTCCTTCCGGCAGAAATGTAACCCTCTTGCCGCCTTTGGAATAGACATTTGATGCTGCGTACTGTCGAGTGTAGTACGACTCCTTGTTGGCAAATCGTTCAGTGGAATTATTCTCGAACTGCAAACCAAGTTGTGTATTGGCTCTCAGCCAGTTCAGGGGTCTATACTCAAGCTCCAGGACAGTCTTGAGTGATTGCCCTTTGAGTGTGTATTTGGTATTCTCCTGTTCTTCACGATAGTTGAAAGGGATTGGTTGATCATCTGAGTTAAGGACATCCGGATCGTAAGCATATCGCCCATCCGCATCAAGTACATCTCGATACGGATTAACATTCCTCGAGTAATATTGAGCATTGGTATTCTCTCCATTGGTAAGATAAGTCGCTCTATCGTTCTGGTTAGCAAATATACTTAGTCGTGTGGTGAAGCGATCAGTAATCTTAAAGTCGGTATTAGAAGTGAGATTATACCTCTTGAAAGAGGTTCCCTTTGTAGTACCGCTCTCTGCGTAATAGCCCCCAGAGACATAGTAGTGGGTTCTGTCACTTCCACCCGATAAGCTCAGTGTATACTGCTGGTTAAATGTGGGCTCGTATATCTCTCCGAACCAGTCGCTACCCTGCGTACGTAGAGCACTTATTCGCTGCGCCACCTCTGGAGTGAGTGCATCCAACCCCTTCCGCTTGTAGGCATCAATAAGCCTTGCTCTCTCAATGATACGAGCCACATCTCCCTGCGCCGACCTATAGGAGTGCAGAGGATTGCGTAGCAGCGAAAGCTCCAGGTCTACCTTCTCCGATGCACTGAGGAGATCAAGACGGTCAGCATTAGGTCTAGCAGTGTAGAACATATCTGCTGAGAACTGCACCTGCATCTTTCCTTCACGTCCCCTCTTGGAGGTGATCACGATAACGCCATTGGCAGCACGTGCACCATAGATAGCAGTAGCGGCAGCATCCTTAAGGATCGTGATATTCTCGATGTCGGCTGGGTTGAGTCCTGCGATAGAAGTGTTCCGAAGTTCGTCAAGTGAACTTTGGGAGGTAAAATCATCCGGTACCTGATCCCCGTCGAGAGGAATACCATCCAGGACCCACAGTGGTTCTGAGCTACCTGAAAGCGAGACTGTACCTCTGATACGTACCTGACTGGAGGCTCCTGGTGCTCCCGATACAGGGGTTACCACCACACCGGCCACCTGACCGGCCAGCATCTGATCCACACTCGGCACACCAACCTGTGCCAGATCTTTGCTATCAAGTGTCTTGACTGCTGAGGTCAACTTACGACGTTCTATCTTTTGATAGCCCGTCACCACAACTTCATCGAGCATAGCTCGATCCTGCTCTAGCTCCACATTATACACCGATCGAGCCTCGGTCAGTTCGATCGTGAGCGACTTATAGCCGATAAAACTCACCACTACTTTTCTGACAGATTTGGGTAGAGTGAAGAGATAATTGCCGTCATAGTCCGATACCACTCCCTGGGGTTGGTAGTCCTTGGCTACGTGCTGATCAGGAGCGATGAATATGGTCGCGCCGGGGAGAGGTTCTTGTGTCCCAGTCTCAAGAACCCTACCCTTAATTGTCCTCACCTCCTGAGCAGTCAGTGTGCCTATGGAGATGAAAAATATGGAGAGTAGAAGTAATACTCTTTTCATGATACATTTACTCTAATATGATACAACGGTTATTTTTCAAATGCATTCTCTATACGAAGCACCATGTCTATATAGTGTCCTCTCATCTGTTGGGAGCCCTTGGTACGAAGCGGTTTGATCGTATTGTATATCCTATCAAGGAGTCCTCTCTTGACAGAAATAGCATCGGATATCCTGTCAGCCAGTGACCCATGAAAATTAATCTCACGCACTACATCCAGGGCACAGCAACCGTCATACTCGTGGGCTTGGGTAGCACTGACAAGACTATTCTTCTTGGTTACCTTAGATGTTGATACGCTCTGTATCAAGGCGTCCACAAGCCCCTTCTGTACCACTCGCTCCTGCACCGTAAGAGCACGTCCCTGAGCACTCTTACCAAATACTACATCGAAAAGCCTGCTCGTTAGTTCTGTCGGCGAAAGAGCCTTAGATCCGTTGCGCCACTCATTCTCACTCATACGTACGAGCCTACGATCATCAAGTAAGTCCCAAAATATGTAGCTCTGAGCATTCTTGAGCAGCAGTGACGGAGCCTGCTCTATCAATCCTGAGGGAGACTGCTTGATAGGATAAGTCCTCTTGTACGCAGGAGCATCGAACAGCCAATCCACGTCCGTGATTGTCTCACGTATCAAAAAGTCGAGGGCACGCTCCTGTTCCTCCCGAGAGACGAAAGAGTACGTCTCCGCATTCGGAGTACTCCTATCCGTCAGGTCAATCATCATTCCACCAATTAAAGCCAATGGATGGTATACAAAAGTATTCCACTGGTTAATGAGGGTATTGAGCATCACCCCCAGTTCGTCATAGCCTTGATGCGGGTCACCATTCGCTGTTATGTTCTCCAGCTTAGGCAGGATTCTTTTGAGGTTTCTGATTCCCAACTCTGACGCCGTCACTGGATCGTCAGACAGGTCTTCGGTCTGTGCACGTGGGTCCATAGCGGCACGGGAATCCTGGGCTTCGCTGTATCGGTACAGCTTACCCGTATGTCTACCTAGCAGCTCTTGGAGCTTGGCCTCCTCCTGAGACTTCGTAAGGCCATCACCATACCACCTATACGCGTACTCGATAGCAAGAATATCGTAGGCTCCGATCTGAGGGGAAAAGTGCTTCACTCCATCTCCGGGTTGTGCCACATAGTTGAATCGCGCGTAGTCCATGATACTGGGCGAGGTACCATGCTTCGCCGTAAAGACTGGATCTCGAAGTTCGGCTATACTATAGGCTGACGATGCTATCATATTGTGCCTCAATCCAAGTGAGTGCCCCACCTCATGGCACGCTACGAATCGCATAGCATCTCCGAGGAGTTCGTCGGAGATATTCCACTGCGCTGCTCCCTCTTGGGTTGCCCCAGTCTGTAGGACAATCCAATTGCGTAGCATGGTGAGGACATTGTGCCACCAGATGATGTCTGCCTGTATGATCTCACCGCTACGAGGATCGTACACAGAGGGCCCCATGGCATTCATCTTGTCGCTCGCGATATAGTTAATTCCAGAAATAGAGAGATCATCGTGGTTGATCTCTTCGTCCACCTCCTTGGCTATGATAGCATTCTTGAACCCTGCACGTTCAAATGCCACCTGCCAGTCCTCTATTCCTTTCTTTATGTATTTTCTCCACTTGACAGGCGTACTCTTATCTAAATGGAATACTATCGGCTGCACAGGCTCTACAAGCTCACCCCTGAGATATGCCTCGGGATCTGAAGGTTCAAGTCTCCAGCGTGTGATGATCTGCTCACTCTTCACTGACGTCTGAGCATCAGAGTAGTAAGTACGTGGCACAGCGAAGTATCCCACACGAGGATTCAATACCCGTCCGCGCATAGGCTGCTCAGGCAAGAGAACGAAAGAGGAGCTATTCTGAACGGTAAGAAATACATTCCCCCTACCCTCATTGACCTTAGTTCCATAGTCGGAGACGACGGTGACATTGGTAGGGAATGCCGATACTCGCACGATACGGGATAGCTCACGATCGGGATTGCCCCCCACACTGATCATATCAAAAAGGTGGTTGAGGAGTGAAGACGAGCCATCAAAAAACTGGGTCATATCCACCAGCACGGATGTAGAGTCTGTACCGAGGGTATGTATCGGTATTCTCGCCATGAGAGGGGACCTGAAGTTATCCAGCACCGACAATCCTATCGCATCTCCCTCCGGATAGTAGGGCGTGGGCTTGACGTTGGTCACGAGCAGATCCTTCTTGTCCTCAGAGAGGGAAAATGAGATGAGCGTATTCTCATAGTTAATACCCCTATTTATCCCTGCATCATTCAGTTCAGGTGGCACCTGCAGCACACGATTGACTACAAGAAAATCACGTCCCATAAGCGACATGGGGATGTCAAAGAAGTACTTCCCTTCACTTCTGTATACCCCAAATAGCCCGTCGGCGACACGGGTGCTATCAGCCACTATCCTGTCATACTTAGAGGTAAGCTTCTGCGAGACAGAGTTCTTCTGCACTTCGGACTTGGTCTTGATCACAGAGCATCCACCTGCGATCATCAGTACAATGGGCATAATCAGCACCAGCGACACGCTTCTTTTTCCCTTCCCTTTTACTGTAGACTGCATAGTTGTATAAAATTTGTTCGTCAGATTTAAAATATCTTAGTCAAGTCCGTAAAGATAGCTAAAAAATCTTCCAATATTCATATACCTCACCAGAGGTGCAGGCCTACTCCATTCTCATACCTCTCGCACTATGCAAGTATCCATGCGGGCTATAGGAGATCCCGCAGGGGAGCCAAAAATTTCTCTGGGTCATCGATATCGAAAGGTCCGAGAGAACGTCCCAAAAAGCTCTGGGTCGTCGGGACATCGACAACCCAGAACTTCTTGGAGTGAATATAAGCCCTGCTGCACACGGATATATAGATATTTGATTTTCACAGACTTGACAGCAGAAAAAGAGTATCAGCAGCACACATGGATTAAAGACCAAGAGAAAGAGCTGCGGTGTCATTCCCTGTGAGCAAAGACATTGGTGGCGACTACCCCGATGAGGACTAGGACTGCACCAATGTAGTGGTAATAGGAGAGTTCTTCGCCAAGGATCCATATGCCACCCACTATGGAGATGATGGGAGTGAGATTATTGATGACAGCGACCTGAGATGCCGGTATGAGACGGAGGGCATAGTTATTGAATACAGACGTGACCAGCGACGACAACACACCGAGGTAAAGTATCGAGAGGAGAAAGCTATGATCTGTCAGTGGTGTGAAAAACTCACCCAGGGTCCCCTCTGCCCAATGTACCGTAAGGGCTACGACATTAAAGAAAATACATCCTGCCATGATCATCACGAATGTGACATCCACAGGTCGATAGTCTCGCACCACCTTACGACCATAGACATAATAGAGGGCTACAGAAAGAACACTCAAGATCACAAGGAAATTACCCCAGATACTCTCTGCATGAATAGATGTACGATTCATCGCAAAGATATAGCATCCCCCCCAAGAGATATGATGACTCCGGTGATCTGTCCGATCGTATTTCGCTCCCCAAGTACGATCATCGCCATGAGAAGGGTGAGTACGGGAGTGAGGGCAGAGAAAATGCCTGCCTCCGATGCCGTAGTGTGCTGCAGCCCCACCGCCTGTAGCAAGAAGAACAACAGAGGATATGGTACAGAGAGCACCAGCAGTCGAACCAGTCCACGGTGCTCTGTATGCGGACAAGGGATGCTTCCTGCGATATAGAACAGAATCATCGTCACTGCAGCTATACTGAAGCGGTGAGCAAGCACATCGATAGGAGATGAGACCGATAGGGCAATCTTGACAAAGACAAAGGATAGACCTATGATGAGCGTAGAGGCAGCCATACCTACGTATGCCAGGAGAAAGCCGTTCGCTCGTGGAGCAGTGGATTTCATTTTTACTGATGTATGGGTATTGGGACACTTTACCGCTCGATTTGGGAAAGGGAGCAGAGGGAGGTGAGACACAAAAGTACACATTCTTTTTGGTATACCAGCCTGAAGGCAGACGAAGGGGATGAAGGGGGCTTTCTGACTTTAGGTGAAATCATGTATCTTTGTGGAGAATAGTGTGAGTTGGCTCTTTGTGGTCGACGTCAAGCGTAATACAAGTACAAACTTTAACACATGATGAAGAAAAAGATTGTGGGCATACTGGCTCTTACGATGGGACTGATCGGCACCGGTGGACACCGAGCACAGGGACAGTCGGCGATAACTCTCGACGATGTAGTACCCGGAGGTAGCAAGTATCGAGATCACCAACCCCAAATGCCTCGAGTATTGGGTGTAGTGCCCGAGGGAATACTGCTCTTCGGCACAGAGTCTCTGGAGGTCAAGGGCATGGATGGTGTAGCAAAGACCTATCTAACAAAGCCTACAGGCGCAACGCTGCCTCCGCTGGTGCCTACTGCGGACGGCAAGTTCCTCGTAGCCCGATTGCTTAATACCTACCATGTGGTGCGTACCGGTACACAAGAAATACGTCAGATAGAGCTCAGCGACGCATTCACGGAGGTGGTTTTATCTCCCACCGGAGACATGGTAGCAGGGTCGGATGGTACGAATATTTTCATCGCCTACAGTGACGGTCGTAAGATCGCACAGATCACCACGGACGGATCACATGATATCGTATATGGTATGGCAGCGCACCGTAATGAATTTGGGATAGAGAAGGGATTGTTCTTTTCACCCACAGGACGCTATCTGGCCTTTTATCGGATTGACCAGACTCAGGTGGCAGACTACCCTGTCGTTCGAATGGGGGAACGTATAGCGAAAATGGATCCGATCAAGTATCCCATGGCTGGCGAAGCAAGTCAAGAGGTAACAGTAGGTGTATATGATACGCAGACCGGGACAACCAAGTACCTGAATACCGGTACTCCAAAGGATAGATATCTAACGAATATAGCATGGGCTCCCGATGAAGGGAGTATATACATAGACGAGGTAGATAGGGATCAGAGTAGGTGCAAACTCGTCCGATACTCTGTAGCATCAGGAGATGCTGAGCGCACAATATTGACGGAAGTAAACGAACGTTACATAGAGCCCGTACACCCAATCGCATTCCTACCCACGAATACTCGTCGGTTCATCCGCATGAGTCGCACGGACGGATACCGACACCTTTACCTCTACAATACCGATGGGAAGCAGATGGCACAGTTGACAAGTGGCGCATGGGAGATTATGAGTTTCATAGGAGTTTCTCCAGATAGTGAATGGGCTTACTTCACGTCGAACAAGGATTACACCATAGGGGAAGATTTATACAGAGTAGGGATCAAGAGCCGAAAAATAGAGCGCCTAACAAAAGGGAAGGGCACGCATAGTGTACGTATGTCAGGGGACTTCTCTATGGCTTACGATGCCTTTTCGTCAAAGGATAATGCTGGTGAAGCATGGCTGATCAAAACCGGGAAGAAGGTAGAGCGTAAGCTCATCGAACGAGCGGAGACTCCGGCGATGGCCACACGACTGAATGCTGTCGTGGAGCTTGGAAGCCTGAAGTCAGCAGATGGAACGACAGATCTCTTCTACAAAATGACCCGTCCTCGCACTATCGAGAAGGGGAAGCGCTACCCTGTGATAGTGTATGTATACGGAGGACCTCACTCGCAGCTAGTGACAGATACTTGGCGTGGTTTGAATGCCAACTGGGACTGCTACATGGCGGATAAGGGGTACATTATATTCACCATGGACGGGAGAGGTACGGACAATCGTGGACATGCCTTTGAGAGTGCGATCCACAGACAACTCGGTACTTGTGAGATGGCCGACCAAATGAAGGGCGTAGAGTACCTCAAGTCTCTATCGTACATAGATGCTGAAAGGATCGGCGTGTACGGCTGGAGCTTTGGGGGATTCATGACCACAAACTTAATGCTGACGCACAACGATGTGTTCAAGGTAGGTGTAGCTGGAGGTCCCGTCATCGACTGGTCACGGTATGAGGTGATGTATGGCGAAAGGTACATGGATACACCACAGGAAAATCCGGAAGGGTACAAGAAGAATAACCTCACTCTCCGCGCTGGAGACCTCAAGGGACGACTAATGCTAATTCACGGAGCTGTGGATCCTGTGGTGGTGTGGCAGAACTCACAGGAGTTTCTCAACGCTGCCATCGAAGCACGTACCCTACCCGACTACATGATCTATCCGAATCATGAGCATAACGTGATAGGGAAGGATCGAGTGCACCTGTACGAAGTCATCACAAGATATTTTGACGACTTCCTGAAGTAACTCATTAGATCTCAGATCAAATTTCTTAGACAAACCCGGACAGAGATGAAAGTACTAGTATTAGGTAGTGGAGGACGTGAGCAGGCACTGGCATGGAAAATAGCCCAGAGTTCCGCAGTGACAGAAGTGATATTGGCACCAGGTAATGCCGGAATTCCAAACAGGTGTAAGCGTGTGTACATAGACCAGGATAATCACAATGAAGTGGCTGAACTGGTAAGAAAAGAGGGCATTGAGCTACTGGTAATAGGTCCAGAACAGCCCCTTGTCGACGGTCTCGTGGACTATCTCAAAGCACAACCAGACCTCTCTCGCCTTCACATCGTCGGACCGACAGCAGAGGGAGCGCGTTTAGAAGGGAGCAAGGACTTCGCCAAGAGTTTCATGCTACGTCACGGTATCCCGACAGCGCGGTACAAGACATTCTTCAGCAAAGAGGTGGAATCCGCACAAGCATATTTACGAGCGGTGGAGAAAGCACCATACGTACTCAAGGCAGACGGACTTGCAGCCGGTAAAGGCGTACTAATCCTGGACAATGTAGAGGAGGCATGCCACGCCGTAGATGAAATGCTCGGCGGTAAGTACGGCAAGGCTGGGAACCAAGTAGTGGTGGAGACGTACCTTGACGGCATCGAATGCTCGGTATTTGTCCTCACGGATGGAGCACACTACCAAATCCTTCCGGTCGCAAAGGATTACAAGCGTATCGGAGAGGGTGATCGCGGTCTCAATACCGGCGGTATGGGAGCAGTGTCTCCGGTGTCCTTTGCGGACGACGAGTTCATGAAAAAAGTAGAGGAACGTATAGTTCGTCCGACGGTAGAAGGGTTACAAAAGGAGCAAATAGACTACAGAGGATTCATATTCATCGGGCTGATGAATGTTGGGGGCGAACCGTACTTGATAGAGTATAACTGTCGTATGGGAGATCCGGAGACTGAAGCTGTGATGCTACGTATTTCCTCAGATATCGTACCGGCACTCATGGCACTGAAAGACCAGACTCTAGATAAAGTAGCACCAATAACACACAGCGATAACGTGGCTGTGACCGTCATCGCCACCTCAGGAGGTTACCCCGAAGCATATAGGAAAGGTTATCCTATCCGTGGTCTGGACAAAAGCGATAGCAAAGCCTTAGTATTCCACGCCGGGACAGAGAAACTCCCGTCAGAGGAGATCGTGACAAACGGAGGGCGCGTGCTCGCTGTCTCAGCCGAGGGATCCACAATATCCGAAGCACTCCAGACAGTGTATGATCGTATGAGTGAACTGTCTTTTGAAGGAATGTACTTCCGCAGGGACATAGGACAGGATCTACTCTCTTGAGCCACGACTACTGACGACTGATTCAATGCGCCTGTGGGATTACGTAGCCTCGAGTGATCCGATGTCCTTATTGACATCGGGGGGCTTCGTGTCGTGGGGGTGCTGGGGCCTCCTCGGGGTTGTTCTCGTGCTCCTCTACCGACATGGGGTATTAGCATACGGTGCACACGTGAAAGGTTGGGAGAGCCTGGTACTCTTCGGAATATGGTTCATCGTCCCTCGTGAAAGCGCAGAGCAGAACTTCATCTCATTAGGATGCTTGCTCTTCATGGTCGCAGCAGTTGAGCTGATCATCACGTCCTACGCTCTTCACCGTACACCCTTTCTCACCTTTAATGTCGGTTTGTGGCTCGGCTTACTGGTTTTGGTGCATCCGGCGTACTTTGCTACAGTGCCTTTCATCTACATTCAGCTCCGTGAGATACAGCTCTCGACTTCACGGCACTCCTCCAGCTATATCCTCGGCATTCTGTGTGCGTGGTGGCTGACGTTCCTACTCATGGCAGAGCCCACTGCGGAGGGGATGACATCGTTCCTCCTCCAGCATGTGCAGGGGATTACCGGCGTACAAATCCCTCCCCGGCACCTATGGATACCGATAACTATCCTCACCCTCCTCCTGCTATTCATCACCACACGCATCGTCTCCTGCTCGGGTAGAGCAGTCAGTCGCTACCGCTGGGGAGCTATCACACATATCTGGTTGGCGTGGATCTTCTTCATCCTATGGAGCATTTATGGTGCCGCAATACACCCATTCTTCGTTACAGCACTGTTCTTCACTTGCTCTGCCTTCACCTTCCTTACAGGCAGAGGAGAAAGTACCCCCTTTACCAAACTCTTTGTCTTTCTCCTAAGCGTGGTAGCCATACTCTTCACTTTCA
>JBAKGE010000061.1:0-12324 GCA_037191085.1 Porphyromonadaceae bacterium | reverse complement strand
GGAAGGTGCGGCTGGAACACCTCCTTTCTGGAGCTTTTTCTTTGTTTGAGACGCGATTAGGTTGTTTTTTTTGTGAGAATTACCTGTGTTCGTTGTTTTGGTAGGCTGTGGAGTCTATCATTTTGAGGCGAGGATGCTCTCTTCGTACTATTTGTTTGGACCTTGTTTTGTTATTCCCTTAATCTCTTGTGACGTATAGAGGAGTGGTTTTCATCTGGTGATGAGAGAGTCTTGTGACTCTTAGTTGGCGGTTCGATTCCGACATTCTTCACGAACTGAATTTTATCTCTAAGAACACTAGTTTAAGATCATTGATTTTCCGGAGAGCTTCGACCTCGAGAGAGGTCGGAGCTTTTGTTTTCATATTTCTTTTCTGCTTCTCTTAAACCATTTATTAACAACCCTTTTCTTGTGATGGACAAGAAACTTCTTGTGAGATCAAAATACCACAATGTAGGTATTGCAGGTAGCAATAGGTAGCCGTACTTTTGTTGGGTGTTTAGATAACTTTTCACCACTAATATTACTCAACTATGCTTAGAAAAAAACGAATACTTGTACTTGCTTTGTCGTCTCTTTTCCTGATGGGAATTTCTTCGTGCAACACGGACAAACCCGAAGCACCCACTGCTGAACAGAAGCAGGAGTACCTTGATGCCTCGGCCTACGACTCATGGGTGTACTTTTCATTCAAGACCAATAAAGTCATAAAAGTTCTTAAGGAATATCCGGAAATAGACAAAGATAATAGATGGGATCCGGCGAAGAGTACCGAATGGGATGTGGCATTCCATCGTCAGGAAATACGTGTTAATGGTAATGGCTTTGCCGGAGGTGCTGAAGTCGCTGTCACGGAATTCACAGACTTTAGTGCAGATATCGATATCTCAAAACTGAAATTTGTGAATAATGAAATCGGCGACGTTATTTACTCTTCAGTTGGGATGCCTCCGCAGACAAAAACCAAGAAGGCACTTTGGGTTAGCCAAACCACCGAGGATGTTCCGTGGAAGTATCGTACGAACTGGTTTGATAGAAAAAATACAATGAAGAATGGTTGGATGGGGCAAATCAAGAAGATGTACAAGACCAATCAGTATATCTTCGTCTTCAAAGCTGCTGACGGCAAGACCCTCTACAAGGTCAACTGGACCGGCTTCATGACCAAGAAAGGGACTGGTGGTGGCGTTACCTTCAGGTACATCAAGATCCAGTAAGAGCTCAGAGAAAGCATGAAACGATTGGGGCAATTAGCATTATTGTCTCTGATTTCACTCCTTATAGCCATACCCGCACTTGATGCCTCTGCGATGAGCACGAGCGGGTATGGTTCACTCAGAGGGCGTGTCATCGGAGTTTCTCTGAGGGAAAAGATTCCTAATGTGGTAGTGCAGCTAAGTACTTCGGACGGGAAAGTCATTACTACCACTCAGACGGATGCCTTGGGGTACTTTGAGTTATCAGCTCCTACGGGGGAATACACGTTGTCCCTGTCGCATGTATCCTATAGAGCATACCGCAGTAGAGTACAGATATTAGACCATGGTGTCTCGAATAATATGGGGATTATTACTCTCCAGGAGAAGGATGAGTTTCTGGACGAACTTGTCGTGACCTCCACACGCACGACCAAGCATCTATTGGATGTTACGGTGCCCACATCGATTGTGAGCAAGCCTGAAATTGAGAGGATTGTTCCCGCTACCATGATGGAGCTGCTGGAGTATTCGATACCGGGAGTGGAGTTTAGTTCGCATGCCAATATTCCCAAGATCTCAATGCAAGGGTTATCAGGTCACTATGTCAATTTTCTCGTCAATGGAGAGGAAATGGCAGGCATGAAGCAAGGCAACATGGACTTTTACCGACTTGATCCGACCAATGTTGAGAGGATTGAGGTCGTGAGGGGCGCAGGATCTGCTCTGTATGGTTCCAATGCCATTGCCGGGGTCATTAATATCATCACCAAGAAACCACTTGACCCGTGGACTGCAGATGCATCTTTGGGATACAACTCAACCGGACAGTGGAGTAGTTCGTTCAATGGCTCCATAAGGAGAAAGATGTGGAGTAATAGCACTTCCCTTTCTCTTCGTCGCAACGGGGGATACTACCTTCAGTCAAGTGCTGTGGGTAATGGTCGTGAAATTCCTGCAAACATCATCTATGGCGCCCGAACTCATTTTGAACTTAGTCCGATGAGAGCATTTACCCTTATGCTCGAGCTCCAAGCCGGTCACCGCAAACAATTGCTTTCCAAGGAGCGGAATGACCATTATGGTAATTATGGAGGAAACATCAAGGGTGTTTACAGCTTTTCTGAAAAGAACAATCTCGAAGTCAGCTACTCTGCTGACCTGTCTCTCCGTTATCGTTACTATCCTATGATTGAAGCATCAGATCCAGCTCATCGTGAACTGATGCACAATAATCTCAAGCAGGTCGCTCGGGCCCAGTGGAACCGCATGTATGGCGACGACAGTGAGTTGAATTTCGGTATAGAGGGAAGAGAGGAACGCATCCTCTCCGATCAAATAGCCTCCGCTAAGGAGACCAAAGCTATATGGAATACTGTGATCTATGGTCAGTATCTCCGTGAACTTTTCAGGGGCTTTGATCTCATGGCCGGTGTGCGTCTCGACTATCACTCACGCTCCAGGTTTCACGCTTCTCCCAAGCTCAATATTGCCTACAAGCTTCCCCAGATTACTCTTCGTGCCTCCTATGCACACGCATTCAAGAGTCCGGAACTCATGGAACTTTACTACGACTGGAGCCATCTCGGCATGTTCCATATCTATGGTAATCCTGATCTCAAGCCTGAGACCGCCGATCAGTTCATGGGAAGTATCGACTGGTATGCATCCAAGCTCCAAGTGACCGCAGACTTTACTCACACGATCTTCACGAATCGTATCCTCATGCTCTCCGACGAAAAGGGGGATCAAAGACACTACAACATAGAGGGAAATAGTCGAATGAACGTCGGCAATCTACGCGTCACCTACAGACCCATTAATGGTCTGTCATTCACGGTAGGGTATAGTTATATCTATAGTCCTGCACGGATACAACTGAATGGAGACACTTATGCTTTCAATAATAAGCGTCCTTACAATTTTCTCTTCAATCTCCAGAGCTTTAAGTCATTTGGAGACTGGCATCTGAGCGCAACGGCTATGGCTCGCTACCATTCACCCGTCGACGGCTATTATCTCAATGCTGCGGACGAAAGCAAAGGTATTCCAGCTAACGTGGAGAAGTATCGGTACGAAGGTTACTTCACCACCCGTCTGTCCTCCTCTTTGTCCTATAGGCGCCGTTATACTCTGTCACTTGGAGGAGATAACCTCCTCGATTTCAAGCCTGCCGATATCGCGATGTTCAATACCAACTTAGTTACCCCACGCAATTTCTTTGCTCGGTTGACTATAGTGTTGCCTTAGTACGGTATCCAATTAGTTGTATTGACTTCCCCTTTCGTGTGGTTTAATCTTAGCGGCTCTTTATTCTTCGGATAGGGAGCCGTCTTCATTTAGTCCTATGCCACTTCGTGCATCTTGTCCCCATAGGAGTTTCTGCTGTAGTGTAGCATAGTACGAATACGATCGAGGATGAGCTATTTTGATTTTCTTGTCCGACTTCCTGATTTTTACCTGTGTCTTTGTCGTCAGAGTAGTGGTTTTGCCGTCGCATGCAAGCAGGAACGTCCCTGTCCGCGACTCCACGCCCACGGTCACTGTTGTGTGGTCTGCGAGCACCAGCGGGCGTATATTCAGTGAGTGGGATGCTATAGGGCATATACAGATTGTGGGGCTCGCAGGGTGGGTAATAGGGCCCCCCACACTCAGGGCATATGCCGTTGATCCTGTCGGTGTGGATACCAGTATCCCATCGCCCTGATACGTCACCACGAACTCATCGTCCACATGTGTGTATATCGATATTGTGCTTGCGGTGTCGCGTCGCACTATCGCCACCTCGTTCAGCACCGGTCCCAAGACCTTCTCCACTCCCTTTTCATCATGTGTCACCACCTCGAGCATCGAACGACTCTCCGACCCAAAGTCTCCCGACAGTATGGCCTCCAATACCTTCTTCACCTCCTGCGGTTGTATGCTTGCCAGGAACCCCAGTCTTCCGGCATTCACTCCCATGATATGAGCATCTGTGCCTGCGATTAGCCGAGCAGCCTTCAGGAATGTCCCATCTCCTCCGATGCTGATGAGCAGATCGGTCTCCATTGTCGTGGTCATCGGCATTGACCGTACCCCTGACATGCTGATGCCCATGTTCATCAGGTGGGCGAAGTAGCGTGATTCGATGCTGATATCATGCTCCATGCGGTGCTGGAGTATCATCTCCATCATGGAGCGAAAGTGAGTGCTGTCGATCTTCTGGTGCAGGGTGCCTACAATAGCGATTTTCATATCCTTCTGTTGTATGTACAGTCATACTCTATTGGCACAAGCCATAGAGACGGTACAAAGTTATCCATTTTCGGCGAAAAGAATCTCAGAGCGATGAACGCTTTTTTCTTGCCTTTCCGTACACGAAACGATTCTGACTATTCTTGTGCTTTTATCGGTTCATTGCGCCGAGGAGTTGGGCACGCCAACCCAGCGATTTGAGACAAATCCCCTTTTTTCCTTATGTGCCGGATGTGGGAGGACTTGTGGCTCTGTTCTATGGAGTTGTACCGGAGTGTCTACTCGTTTTACCTACGGAAGATCGAAATTTCTCTGGGTCGTCGATGTCTCTTTCTCTGGGATGTTTCTTTTTGGACGACCCAGAGAAAGAAATACCGACGACCCAGAGCTTTTTTATGCCATGTGGTACATTTGTTGAGCGGATTTTCGAGGTAGCACACCATACACATGCAGTGTGTGGAAGGTGTACAGGGGTATGCTTTTTGTCTCCCGAACCGTGCAGAATGGGTATCGAAATTGCTATATTTGTGATAAAATAGATGAGTTAATCTGAAGAGAATCCCCAATGGATTTTCTACAGACTTACCGATGAATGTATGTAGCATCAACCATGGTACCAAATTTTCAGAAATTCATGCTCCCCTATTTGGAGTACCTGAGTGACAGCCTGAGTCATTCCTCCAGAGAACTCATGGAGCATTGTGCGACGGCACTCAATCTTACGGAGGAGGATAGAGGGGAGATGACTCGTAGTGGCAACGCGGTTAAGTACAAGGACAGGACGACTTGGGCAGGAACCTATCTTCGCAAAGCAGGTTGTGTCGTTTCCCCGAAGAGAGGTTTTTATTCCATCACTCAGAGAGGCGTAGATTTATTAGCTACCCGACCGGAGGAGATTACCGTCGAGACTCTGAGACAGTATGAGGAGTTTCTGGTCTTCATTGGACTGAAAGAATCTCCTGCTTGCCATGTGGCGTGTGGGGAGTCTTCGGCTGTGGATACAATACAAAAGACCCCTACGGACATAATGGCGGACGCCTATGGCGAGATTAGCGAATCACTGGCAGAGGAATTGTTGGATGAGGTCAAGAAGCAATCTCCGGATTTCTTTGAACGACTGGTGGTGAAGTTGTTGGTAGCCATGGGGTATGGCGGTCATTTTGAGCACTCTGCCAGGGTAACTAAGAGAAGCCATGATGAGGGGATTGACGGGATTATAAAGGAAGATAAATTGGGATTGGACAATGTGTATATCCAAGCGAAAAGGTATGATAAAGGTTCTGTCGGACGTGAAGAGATCCAGAGTTTCGTAGGGGCTTTGTCGGGTCAAAGAGCCACGAAAGGGGTTTTCATAACTACATCCGATTTTACCCGAGAGGCCCGCGAATTTACACCCGCTCTCGATATGAGGGTAGCTCTTATTAACGGTAAACAATTGTGCGAACTGATGATAGAGCACAATATAGGAGTCAGTACCAGAGAAGTGTACGAGATAAAGAAAATAGACAGTGATTTCTTTATCGATGAATAAGAGGTATTGAAGATATGGACGAAAAGATGGTAGTATATAGGAATAGTGACTTCGAGATACTGAGGTATCATGTGTCTGGCTGGGACG
Source organism: Porphyromonadaceae bacterium (assembly GCA_037191085.1). Classification (GTDB taxonomy): domain Bacteria; phylum Bacteroidota; class Bacteroidia; order Bacteroidales; family Porphyromonadaceae; genus Porphyromonas_A. Next base: position 6,276 of record JBAKGE010000061.1, on the reverse strand, counting down.
ATCTATCCCTTTCTATGAAAAGATATATATATGAGCTCTCAGAGGCTTGTCTGTGGGGGCGTGATATCCTGTACCTACAGCATCATCGACTGGGACTTGCTCTGCGATCTGTATTGGAAGCGATATGGGAGCATGGAGTGTATAGGACGGCAGAGCTGGAGGATTATCTGGCGAGGGTATGGATGTACAGCGGTGTACACCATACCTATGAGGAGCGAAAGGTAGTGCCATGCTTCACGGCTGAATATTTAGAGGAAGCTCTCTCCTCGCTCCCGTATAATCTGGATGAGTATCTGGCAGCACAGGGGACGTCGAGAGAGGAACTTGTACGTCTGATCATGGATCCAGACTATGATCCTATCCGTAGGGCTTCAGGGGATAGTGAAACGTTGGTAGAGCGTTCGGCTGTCAACTTTTATGGCCCCGGGATTACGACCCGTGAGGCTCGAGAGTACTATGCTCAGCAGGTAGGGAAGTATGAGATAGCACCAGGACTCAATACCCGTCTCGTACGGGGAATCGACGGTACTTTGACAGAACTCGATGCTTATACCGACGGACTCTATGGCGATGCTTTGCAGATGATCGTACAGCACCTTACTATGGCAGTGAATCATGCACCCTCTGCACAGTCTGCCGACGTATTGCAGGCACTCATAGCCTTCTACGAGAGTGGAAATATCAATGACTTCGCTCACTACTCCAAGCTTTGGGTACACCTCAATGAGGAGATAGACATGATCAATGGTTTCATAGAGACCTATAGTGATCCTCTGGGGCTCAAGGGTTCGTATGAGGGGATAGTACAGATAGAGGATAAGGCGGGTACCGAACGTGCCCGTAAGGTGGCACTGCTGGCTGCTGAGCTGGAGGCGGATTCTCCCATAGCGCAGGAGTATAAGCGTGAAAAGATAGGTGCCATGTCCACTCGTGCGATTGATGTAGTGATGCTGGCTGGTGATTCCTATCCCGCTTCCCCCCTCGGGATTAATCTCCCCAATGATGAGACCATACGTGCCGAGGTGGGCTCCAAGTCTGTCACTCTCTCTAATATCTCCTTTGCAGTATCTGCGGCACGCATGAAGGGAATCGTAGAGCACTTCTATCTCCAGCCCGAGGTGCAGGAGCGGGTACGACGGTATGGCACACTGGTGGGTAACGTCCACACGGATCTGCACGAAGGTATAGGGCATGGGTCGGGACGCTTACTTCCTGGAATTACGGGTGATGCACTGCGTGAGTACGACTCGGCGATAGAGGAAGCTCGCGCTGACCTTAATGCACTCTACTTCATCGCTCATCCGAGTGTAATCCACGCGGGTATTCTACCGTCAATCGAAGCAGCTTATACTCTTTATGACACTTATTTGACAGGTGCTCTTTTGATCCAGCTTGCGAGGGTAGGGGATGAACCAGTGCTTCGTGAAGCGCACCTGCAGAATAGAGCACTTATCGCCAATTGGGTGCTTGATCGTGATTCTCAGGGTAGGGCAGTGGTCATGGAGGAGCATGATGGTCAACACTATGTCGTAGTACGCGACTACGATGAACTGAGGAAGTTATTTGGTGAACTGCTGATGGAGATACAGCGTATCAAGAGTACTGGAGACTATGATGCCGCGAAACATCTGATAATCACCTATGGTACTGATGTTGATCCCCGGCTGGTGGCGGAGGTTAAGGAGCGCTATGCTCACACGGGAGCAGTGCCGTATATAGGATTCGTCAACCCCGTGATGACCAGGACAGAAGCTGGTGATATACTTTTGACATATGAGGAGAATTACATTGAGCAGAACCTACGATACGGCAAGCAGTACCGCACTCTGGCACTGAGACTGGAGGACTATCCGAAGCTCTCCGACTCCTCCTACAGCGAGGGACGCTGGCACGAACTCCTCACGTCGGTGCGGGTACAGCTCAAGCGTGGTATGGATGGCGAGGTCGCAAAGAGCATGCGTGACAAAGGCGTAGACTATGGGATTAACTTTGGAGTGAACCTACTTCGCCTTCGTGAGATAGGGCAGTCTCTACCTCAGTGTGAGGAACTATTCAATATCATGTGGCCTAAGCGTGTGCGAGAGATGAAGCTACTCTCCCTCTACACCCTACCTGATGAGTATGTGACGGTAGAGCGTTGCTTGGTTCTTGTAGAGGAGTGCCCTACTGTAGAAGTGAGCGAACAACTCGTCACCCTCGTATTGATGAGACGACCGAAAGTAGCCGAGAAGGTGGCGAAGAAGCTGTGGAAGGATTCAGACAAATATCCTTCTGCTCAAGTACAGCTCATCCCCTATATCATACTGGCCCGCATGGCTATGGGAGAAAAGATTAGCACCGGTATTCTCACCAGAGCTCTGGCACATGCCTACGACTACTTCAAGGCAGATGAATCCCATGAGACCGTAGTGACGTATATCCTACGAGCGTTCAGCCGTGTGGCTGAGCGCCACCCAAAGTGTCGCAAAGATATCGGCTCTATGGCGAAAAAGATAGTCAAGAAAACGGAGAATCGTCCCCAGTCTCTCGCCTACGCTGTGGGCAGGGAGCTACAGGATTTGCTCCATTACCTCTCTCAAGAAATATGAACGTAAAGATCCACCCCTCCTGGAGCGTTGTCCTACAGAGTGAGTTTGACGCTCCCTACTTCAAAGAACTCACCGATCGTGTCCGTGCAGAGTATACCCAAGGACAAGTGCGGGTATTCCCTCCTGCTCGTCTGCTCTTCAATGCCTTCGATCTTACCCCCTTCGACGAGGTGAAGGTCGTGATCCTCGGTCAGGATCCCTATCACAACGACGGTCAAGCCATGGGTCTTAGCTTTTCCGTGCCTGAGGGATTCCCCTTTCCTCCCTCCCTGCAAAATATCTACAAGGAGATGAAGGACGATCTCGAACTATCCCATATGCCTCTATCAGGTGACCTGACATACCTGGCTCGACAGGGTGTCTTTCTCCTCAATACGATACTCACCGTCCGGGCCTACAGTGCCCGCAGTCACCATGGGATTGGATGGGAGCGCTTCACCGATAGTGTCATTCGTCGTCTCTCAGAGGGCCGAGAGCATCTGGTATTTATGCTGTGGGGGGCAGATGCGCAGAGCAAGGCACAGTTCATCGACGAGTCCAAGCATCTCGTCCTCCGTGCTCCTCATCCCTCTCCTCTGTCGGCACATAGAGGATTTTTCGGCAAGCATCATTTTTCCAAAGCCAATTACTTTCTCCTCTCGCACCACATCACTCCCATACAGTGGGCGAGAGAGCAGTGAGAAATCTCGTTTTCTACTGTCACCGAAATCCGCTACCTTTGTGCGGTCCCGATGCGCCACAAGGTTAGTGGTAGTGGGGGGATAAGTTCGACAACCGTTTTAGATAAGAAAGATTACCAAATGAATATAGCAATTGTAGGTGCCAGTGGTGCCGTAGGTCAGGAGCTGATCAAGCTCGTACAGGAGCGAAACTTTCCATACGATACACTACGTCTCTTTGGCTCCGCACGCAGTGCAGGTCACCGGTATACGGTTAATAGCCGTGTGGTGACCGTGGAGCTACTGAAGGAGGGGGATGACTTCAAGGACATCGATATTGCGTTCGTGAGTGCCGGTGGTAGTACCTCAGAGGCATTCGCCGAGACGATCACGAAGCACGGATGTATCATGATCGACAATTCCAGTGCTTTCCGTATGGATAAGGACGTACCTCTTGTCGTCCCAGAGGTCAATGCCGAGCAGGCACTCCGCTGTCCACGCGGCATTATCGCTAATCCCAACTGTACGACTATACAGATGGTAGTAGCCCTCAAGGCACTCGAAGACCTATCGCATATCCGTAGAGTACATGTATCCACCTACCAGAGTGCCAGCGGCGCAGGGGCTACAGGTATCATGGAGCTGGAGGAGCAGGCACGCGAGTATGCAGGAGGACGAGACCTGACGGTGAGTAAGTTTGCGTACCAACTACTCTTCAATCTCATCCCGCACGTCGATGTCTTCACTGACAATGGTTACACCAAAGAGGAGATGAAGATGTACAATGAGACTCGTAAGATCATGAACTCCGATATACAGGTGAGTGCCACCTGTGTTCGTGTACCTGTGCTCAGAGCACACTCCGAGTCCGTGTGGGTAGAGATGGAGCGTCCCGTGTCTACAGAGGAAGCCAGAGCAGCTTTTGCCAAGGCTAACGGGGTTATCCTCATGGACAACGTTTCAGAGAAGGAATACCCTATGCCCCTCTACCTCTCGGGTAAGGATGCCGTGTATGTAGGTCGTGTGCGTCAGGACTTGACAAACCCTAATGGGCTAAGCTTCTGGTGCGTGAGTGATCAGATCCGCAAGGGTGCTGCTCTCAATGCTATCCAGATAGCCGAGTACCTACTCCGACAGAAGTAATTCCGATCTCCCGTAGCCTGAGACTACGTACAGTGATAACCTGAGATGAGGATCATGGGATAACCACATATCGTCTCACGATACTCATCTCTTTTTGTATTTACCCATCAATATATGGGAGGAAAGCACGGAGCATAGTTTACTTTGTACAGAGGCTCATCCTCTTTGGATTTTTTAGACGGAGAATTATTCGGTCGAACGCAAATTCGATCTAAGATATTGTTCCTTCTCGATACCGTGTTTGTCGGGTTGGCTAAGAGCCGCTCTCGGATATGTGTATGCATGTGGCAAAAACCTCTGGGTCGTCGATAAATTGATCTCCGGGAGCTTTAAAAAGAAACCTCTGGGACATCGATTTATCGACGACCCAGAGGTTTCCATAGGGTAATCCCGTATATCTCGGATAAAAGAAGGAGGTATTGCTTAATTATTGCATAGGAAATCTTCTGTCGCTTTTGCGCACTAAGCTCCTTTAATTCACGGGATATTCGAGATAAAACTCCCCGATTTCTTAGGTTGAACCTTCGTTAACTTTAGGGTAAATAGAATATAAAGTCGGGATGTATAAAGTACATCTCATTATTTCCAAACTTTTCGGGCATACATTCGTAGGTCCCGGTCTCGATCTTTTTATCTCCTACTCTATGGGTTACCTTGATGGTAACGGTTTTTCCCTCCTCTATCCCCGACACCTTGGCAATACTGATTACTGTGGTCGGAGTTTCATGCAGGACACCCATATCGATGTTACCTCCCTTAGGAGATGAGCCTGATGCCATGATTATTTCGCCGTTGTCTTTCTTTGATACGAATACAGCTTTTAGCTTATAATTTTGCTCTAAGTAGCGCCCCGTGGTGCCATATATGCCGTACTTCTGAGGGAAGTCATCGGGTCTTACTTTCACTTTGAGTTCTGCTTTATTGCCCTTTTCATCCTTGGCTGTCACCAAAGCGTCACCTACCCTAAGAGCTGTGATGACCACTACTTCGGTTTGTGCATCCCACTTGATGTTAATAACCCCCTCGGGGTACACTGACAAAGAGGGGGTTATTCCTCCTCCCGAGAGTTTGACAGAAGTATCCTCACGCAAGCGATCAGGATAGATCAGCATCTCGGGCTGACTAAAGGTAATCGGTGGGAAAGTCACATTGATATCGAGCCTTTGGGTATAGTTGTGTGACATGATGGTAGCAAAGGTCTTTCCCTCCTGTAACCCCGTTACGATAAGGCTGTCTTTCTCTACTGTTACCGAAGCAATTTTGGAGTCTGCTACGGTGGCACTGTATTTATTATTGCCACCACTCAGGAGGATTTTTCGGGAACTGCGATTGATTGTTATCTCGGAGAGAGAAGTTGCTTCCTCACCTATCTTTATGGGAGAATAGTTTTGTGGGGAATCTTTCTTACATGAGGGAAGAAGAATAGCAAAGGTCAGCACCAAAAGTGTTGAGAGTGATGTGATATTTGTCTTTATCATGGTCGTTAATCTACGTCAATTAGTGGGGTTAATGGGGGTTAATCTATCTGAAACTTCCTCTCCGCATCAGTGACTGTGAGGTAGTAAGTAAGGGTGAATGTATGCCCATTACTCTCCTCTATCTTTATGGTCACCGTGTGGGGCTGGAAATGCGAATCCTTAGGCTGGATCCAATTGAATAGGATATGATTGTTTTCTACCTTCGCTGGCTGGCCATCTACCAGGCAGGTAATTTTGGGATGCTCGCCGTAGAGGTCGTAAAAGTAGAGGGGTAACTTCTTTTGTACCTGTCCAGTCATGGTAATAGTACGCAAATAAGGGGTACGCATAGGGGCATCAACACCTATGGTTATTGCATTTGTCTTGACTTTCAGATCTACTTTTTTGGGAAACTCTTCAGTGCCATGA
>JBAKGE010000060.1:0-12389 GCA_037191085.1 Porphyromonadaceae bacterium | reverse complement strand
GATTTCCTTGCAGTCCAAGGGATTCTCAAGAGTCTTCTCCAACCCCTCTATTCCGATTATAGACGTACGTACACCAGCCGAGTATACAGTGGGACACTTCGAGAGAGCGGTCAATTGTGATATATATGATATGGGATTCGTCGATTTGATCGAAGCATTGGCTCTGGACACAACTGCCCCAATAGCGGTGTACTGCCATTCCGGAGTAAGGAGTAGCCAGGCTGCAGAAGTCTTACTATGGATGGGCTTTCGAGGCACTGTATACAACCTCATTGGCGGTTATGAAGGGTACGAGAAGAGCCTAAAGAAATAAAAAGATGATTATATCGAATCATTTGTATTGAAATATCTATTTTTATCCGTATTTTTGTATGGTTAATTTAGAGAGCAAGCAAAATATAGGAAAGATAGTTTTTACACACTTAATCAAGAAAAAAAGTTATGAACTTCATCACCAATGAAAAGCTCGTCATCGTAGGCGCAGCAGGTATGATTGGCTCCAACATGGCTCAGACAGCGGCTATGATGCGACTGACTCCCAACATCTGCCTTTATGATCCATTTGCGAAAGGACTCGAAGGTGTAGACGAAGAGCTCCGCCACTGTGGCTTCGAGGGACTCAATATCACCTTCACTACGGATATCAAGGAAGCATTCACGAATGCTAAGTATACCGTATCATCCGGTGGCGCTCCCCGTAAGGAAGGAATGACTCGTGAAGACCTCCTTAAGGGCAACGCCGAGATTGCGGCTCAGCTGGGTAAGGACATCAAATCATACTGTCCCGACCTGAAGCACCTCGTTGTTATCTTCAATCCGGCTGACATCACCGGTCTCGTGGCACTCATCTACTCGGGTCTCAAGCCAAGTCAGGTAACAACACTCGCTGCGCTTGACAGCACTCGTCTGCAAAGTGAATTGGCTAAACACTTTGGAGTTCTCCAGAGCGAAGTGACCAACACCCGCACATACGGTGGTCACGGTGAGCAGATGGCCGTATTCGCATCTACTGCAAAGGTCAAGGGTACTCCTCTGACTGATCTGATCGGCACGGACAAGCTCACCGACGAACAGTGGCAGGAAATTCGCACCAAGGTAGTAAAGGGTGGTGCTAATATCATCGCTCTGCGTGGTCGCTCGTCATTCCAGAGCCCTGCGTACTGCTCTATCGAGATGATCGGGGCTGCTATGGGTGGCGCCGCGTTCCGCTGGCCAGCAGGTTGCTTCGTGAAGAACGACCGCTACCAGAATATCATGATGGCAATGGAGACAAGCATCACAAAAGACGGTGTAACCTACACCGATGCTAAGGGTACTGCAGAGGAGATAGCAGAACTCGATGCAAGCTACAAGCACCTTACCGCTCTTCGCGATCAGGTGATCGAAATGGGTATCATCCCGGCTGTAGCTGAATGGGGTACCGTAAATCCTAATCTGAAGTAATCGGAAGAATTTCTGGAAGAATAGCAAGGTCGGGAAACTCAAGTACTCGGAGAGTTCCCCGACCTTTTTATATTGCATTGACTAGGTATGACTACAACAAACGACAATGTAGCACACATCAGCTCCACCAAACCCCACTACTTAATCCTTGACGGACTAAGGGGGGTGGCAGCTCTGATAGTCCTGCTATACCATATAGGAGAGGGGTTCGGTGATGAAATGGGAGTGCCGGTCGTGAATCATGGATACCTCGGAGTAGACTTTTTCTTCATCCTCTCGGGTTTTGTACTCGGATATGCCTACGACGATAGGTGGCAGAGAGGCCTCAGCACATGGAAGTTCGTCCGCAGGCGTATTATTCGACTTCATCCGATGCTAATCATCGGAGCACTGCTCGGAGTAGCCACATTCCTCATACAGGGGAGTGTCCGGTGGGACGGTGGCAAAGTATCCATAGCTATGGTATCACTGGCACTTTTCCTTCAGCTCCTGATGATCCCCCTGACACCCGGCAGCATGGCAGACATACGAGGAAATACAGAGATGTTCCCTCTCAATGGTCCGAGTTGGTCGCTTTTCTTTGAGTACGTAGCAAGTTTCTTCTATGCCGTAGTAGCACGAAAGTTCTCTACCCCTATCCTCACTGCTGTGGTTGTGCTACTCGGTGCACTACTTGCGGGATTTACAGTCACCGATGTGACGCAGTCGGGGATCATCGGATTCGGATGGTCGATGATGAACTATGGATTCTGGGGAGGTCTACTCAAAGTCCTCTTCAGTTTCTCTTTGGGTCTTCTCTTATCTCGTCGATTCCGCCCACGTAGGGTAAGAGGAGCATTCGGGATATGTGCAGCCGTACTGCTGTGCATCGCTCTGATGCCCAATATGGCCAACTATGGACCCGTATGGATGAATACACTCTTCGATGTCCTCTGTGTCCTTTTTGTATTCCCGATCCTCATAATCATAGGGGCATCGGCGGAGACAACAAACCGAAGAGCGACTGCGGTCAGCACATTCCTCGGCAAGATCTCCTATCCCGTCTACATCATTCATTACCCGTTCTACTACCTCTTCTATGCCTGGCTGTGGAGTGCCGAACGATCGGTAGGATCGATTATCCCCGTGGCAGTGGGACTCGTGTCCGGATGTATTCTGCTCTCCTATCTGCTAATGAAATACTACGACGAACCGGTTCGACGTTATCTGAGCCAAAGATAATCGTACAATCCCTACCAAATGGATACAGGCTCCCATTCTCAATTGAGAATAGGAGCCCGTATTACTTATCCGACACTACTGCTACCTTGGAAATTATACTCCTTCTAGGAACGATCTCTCCCAAGTCCTTTTGGCTACATCCTCGACGTGGAAAAGGATCCAAAAAGCTCTGGGTCGTCGATGAAGCGATGACCCAGAGCTTTTTCTGACAACCTCCGGGATGTCGGCAAACCGACGACCCAGAGGTTTCTAAAGGGCATATCTACATGTCTCAGATGAATGAAACAAGTAAGGTATATTTTAGGGAGGAGTGGCTTATCCTTGCAAATTCCCCAAACTAATCCCGTTAAGTTTATCCGATTAGATAATATTTCATCGGGACATTAACCTCCCATTCTTTTATCAAGTTGGCATTACTCTGCAACGTAATCTACCATGAGCCTTAGGCATCCTCACCAAGGAGGATCTCCATCATCTTGGATGCAGAGTATGCCACAGAAGTACCTGGACCAAAGATAGCAGCTACCCCGGCCTTGTAGAGGAAGTCATAGTCCTGAGCCGGTATCACTCCACCGGCGATCACCATGATATCCTCACGACCAAGCTTCTTCAGCTCTTCGATGACCTGAGGGACAAGCGTTTTATGGCCCGCAGCGAGAGAGGACACTCCTATGATATTTACGTCATTCTCCACAGCCTGACGAGCAGCCTCCTCAGGGGTCTGGAAGAGGGGTCCCATATCCACGTCGTAGCCACAGTCAGCGTAGCCGGTAGCTACCACCTTCGCACCGCGATCATGACCATCCTGACCCATCTTCGCCACCATGATACGTGGCTGACGACCTTCCTTCTTCGCAAACTTCTCTACGAGTTCCACAGCACGCATGAACTCAGGATCATTCTTAGTTTCGTTTGAATACACGCCTGAAATTGTTTGGATTACTGCCTTGTAACGCCCTACGACCTCTTCGCAAGCGTCAGATATTTCACCGAGAGAAGCACGGAGTTGGGCTGCTTTTACCGCGAGATCAAGGAGGTTACCGGTCTTATTACGTACTGCATCTGTGATGTCAGCGAGTGCTTTCTGCACAGCTTCTTCGTCGCGTCCTGCGCGGAGCTCCTTCAGTGCCTCCGCTTGTGCAGTGCGTACAGCCGTATTATCGACCTCGAGGATATCAATGGGGTCTTCGTGCTCGAGACGATACTTATTGATACCGATGATCACTTGCTTATTGGAGTCGATGCGAGCCTGAGTACGTGCTGCTGCCTCTTCGATGCGGAGCTTGGGCAGCCCCGTTTCGATAGCTTTAGCCATTCCCCCCATGCCCTCAATCTCTTGGATGTGCGCCCAAGCCTTGTGCACAAGTTCGTGGGTCAGACTTTCTACGTAGTATGATCCTGCCCATGCATCCACCTCGTGGGTCACGTGAGTTTCCTCTTGGATGTAAATCTGAGTGTTACGTGCAATACGAGCAGAGAAGTCCGTAGGGAGTGCGATAGCTTCATCAAGAGCATTGGTGTGCAGCGACTGGGTGTGACCGAGTGCTGCCGCCATTGCTTCGATACAAGTACGACCTACGTTGTTGAATGGATCCTGCTCTGTGAGAGACCATCCGGATGTCTGGCTATGAGTACGGAGCATCTGGGACTTCGGATTCTTGGAGCCAAAGTGCTTCGTGATCTTTGCCCACAGCATACGGGCAGCACGCATCTTGGAGATCTCCATGAAGTGGTTCATACCGATAGCCCAGAAGAAAGACAGACGAGGTGCAAACTTGTCGATGTCAATGCCTGCTTTCATACCCGCACGAAGATACTCCATCCCGTCGGAGAGGGTATATGCCATCTCTATGTCGGCTGTGGCACCGGCCTCCTGCATGTGATAGCCGGAGATCGAAATGGAGTTGAATTTGGGCATGTTCTGTGACGTGTACTCGAAGATGTCGGCGATGATACGCATAGAGAACTCTGGTGGATAAATATATGTATTACGCACCATAAATTCTTTGAGAATATCATTCTGGATCGTCCCAGCCATCTCCTCGAGTTTAGCTCCCTGATCAAGACCTGCGACAATGTAAAATGCAAGTACAGGGAGCACAGCTCCATTCATCGTCATGGACACAGACATCTTATTTAGAGGGATACCATCAAAGAGGACTTTCATGTTCTCGATAGAGCAGATAGACACCCCTGCCTTACCTACATCCCCTACCACACGAGGGTGATCAGCGTCGTAGCCACGGTGCGTGGGGAGGTCAAATGCCACAGATAGCCCCTTCTGACCAGAAGCAAGGTTACGACGGTAAAAAGCGTTACTCTCCTCAGCGGTAGAGAACCCTGCATACTGTCGGATAGTCCAAGGACGCATTGCGTACATCGTGCTGTATGGGCCACGGAGAAATGGAGCTACCCCAGCGGCGTAATTGAGATGTTCCATACCCTCCAAGTCTTCCTTCGAGTACACTCCCTTGACCTTGATCAGCTCCGGAGTCTCCCAATCATAGCTGATACCATTCGCCTTGTGATAGTCGTCGATAGCAGGTTGAGCCCATGCTCCGTTGGTAATATTTATATCTTTATATGATGGTTTCATGTCTTATCGCTTTCTCAAATATATAAGTTATGCATTGATCCCAAGCATCTTGTTGAAGTTCTGAAGAGTCTCAAGTACATTTACCTTCACGTGCACGAAGTGTTCGATTCCCTTAGCCTTAAGCTCCTCCATACATGCAGGAGCACCGGCTATCACGAGCGGCAGGCGACCATTGATTTCGTCGAATACCTGTGGTCCGTATTCTGCATACTCGTCATCGCTGGAGCAGAGTACTATGATGTCGGCACCATCGGCTATTGCTTTGTCTACACCCTCTTTCACAGTCTGAAATCCCAGGTTGTCGATGATCTTATATCCGGCACATGCGAAGAAGTTTGAGGAGAACTGTGAACGAGCTAAGCGCATGGCAAGATTACCGATCGTAAGCATGAAGACCTTAGGAGTCTTGGAGCTCTTTTCAGTAGCCATACGGAGATCCTCAAATTCAGATGCCCCGCGAGAAAAGTCGAGAGCCGTAACCTCAGACATACAGCTACATCTCCCGGTTTTTCGACCTTCGATCTTTTCCTCTCCTGCAGTCTCAGTGAAGTTGGGGAAGATGTTAGACCCGAGTAAACTTTCACGGCGGGTAGCCACCGCCTTGTGGCGAGCAGTGTTACTTTCGTTGATAGCCGCTTGTATCTTGCCCTCATCTGCCAACGCGTGAAACCCACCTTGCTCATCAACTTGGAGGAAAAGCTTCCACGCCTGCTCTGCTATAGCCTGGGTAAGGTATTCGATATAGTACGAACCTCCGGAAGGATCTACCACCTTGTCGAAGTGCGACTCTTCGGAGAGCAGAAGTTGCTGATTACGGGCTATGCGCTCAGCAAACTCCCCATAGTCGTTGGTATATGCTACGTTGAATGGCGTTACTGTCAGCGAGTGAACACCTGCTATAGTAGCACTCATCGCTTCTGTTTGGGAGCGGAGAAGGTTCACATAAGCATCGTACACCGTCTTGTCCCACGACGACGTTTCGGCATGAATCATTGCCTTAGTCGCACACTCGGATGCATTCTTGTCATTCTCCTTCACAATGAGAGCCCACAGCCAACGCATAGCTCTAAACTTAGCGATCTCCATAAAGTAGTTGGAGCTAACACCCATATCGAAACGCATACGCTCCGCTACCTTCGAGGGACTGACCCCTGCAGATTCAGCCAGCTGCGCCATGATGTCGGCACCGGCTGCGAGAGCGTATCCCAACTCTTGATAAATGTATGCACCAGCGTTGACGAAGTCGAGACTCTGGACAGTAATACAGGTAAAGTTGTCCAGAGGCTCTATTGCTCTGAGCACTTGCACACCGGTCTCCTTCCATTCGGCCCAGCGCTTACCCTTATTGAGCAAGTGGCGGAATGGGTTATAGTTGATAGAGCCTTTCACCGCAGAGAGGTCAGCCCCCATCTGACGATATGCAGCCACCACTGCTTCAGCCATTGCTACCGCATGCTTACGGCAGGAGTAGAAGTTTACCTCCACTTTAGCCACATCCACACCCTCGAGCACCTTGGACACACTCTCTGCATTCACGTACTCCGGTACGAAATGCAAACCTACAGCCGTGATGCCGAGCGTCAAGATACGCTTCAGTTTTTCATTGACATCCTTGAGGTCACCGGTGACACCCATTTCTTGGCGGATGAACCAGTGGTTGTCCGTTTTCGTCCCACGCACGTATGGGAATACACCCGGTAGGACATCCTTGGTTGCCATGTCCTTGATGTCCTCCGCCCTATAGAAAGGACGAACATCGATACCTTCCTTGGAGCGCCAGATCAGTTTCTTATCGAATGGGGCACCCTTCAAGTCAGCTGTGATCTCCTCCATCCACTGCTCCGTGGAAACAGGGGGAAATTCCGAAAACAACTTCTCTTTATTTTCTGCCATAACGTTGTAAATTAGGCTGGTTGTCGTAGATAACCACCGCCGTGAAGTTAATTAATTGTTCCTTTTTAAGCTGATAGCTCATCATTTCAAAATACGCAAATACTCCCCACAACCACATTTCCCTTTCGCATATGATTGCTTAAAATAGTCGCTAATTACCATTGCAAATTTGCGGAAAATAATCCTTGTTGTCAAACTTTTTTCCACTTTTTTCCTCTATTTTTACGCCAATGGGACTAGTTGATTAGACAATCCTCCAAAATACCCCTTCTCGTCCTTCCTCACTCATCTCTCCTCGGAGTGGGATGTCGTGGCTTATATGGTTTCCGGCTGTACCCCACACGAGTAAAGATAACGAAAAGCATACCACGCTTTCATATCGTTACAGCAATCGACGAAGGTAAAGGGTGGTTGTAGCCATACCGAAGTTTTTTCGTCGCGAAAGTTTGGAGAAGCAGTACGCGCAAATCTCGTGGGAAACGAAAATATAATATGCCCCCAACCAGTAAATCCCAAAGATTTAGATCATTTAACAAAGAAAGAGTGCAAGGGTTATAGGGAGCATGCGTTTATAGAAAGTAGAGCGCTCAATAAACTTACAGCTACAAAACAACAAAAAAGAAACATTATGACAGTAAAAACTACAATTAAGGCTATCGTAGTCGCCCTGTGTGGTGCATGCGCACTGACACTGACATCATGTGACACGAAAAAGACAAGCCCCAAGAATTATCTCAAACTCAGTACCAATAAGGTTGAGGTGGTTCTCAATAGTGAAGCAACAGTAGAAATCAAGAGTGGCACTGCACCTTTCACTGTATCCAGCAGTGATGCTAAGGCGGTCTCTGCGACAGTGAAAGAGAAGCTCATCACCATCAAGGGTCTGAAAGTTGGTGACGCTACTGTCACAGTGAGTGACAAAAATAAATCGAGTAGCAAGATCATGGTAACCGTGACGAAAGAAGCAATGGGATTAAACTTTGACACCAAAGCTATCAAGATAGCGGTAAACAAAAAGGCCACAGTAACCGTTTCAAATGGAGAAATGCCCTACATGGTCATGGTGAAAGACACGAATGTGGCTTCTGCAACGGTCGAGAAGAACAAAGTTACTTTCACCGGTCTCAAAAAGGGCTCAACGACTGCCACAGTAAAAGATAAAAATAACAAAACAGGTGAAATAACCATCACCGTAGAGTAAGTCTCCCACGAGACAATCCAAAGCAACCGGATCGGATTAGGTCACCCACAGTCACCTTGTCCGATCCGGTTGTTTTACAACTCGGGGAAGGAAGAAACCTAGAGGCAGGAGTGTAGAGTATTTTCACCGAAGCATCGCCCCAAAAGTACAGAGAATGGTTTACTCTGTACAAAGGATTGTTTGCTCTGTACAGAGGATAGTACCCTTTGTATATTGGATAGTTTACTCTATACTTTTTGCCCGATACTACATGGGATTTATGTCCCATCCGCCTGACTGACACAGTACAGTGCGCACCGTACAGTAAAGTGGATCATTAGATATCCGGTGCTGATAAAAGTGCGAATGAGATCCCCGAGAGAAAGATAAAGAAATAGGGTGTACTACTTATGGTAGTACACCCTACTGATGTATAAGCAATGCGGACCTATCGGTATAGGCAAGCAGGATATGCTTATTTGTCAAAAAGCTCCTTGAACCTCAACTCCCAACTCTTGTAGAAGCCACGCGACCTGGCATCTGCGGAGGATGCACGCTGCCTGTAGAGGGTGCGGATCTGCTCAAGCTTGGAGAACATAAGCGGTTGGATCTGGAAAGATTGAGGGTAGTCGGGCATGAAGTTTTCACGGAAGAAAGAACTTGCCCCATTGTCCTTGACACCCTGGTTACTTCTGCAGTCATGCTGGCAAGCATCATGCATACACATGGGACGGTGGGTATACTCTGCCATAACTTGCTCTGCCAGCTCAAGATTTCTGCGATTGTTGGCGGCAAGTTCGGACTTAGGTGCCACATGGCTGAAGATAATCTCGAGGGCAGCATTTTCGATAGCCATATCTTGATCGGAGAGCTTGCGCCCTGCGTAGGATGCGGCGAAGAACTCCTTAGCCACATCATCTATGTACTCAGCAAGGGTATAGCCCGTATTTGGCGTAGCTTTGCTCCCCTCAATGATACCGAGAAGACGATATGGTGTGAGAAGACCGTCGGCAACGCTGGCAGGAAGACTCTTGAAGAGGGAGCTCTCGAAGATATTGCCCGATGTATCATACTTCTGCCGGTAGTAGTCAGAGAGGATCCAGCTGGGAGCATCACGAAGCTGCGAAACCACCCAGGAGAGAGCTTCCTTCTGCTTCGCCTTGGGCATATAGGTCACAGGCATCTTGTGGTCGCCCTGACGATTTTCGTAGTAGATGCGTCCCCCGATATAGGGCACTACATGGTTGATATGGCGCACGAACTGCATATAGATCTCACGGTAGGCCGTGCGCAGATCCTCGTCTGTGGCACCTGGGTCAGAGAGCCACTTCTCGAAGTTTTGCGTGATGATCTTGAGATTCTTCACCGCATAGTCACCAGCCTTGATGTGGTCATTGGAGAGATCTTCAGTCTGTGCCGTGGGGTCGAGGGTATTCATCTGCTGAGCACCGAATACGTACATGGGGTCGTGCTTCTTCGCGTCGATCCAGCTATTGAGTACCTTTTTCTCGGCTCGGAAGTCGGCAGCCTGTGGGATGATGCGATACCCCCAGTTGATAGCATAGATATCGTAGACGCCGAGAAGCGGAGGCGTCATGCGGACACCTCGCTCGAGATCACCTGGCTGTGCGACGAAGTTATTACGGGCATAGTCCATGATACTTGGCGTGGTACCATGCTTCTGAGTAAAGGCCGGGTCACGCAACTTTTCGACAGGGAAGGAATAGCTTGCTCCCATATTGTGCATGAGCCCGAGCGTATGACCTATCTCATGAGCAGCAACGTAGCGCATGGATTCAGCCATCACCTCGTCGGGGAAGTTAAGGCTACGCACGCGTGGATCTACAGCCCCTGTCTGCACAAAGCGCCAGTTGTGCAAGAGAGAGATCACATTGTGATACCAGATGACATCAGCATTAAGTATCTCTCCACTACGTGGATCGACGTAACTGGGGCCCATGGCATTAGCTATGGAAGTGGTAGCGTATTTGACGCAGGAGAAGCGAAGGTCATCGGGATCAAAGTCCGGCATCTCAGCTTTAGATGGGTAGAGACGCGCAATAACAGCATTCTTGAAACCTGCTTGCTCGAATGCCACATTCCAGTCCTCGATACCTTTGAGTACAGCGTCACGCCACTTGACGGGGAAAACCGTATCTACATAGTAGATGATAGGCTTTATAGGCTCTACAAGCTCACCACGATTGTAGGCATCCATATCGCTAGGCTCCAGACGCCAGCGGTGGATGATCTCAAATCTTTCGATCTTGTCCATTTGGGTAGTGTAGCGATTGCGTGCGGAACTGAAGTACCCTACTCTGTTATCCTGCAGACGCATCCGCATAGGCTTTTCGGGGAGAAGAACCATAGAGCGATGCACCTCGATAGTGTACGCCCCTTCATTATTCCGATAGGAAAGCATCGCCTTGATCTCTACATTGCGAGGAAAGCTTTTGATTCCGGAAAAGTAGGAACTGCCTCTCACCGGCGACGAGGGGAGCTTACCACGCGGATTAATCGGTGAAATGAAAGACTCGCCATCCATGAAGAAACTGGAGACATCTATGACACAATCCTCTCCATTGCGTGCCATGACATCAAAAGTAGCCATGACCGGTTCTTGAAAGTTTTTGAGGAACGAGGGAGCAATGGGATCATTCTCATCTACAAACTCTTCTGTCTGGAGCAGGTACATAAACACCTTGTCCTTGCCCTGCTTAGCCAGTCGGACCATAATAGGTTCAGTAAACATCTGTCCCGCCACTACTTCAGAAGTATCAGAGGTGCGGGAGATACGATTGGAGATCAGGAGAGGTTTACCATACAGAGAGTCAGGGATCTGGAAGTAAAGCTTATCGTTCTTATGAATCGTGACCACAAGACCGGTATCCAACACAGCCTCTTCTATCAGGTCATTGAACGCCTTTTCATCCTTCGAAGGATTTTTGGCCTTATTCTTCTCTGCATCTTCTTTTGCCTTTCGTCTCTTAGATTTGATTATCCAACCTGTGAGACCGTCAGCGTCAGGTGTTGTAGTGTTTGTCCTCTGAGCAGGAGCCTCAGGTGCGGAAAATGCGAGAAAGCTCAGCAACACACTGCTCAGAAGACAGCCCTGTACGTTTTTCATTTTACTTGTAGATATGATTATTGTGATTAAAAGAATTTGTTTAACATTTCAACGATGACAAATGTAATTAAAATATGGAATCATACAATGATTTATGCCGGAAAAGATCACTCAAATTTGGCTATAATTTCAGTTCCCTGACGTGTCGGAAGTGAAGACATATCCGGATCCACTATGATAGGTAAACCGGAATAAAAAGGAGAAAGAACCGGAGGAAAAAGTACAGTGCTCGATCAAGCAGCGCACAGAGCATGATCGGGCAGTATACAGAGCACGATCAGACAGTGTACAGAGCACGATCAGACAGTGTACAGAGCACGATCGAGCACTATACTTTTTGTCCGTTATTTCACACATTCATTGCATCGGAGTAGCAGAGATTGGGGTGGACTGGAGGACAAGATCTCCATGCACCCGTAACCACAATCAAGTCGGCTGATAAGCAACCCACAAGGCACTTCCCAAGGCAGAAAAAATAGGATACGTAAAGGAGTAGCAACTAAACCAATAATACAATAAAAGAGAAGATTATTTATTTAAATCGCACAAAAATAAAACAAAGACTGCCTTGAAATCAATACAAACACTCCCCATTTAAGCGTATTAGCAATAATATCAATAATCAATTCTCCTAAAAAAGAATAATCACTCATGTACTACATACAACTCACCTTCATTCCCACAGTCATCGTCGTGGGACTTATCGTATTTGGATTAGGGGAGCTTGGGGAGCCGGGGCACCAAACTGACCGGCCATAGTTCCGGGGACTATTGAAAAAAGCGAGCGTCCGAGCAAAAGAAAGATCAATACTCTCTCTTCTATTCGGACGCTCTCAAAAATAAGTGGCGGCTACCTACTCTCCCATCGTAATAGTACCATCGGCGTGATTGGGCTTAACTGCTCTGTTCGGAATGGTTAGAGGTGGATC
>JBAKGE010000059.1:0-12444 GCA_037191085.1 Porphyromonadaceae bacterium | reverse complement strand
AGGATAACTCCATAAGTAAAATTCATTTTCACACCATACAATACATTCATAAGCGACACTCCTACCAGTGAGGTCACAGCGGCGTATATGCACGCAAACAGCAACTGTTTACATGTCAAATCCCTAAAGAATGACCGAGAAGGCTTTGCTTTTGATGTATCTTTTTTTGTTGAATCACTATTCATTGCAGAAATTATTTTATATTGCCACTTACACTTAGGTTGCTTGCAAGTATAGATATTATATTTGAAACACACAATACTATTGATTGACTTTTTCTTATATCTACCAAGTCTATAGTGAAAAAATGGGACCTATTTACAAATACTGCAAATGCTTTATTTCCAATGCTTTTCTTGCAGCAGTCGGTTGATGTCGGATAGTCGATAGAGTATTTTCCCTGCGATTTGGGTATAGGGAATAATGCTCTTGTCCCGATAGTCCTGCAAGGTACGAGGGCTGACGAAAAGGCGTTCGCAGACATTCTGCCCCGTGAGGTAGATTTCTCCCCCGAAGAGCGGACGGTGCGTTTGGGCAATCTCCCGAATACGTTTGCTTACTTCCTGGATGCCTGAGATGAGTTGCTTCATCTCGGGCATTTCTTTGTTTACGATTTCGTGTTCCATAGTCATTGTATTTTGCGGTTGGACTTGGCAAGGAGTGCTTCCACATCCTCACGTTTGTAATAGCAATTATGCCCGATTTGGATAAAGGGCAGCACGGACGTATCCCGATAGTGCTGGAGCGTTCGCTTGCTGATGTTCAGTATTCGGCACACATCCCCGTTGTGCAACAGGTCGGGGACTTCGGGCTTCGTGCCGAATTGTTCTCTCATACAAAGAGCCAACTCTTCGATGCTCTTTTTCAGTTCCTCCCAAGCAGAGGTGTCGACGGCGGTAAATCTCATATCAATATCGTTTTAATTGTCATTTTTACTTCGTTCGGTGCAAATGTACGCAGGCGAAATCCTTGTTCCCAGCCTCGATGAAATCAAGGGAAACAGCAGGAAGTCCGAGGCAAATGTACAAGCACCAACCGCCTGTTCCACCCTCTTTTCTCTAAATGCGTACTTGTGGCTCTGATATGGATGAAAGTGGCTCTATCGCCAATGAAAACAGACGCTCCTCTTTCGTCCGAAGAAAAAGAATGCAGGCATTGGCAATCCGATGAAGTCGCTTGTAGAGCCTATTATCCTCTCTGTTCTAACCTTTTGAGTGTTTCTGTTCCGATTTTCCCTGTTTATCCCATCCTTTTTCGGAGCATTTTTCTGTACCTCGAAGCAACAGACTCGTAAACCTTGGCAGTATACACTCGCCTCTGTAACTTGGTTTCAGCATCCTGTTTCGGATGAAAGTTCAAAACCAAGCAAACAGAAGAAGTACGAACAATGAAAAGAAATGCCATGGAATATATCTTCTTTCACTGTGAAAGAAGATATACGGTGAAAGGGAAAAAGCAGGGAAAGGCTTTTGGCTTTTTGTCTGCCGAGAAGTGCGACAAGGCTCGTCCTCCGTGAGCCGACAGCCTTTTTCCTTTCACCGTTTATAACTCAAATCCCATTTATTCGATAATCATCGAATCAACTTATGAAATCAAGATATTACGACCTACAATACATCAAGGCGATACCGATAGAGGACTACCTGCACGCCTGCGGTATCGAGCCTGTCAAGCGTTACAAGGGCTATGCCCTTTATCACGCGCCCTACCGAGAAGACCCCAACGCCGGCTTGAAAGTGGACTTTCGGCAAAACCTGTGGCACGACTATGGGACAAGCCAAGGGGGAAGCATCATCGACCTCGTGATGCGGATGCGAGGATGCAGTGCCTATGAAGCTATGGCACATCTTGCCAAAGGGAAAGCGACAACCCTCGCTCCCTCTTCCTTTCATCGTGAGGTTCACATAGAACAGATAAGAGTTGAACAGCAACCAAGTAATGTAAGGCGTATTCTCTTCATCAGCGAAGAGTTACCCCTACATCTGCAAAGCTATCTCCGAGAGGTACGCAAGATAGACCTTGCCGTGGCAAGTCCTTATCTCCGTCATATTCGTTACGAAGTGGGAGGACGAGAGTACTCCGCTATCGGCTTTGCCAATCGTGCAGGAGGGTATGAGCTTCGGGATGACAGAGATTTCAAGGGAACAATCGCCCCAAAGGATATATCTGTAGTTGCGGGAGAAGCGAACAACGCCTCTCTCTGCATCTTCGAGGGCTTAATGGACTTCCTTTCCTATCTCACGATGAAAGGAAAAGAAGCCATTTCGCCTTCCATCGTTCTGAACTCCGTGAGCAATCTTCCACGAGCCGTTGCCTATCTCCACGAGAACGGCATCGACTCCGTTCGGGCATTCCTCGACAACGATGAAGCAGGACGAAAAGCCCTCAAATCTTTACAATCGGCAGGCATCAAGGTAGAAGATATGAGCCGACACTATGCCCGATACAAAGACCTCAACGAGTACCACGTTGCTCAAAGAACAGGGCAAAAACAGGTGATACCACCTCGTAAACAAGGACTTGGACGATAAGGCAAAAGAGAGCAAACAACATTATTCCATCATCAGGTATCCAAAGATTCAGGAAATAAAATGTATGCGAATAAACGGCTTTGTTTCGATAGCTACGGCAGTTCCTCAGAACCGCAAGTTTGCAGAGCCAACTTAGAAACAAAGCGGACAGGTATTCACAGAATGCAACTCGACAAGAAAGAAGAACGAGCAGGGCGGAGCGGACATTTCAAGAAATGCCATAGCTCATTAGGGTATTTTCTTCACGCTACACTTCGTTATCGCTAAAAATACCCTCCTGAGCCAAGGGACTCCGCCCCTTTGGATACCCCTTAAATCAATCTTCAAACAATGGGCTACGCCGTACTACATATAGACAAGGCGAGGAGCAACGACTCGGGAAATACCGCTCATATAGCGCGGGCATATACCCCGAGTAACGTTGATCCTTCTCGCACGCACCTGAACAGGGAATTGGTGCAATTCCCTGCAAATGTGACCAACCGTAGCGAAGCGATAGAGCATCGCATCGCCACGGCAGGTATCTACCGAAAGGTTGCAAAGAACCAAGTCAAAGCCCTGCGCTTTATCCTGTCGAGTTCACCGGAGGATATGGCTCGTATAGAGCAGGAAGGACGCCTGTACGAGTGGTGTGATGAATCGATGGATTGGCTTCGCTCCACTTTTGGAGCAGACAATGTGGTCGCTGCCACGCTACATGCAGACGAGGATACTCCCCATATTCACGCCACGGTCGTTCCGATTGTCACGGGCGAAAGAAGGAAAGCCAAAGAGGAAGCCGAGAATGGGAAGCGGAAGTACAAGACGAAGAAGAACAAGGTACGACTTTGTGCCGATGATGTGCTTACACCTAAGAAACTGGAGCAGTATCAGACGGACTATGCCAAGCGAGTGCAACGGTTCGGATTGGAACGAGGCGTACACGGCTCGGAAGCCAAGCACCGTACCACTATGGAGTATTACAAGGAAATCTTCAAATCCACGAAAGAGAAGAAACTCCAAGAGGAGGAACTCACAGCCAAGATAAAAGAGCTGGAGAAGCAGGCAGGCAAGCTCCGTCTGAAAGGGACACTTTACTCGCTCTTTGGGAACTCCGAACTCGACAAGGCAGAGAAGCGTATTGCAGACTTGGAGCAGGAAGCCGAACGGCAACGGTATCTTTCAGAGAAGGAGAAGAATGAAATCCGAAAGGAGGTGGTACTCTTGCAGGACACGGTCAAGGGAAGAGACAGAGCCATTGCCGAATTGAAAGAAACCGTGCAGGTTTATGAGGAAGAGCGGAATTGGATAAGACGCTTCTTCAATGCCTTCTATAAACTGCTGAACATTCGTCTGATGCTTCGAAAGATGAATTTCTCTGATGACAGAATAGTGGAGATGTATCGCACGGAAGCTCCCCAGCGAGGAACGGCTAAAGCCTATTCGGGATTATACAAGAGAGAGTTTACGGAAGAGGACAGCGAAATCCGTATCATCAAGGATGAGAAGAAACGACCGCTCCTCACCATCAACGGGCTTCCCATTGCCGATTGGTGCGAACAGAAATGGAAACAGCTTATCAATCGTAATCGCTCGCAACGGCTATAAAACCGAAAGACCTCCTTCTCTTTTATCGTCGTATTTCAGTTGCGACAAAACTTTTAAGAAGAAAATCACGCAAGAACGCTCACTTTCCCTGGCAAATGTGTACCTTTGCAAGTGATAATAGTAGCGTTCTTTGGCTATTCAAAACAATGCCCCTCAATGCACTCCGCTCATTTCTAAATCGTTACCCATCCATCTATCCTGAAATGCTAACACTCTTTTATCCAATGGGATAGTTCGCTAACGAAAAATTGCGTGGGAAATCTTGGCGACCCCTTACTACCGCGGGGAAAGCGTTCTACTTTGTGGGCGACTCTCTCTTCTT
Organism: Porphyromonadaceae bacterium; assembly: GCA_037191085.1. Lineage (GTDB taxonomy): Bacteria > Bacteroidota > Bacteroidia > Bacteroidales > Porphyromonadaceae > Porphyromonas_A. Next base: position 8,004 of record JBAKGE010000059.1, on the reverse strand, counting down.
TTTCTGTTCAAATTCAAAAGAGGTGGTGACGTCTTCTCGGAGTACCAAGCGGGCATTGAACTTCTTGCCTGCTTTGCTCGTCAAGCCCTTGAGGATCGGTGTCCGTCTGGAGGCAATCAAGTCTCGAATATTATCTTCGGAGAGGAACGTACCACATACCTCTCGGAAGACATGGAAGTCGCACCCCTCGTTTCGACACTTCGCCACCTTGGCATAGATACCCACGCTCTCCTCGCCACACTTAGGACAGCGGTAAGTGGGATAACGTTTTTCATCAGTAGCCAGCGAGAGGAGTGCCTCGCAGATGGTGCCCACATAGGCATTGATGCCCTGTGCAAACTTCTCTGCCGGCATTGCCCCCTCTTCGATAGCTGCCAAAGCCAATTCCCAACTGCCCGTCATCTCGGCATTAGCGATGCGCTTGTCCTTGACAATAGCATAGACGGTCAAGCCTTTGTTGGTCGGGACAATGGCTTTCTTTTCCCTACGGATATAATCACGAAGGATGAGCGTCTCGATGATGTTGGTCCGAGTGGCTGGCGTGCCTATGCCACACTCCACCATTGCTTTCTTGCTCTCTATGTCTTCGACCTCTTTCCCTGCATGCTCCATGGCAGAGAGAAGCGTCGCCTCCGTATAGAGAGGTTTGGGTTTGGTCTTATGCTCGGTGATTTCAGCACTGGCAAGTGATAGGACTTCTCCCTCTGTCAAGTTGGGCACTATCGTGAGTAGCTCTTCCTCATCCTCCGCTTTAACTTCTTTCTGCACCGCTTTCCAGCCCAAGGAGATTTGCCGGCACGCTTTCCAAGTAAAGCTGTTGGTACCGTCCGAGAACTGCACCTTCATGCGTTCTTCCTCTGAATCAGGAGAAAAGGCTTCGATAAAGCATGCGGTTACCATACTATATATGGTCGTTTCGTCTGCCGATAAGCCCGACGCCGTTTCGCCGGTGGGGATAATGGCGTGGTGGTCTGTTACCTTGGCATTGTCCACCGAATGGCAGTTAAGCGCAGTCGGAAGTGTTTCTCCCATCTTGCGGAGCAGGTTGGGTATTTCCTCGAAGACATCTTTGCTGATGTAACGACTGCCGGTGCGAGGATAGGTCGTGATTTTCTTCTCATAAAGGCTTTGGGCTATGGAGAGGGTCTTGTCTGCCGAAAAGCCGTGGCACTTGTTGGCTTCCTTCTACGGTGCGGTCAGGTCGTACAAGAGTGGTGGCGGTGTAGCTGTCACCTTTCTTGTGACCGAAGAGACCGTAAGCGAGCCTATTCCTCTTAGCGAAGCGAGGGCGGATTGGGCGGTCGCTCCATCGTCGAAGTTCTGTAGGCTCACAGCTTTGATGGGCAAGCCCTCTTCCTCTATCATTGCGGAGAGCTTCCAATAAGGGACAGAAGTAAACTGCTTGTTTTCGAGAAATCGACGGCAGACCATGGCTAGGGTTGGGGTCTGCACACGCCCCAGCGAATACCCGCCACGCTTAGCAATGGAGAGCGCTCGGCTGGCTTTGATGCCCACTAGCCAATCGGCTTCTGCTCTCGCTTGGGCAGAGTGGTAAAGACTATCGTAATGGCTTCCTGCTTTAAGGTTCGCGAGACCCTCACGGATAGCCTTGTCCGTAAGCGAACTTATCCAAAGGCGGTCAAAGGGCTTTCGGCAATTCAGGTGCTGATAAATCCAGCGAAAGATGAGTTCACCCTCTCGTCCTGCATCAGTGGCAACGATAATTCGGTCGGCTCTGTCGAAGCAGGAGCGGATGGCTTTCAGTTGCTTGAGTGCGGCTGGATCGTCTTGGTATTCCTTATCCCTGCGAACTTGGCGGACGACAAGTTGGAAAGGATTGGGACGGATGGGGAGGTCTTTGGCTTTTAGGTTGCGAGGCCGTATGCTTCGGGCATGGCAAGGGTGATGAGGTATCCCATCGCCCAAGTCACGAGGGAACCGCTGCCTTCCAAATAGCCTTCTTGTTTGCCGGTTGCTCCAACAATATGGGCAATATCTCTCGCTACCGAGGGCTTCTTGGCGATAATACAAGTAGTCATAATCGTTGATTGGATTAAGGGTTACATCTTGCGTCCGCGACGCTGTTGCTTCTTTTCGTCCTGCTTCTGCTGTTGCTTTTGGGCTGCTGTGGGCTCTGACTGACCGGACTTGAGGGGTTCCTTGATATGCTTGGTCGCCTCATTGGTTTTGTCGTGATTGTTCACAGCCACCTTCGTCTTGTGTTCTTCAGCGACTGCTTCTACTTTCACCGGATTCTGTTTCTTGTCGGGATTGTAGCGATAGAAGCGTGGGCGGTTCTGCTCCTTGTCCATACGGACGTAGGCATTGAAAGACTTCCCCTCCTTATCCACCATGTTCTTTAGGTAAAGCGTGCGACCACTGTCCAAGGCTTCACGTTGCTTTTCGGAAAGTTCCAAACCGCAAAGTTTACGGGGAATACCTTGTTGTTGGGTTTGTTCCTGTCGCTCTTTGAAACCACGACCATTGTCAAAGACAAATTCGATGCCTTTCTTCTCGGCATTGACCTGTATGTAGCGTTGCATCAAAGGTCTTGCCGCTCTTGGCGGTTATACCTTCTACCTTTACGGCTTTGCCCTCCACTAGGTCTTTGTATTGCTGGTCGGAGAGCGTGACTCCTTTGATTTCCTTGGGGATGTTCACACGGTCGGCACGCAGGAAAATGAGTTCGTTGGTCTGCGGGTCGATAGAGACATAGGCGGAGAAAGACTCGCCATTCTTGGGTGTCACCTCGATGGTCTTGCCAAGGTTGCCCGTAGAAAGGAGTAGTTCTTTCTCTTCGGGCGAGAACTTGTAGCCCATATAGGGGAAGTCGAGCTGTGGCTCTTTTCTCAAAGGGTGTACCGCCAAGCCTATTTCGCCCTGCTCATTGGTACGGAATGCCAAGCGTGCTTCGGTGTAGATGGTGGTATCGCCGATGGGCACAGCAATCGTTACGAGGTTACTTTTCTGCCAATTGAGCACTTTCTCCAGCTCTCCACTCTCTCCCAATCGCTCACGGGAGAGACCGAGACTGTCGAGCATCTTCCAATCCACCTTTTCGGGATCGATGGTGGTAGCGTTCTTCCTCTGAGGCAAGTAGTCCTCAAACGATACCCCTATCTCCACCAATTGTCTCTTACTCTCAGCCTGCTCTCTATTTTGGAGCATCGTACGCAGGCTGTTTACATTCTGTTCCACATTCTCAGCCGGTACCTTGTACAGACAGAAGTGGGACGGATTATTGAACTGCTTGAGGAAGTTGGTCATGAAATTCTTCAGCAGTCCATCCTTACTGTTGAACTTCAGAAACGCAGCCTGGTTAGCTTCAAGTGGCTCAGTCGTCTTGAGTTTGACCTTGTCATCGATACCCGAAACCACGGAGAGTTTCCCCGCCTCGTTCTCGTTCTTCACCTCCGTGCGACCCTACAGAGTCAGCACATAATTGTCATTGCTATTTGCTTCCATAAATCACTCTATTTGAATAGCAAATATATAGGCTAAGGCAATACGATTTCCAAACCGTGATACGCAGGAAAATACAATTATCAATCATGAAACTCTTTTGATTCTGTATTGAAATTTTTACGCAAAATGAGTTTGAAATTAAAAGTGTTCTTCGATATGATTGGGGTTAAGAAATTTAGATAAGATTGTACTTGGAATTGGGTTCACTGCTTTATCTAATATGAATTAGATTTTTTGGTTGAGCATATTAATAAAAATCGTACATTTACGATTAGTATATATGGGTTTCAATTAGTCACTTATTTACTCATGCTTAACCTTCCTAAGATGAAAGGAATCGACGATATGAATTACGCAATAAAAACTATAATTTCATGTCTTTTGTTTTCTGTGTTTTACTCTTCATCTGCACAGGAGCCTATAAAAAATACTCATATAGCTGATATCCAAAATATTCTAAAGACAGTAGATGAGAAAAATTCGTTTGTTGAAAACCTTAATCATATTGACAATAATGTTTTGCCTATAGGTGTTAAGCGAACAATTTCTGGAGTAGAAATAACTGTTGCAATTTCTGGGGTGAAATGGAAAGCTGGGACAGCATTGTATTCCGTAGTAGCAAGAGCAATTATTCCTCAAGGACATGATGGTAAGCGTCAGGTTTTATTTTTCGGGGCAGACAATATTAAAGGGAATCAACAAGGGGGATTAATGGATTCTTTCAGACTATCTCTATTACAAGACGTGAATATCGATTTTAATAATGGATATATGACACTTGTATTGAGGGGGGGCAGGATAAGGGAACAGGAAGAGCAGAGGGGCAAACTTTTATGGAAGTCGATTGTGGTGGATTTAAAAGTTTTAGTCTAGATGCTGATGTGGTCTTTCCTGAAGATTTTCTACTTCCAATAATAGATGGAAAAAAAGTTAGTGGTTCATTCAAAACCATTGTAGAAGATTGGAATGATATCGTTGTTGATATAAACATTGACCCTTTTCAAATAAAAGGGTTACCTGGTTTTGAATTTAGTCTAGAAACAGTAACTTTCGATTTTAGTGATAAACGTAATAGTCAAAATTCAGTATTTCCACCTGAGTATGATTCTAAGTATTTGTTAGGTCAAGAAAATGTGAACCTATGGAGAGGTGTATATGCAAAGAATATTTCTGTAACATTACCGAAATCATTTCATACCAATACTAATCAAAGGGTTACTTTACAGGCCGAAGATTTAATCATAGATGATTATGGTGTGTCATGTGCATTTACTGCAAATGATATACTTCCATTTGATAAGGGGAGTGCGGGAGGTTGGAAATTTTCAGTTGATAAATTTAAGTTTGGTCTTGAAGCAAATAGACTCATTGAAGCAGGTTTTGAAGGAAAGATTGGCTTGCCATTTAAAGGGAATACAACAGCTCTTGGATACGTAGGTAATATTAGTGCAAATAATGAGTATTTGCTTGCTGTAAATACAACTGATCAGCAAGAACTTGATTTTTCATTGTTTAATGCTAAAGCAAAGCTACTACCTAATTCATTTATCGAACTAAAGATGGTAAAAGATCAATTTTTACCTCGAGCTGTTTTGCATGGAGAAATGGCTTTTTCTGATTTAGGACAAGATGCTAAGAATTCATCCACTGTTTATTTTCGCAATTTACAGATACAGACCGTCGAACCATATATTCAGGTAGATAACATGGGGTATGATGGGAAGATAAAACTTGGCAGCTTTCCATTGTCCATTGATAAGTTTACATTATCAGGTCAGGGTAATCGTGTTGAGATAGGAGCTGGGGTAAAATTAACATTAGGAGACAAACTCTTTAATGGAGGTACGACATTGCGTTTTGCCTCTAAGATGCAAGACATCGATGGTCGGAAAGAGTGGGTGTATGATGGAATGAAAGTTGATGCCATCAATCTCGATGTTGATATAGCAGATGTCCTCAAACTAAATGGGCATGTCAATTGGCACCGAAATGATTTGGTATATGGTGATGGTTTTGGTGGAGATTTACTATTGACGATTACTAACAAACTACCTATAAAAATGGCAGGAGGATTTGGGCGAGTTGAAGATCTGAGTTATTGGTATGCTCAAGGTGGCTTGGATTTTCCTGATGGTATTCCAGTCTTTGCAGGTGTGAGCATTAATGGCTTTTCAGGCGGTGTTAGTCAGCATATGATTTCAAGCGCTAATGTTATTGCTGATTCTGTACGTCTTATGATTTACAAGCCGGATTCCAACGCAGGATTAGAACTAAAATCAGCAATTAGTTTCTCAATTGCTGAAAAGATCGCAAAAGGGCGTGGAGGATTTGAAATCGCTTTCAATAGAACTGGTGGATTGCGATATGCTGGAATATACGGATATGCAGAGTTCTTGCAAAAAGATGAAATAATTCATGGTGCTGACAAACTAGCTTCGTTGCTTCATAATATGCAAGAAAAAGAAAAGGTTATCTTAAAAGATACTGGCTCTTTATTGTCGAAGGCTACTAATTTTCTAGGGGTTTCTAAGTCTCTTATTGATATCCCAGGTAATGTAAAGCCTGGAATAAGAGGTTATATCGGAGCAAATATGGACTTCAATAATAAAATCTTTAAGGCGACTTCAGAAGTATTCGTGAGTGATCCTGCAAAGATAGTTACCGGAGTTGGGCCAGGAGGTCGTGCTGGATGGGCGGAACTGTATGCAGATACCAAAGAGTGGTATTTGCATATTGGACGCCCAGACAATAGGGTCGGACTAAGAATGGGGTTTGGAAAAATTTTTGATGTCCGAACCGGAGCATATTTCATGGCAGGTGGTAGAATACCTGAAATGCCAGCACCACCATCTCAAGTTGCTAATATTTTAGGTTATGAGTTAAATGCCCTCACTCGTGGTCGTGATATTGATGCTTTAAGTAGAGGTAATGGATTGGCTTTTGGTGGCGATTTGAGAGTCAACACAGGGGATTTGACATTCTTGATGATGTATGCAAATTTTGATACCGGTTTGGGATTTGACATAATGCTTAAAGATTATGGAAATCTTCAATGCAAAGGCAGATCTGGTGTACTTGGCTGGGATGGTTGGTATGCTCAAGGTCAGGCTTATGCATATTTGCAAGGCGAATTGGGTGTGAAAATTAACTTGTGGCTACTGAAGACTAAGGTTCCAGTAATTAAGGGTGGTGCAGCGACACTACTTCAGGCAGGATTGCCTGATCCCTCTTATTTTAGAGGATATCTAGGTGTCAACCTAAATATCTTAGGGATTATCAAAGGAAAGGCTCGTTTCAAATTATCAATAGGGGACGAATGCGAAGCTGTCTATCCGGGAAGTTCACCACTTGAAATGCCGATAATAAGTGATTTCTCACCCTCGGATGGAGACTCCGATGCAAATGTATTTACGATGCCTCAAGCACGATTTGTGATTCCAATGGGGAAGATTATTGAAAGCACAACCGAGTCTGGACCCACAACTTACCGAGTCGGCCTAAAGGATTTTATACTGAGAGACAAAGAGGGAAAAACTATTGAAGGTAAATTGGTTTGGAACAAGTATAAAGATGCTGTCAGTTTTCAGGCAAAAGAGATATTACCCAGTCGTACAGAGCTTGAAGCTATTGTCAGAGTTGGCTTTGATGAATTAAAAGGTGGAAAGTGGGTAAAAGTTATGACAAGCGGTAAAGAAGCTGTAGAGGAGCGCTCTTGCACATTTATTACGGGTGAAGCTCCTAATGAGATTCCCATATCAAACATTGTGTATTCATACCCAGTCGTAGACCAAAAGTATTTTCTTACAGATCAGAGTCATAAGGGAACCATCCAACTTCAATTTGGGCAAAAATACCTTTTTGCGAAAGGATTCGATTATAAGATATGCTTCGAGTCTGTTGGATCACCTACCATTCGTACTGATTTTGTTTACAATGAAGAGAAAAACAGTATTGACTTCGAATTGCCTCATCTTAACAAGCAAACTGATTATACTGTGCGGATTGCATACACAAGCCAAGATAAAACTGAGATAATTGAAGATAAATCGGTAACTCTTGAATCGACAGAGGATGCTTCTATAACAGCTGTTCAGAAAAAAGCGCAAGCAGGGACATCAGATACCAGTGCTGAGATTTTGAAATATACTTTTTCGACAAGTATTTATTCCAATTTTGTGGAAAAGATGGAAGACATTAAGCGTAGTACTCAAGACAAAATATATGATGTGGCGGGAAGTATGCAATTGACCTCAAGTGTGAATGCAAAAGAAGCATTTGATGAAGCTGAAATTGTAGGTGTAGACAAAACACAATTTGTACCTTTGATTAAAGTTAAAGCAACACTTGAAGAACCTTATTATATGTCTGTTCTTCCATTACTTTATGATGGTTACCCATATGCAGGTATTAGACTCCAGAATAGAGACGAAAATATCATGGGGATACCCCCGTTTTTCGCGGTACTTCCAAGTATGAAGTATTTGACCGATTTTGAATCAGGAATTAATAAGGGGCAGTTTGATTTAGTCCAACACTCAC
>JBAKGE010000009.1:0-37287 GCA_037191085.1 Porphyromonadaceae bacterium | reverse complement strand
TGTAGTACAGTCTCTCCCGCCACTGTGTCACGGAGGAGAAAGTAGTGGTTGGCCAGTGCAAGGGATAGCTGAGGGGTGTGGTCGAAGATTGTTATCAGCTTCTGCCGTAGCGGAGTCAGCTCTTTGAGCAGCCGCGTGAGGTCTGAAGAATCCTGTGAGGCTATGCGTATCAGCTCCTCCATATCATCCGGAGTAGCACCCTCCTGCTGAGCAGCATCCAAAATCTCAGCACATAGCTCGGCGTTTTTGCCCTGCTGAGCATAGGTGGATATGGTCATGCTGAGGACGTTGGGATTGTGTGGAAAGCGAGCCTTGACACGCTTCAATAGTTCATTAGCCTTGTCGTACTTCTTCTCGTTCAGCCAGAGCGATATGAGCATGGCTGATGACATCAGTTCATCAGGGCGATTGACTTGATACCTAGTCAACAGTGCTTCAGCTTCGTCGTTTTTATTCGTCTTGAGTAGTTGGTTTGCCAGTGCAAGGACATACCTTGGCTCATTGTCTTTTATCTCCACCAACTTTTTCATCGTCTCTATTGCTCGGTCCAATTGTCCCGACTCCTCATACACAGCAGATAGTAGCTGCAGCAGGTAGGCGTCATTGGGCTTCTGCTTGAGTAGAATATCCGTCACCTCCTGAGCCAGTCCCCACTCCTGATACCTGCCGGCCACCTGTAGTAGCATTAGCCCCAGATGGTAGTCGTGCCCTGAGGTGCGAAATGCAGTCAGGAGCTGCCGTAACCCCTCTTTCCTATTGTCCAATCTGAGGTTCGTCTTAGCCAGTTCGCTGAGCGCAGAAGGCTGTAGAGAGTCCACGAGAGTGGCCATCCAAAGATGGTTCATGCGCGGAGAGAGCTGCCCAAGGTCTACATCGCTCATGCGGAGAGCTCTAGATAGCAGTACATCGAATGTGATTTGCTCACGGCCAGCCGCCTGACCGTAGGACAGCGTGCAACTACCCATTGTCAGTGCGACCAGGCAGACGAAACACCGCCATCTCTCCTTCAATATGTCTATATATCGTATCACCTGATATGTCTATGTCTGCTGACCTCCATGCCTAATTCGATAGGGCAAGGAGCCTACTATGTTTATTGTGTAAAGATACGAAAAAACAGAACCAGCTAAAAATAAATAACACTCTTGGCTTAATTCCCGTACTATTAGAATTTACGTTGACTTGATTCTTCAGTCTTTGGTAGTGACTTATTTCGGAATCGGATTTGAGGAAGTAGCGGAGGATGGGTTATCGCCGACCCAGAGAACGATTTGTCGATGACCCAGAGGTCGTCCGAAAAAGTTCTGGGACGTTGATTCATCGACGTCCCAGAGAAAATCGGCACTATGTCCGGAGCCCATGGTCGGGGTGGAATGTTTTAGTGGTGATTGGCTCTTTGCGTATCAGAGATCTTTGCTTTCTATCAACTTCACCTTGGCGGTCATGAACTTTCGATCCACGAAGATCAGAAGTATCGGCTGCATACTGTAGCCCATATACTCATTTTGTTCACCCCTTTCCCGTACCTAAGTGTGGGCTTGTCCCCCGCTTTGACTAGGGAAACAGCCCCTATGTCAGTTTCTAAGTTAGTGATAGGCTTCATCACGGCGATAACGGATTCACGTTCGAAGTCGACAGTAGTAGGTGTGCTTCCTTGCTCACCACGGCAGCGGCTCTGAAATACCTGCTGAAGTTGGTCTGATTGGTACCGATGACGGGATTTGTGGAAGATTTTACCTCATTATTGGCAAAATGGTGATCTGCTTCGATGAAAGGGACTTGTTGAGGACTTGAATTGCACGAGTTTAGCCCGTAAGGGTGAGTGTAGTCACGGCAATGAAGGAGATGATACTTGTCTTTACGTTCATCGTAAGTCTTTCCTTTTTCTCGAATTGTCTGATTGTCGTAATCTCTCTTAGTCCAGATGTACCAAAAACGTAGGACTTGCAGATCCTTTGTGTGTCACCCTATTGGTCTTGGGAATAGGGTGAGGGAAGTTCGAGAAAATGATTAACTTTGTCTACACGATACATCTCGGGGAGGATTAAGCCACATTATGCTGACCGCACGACAAAAAAGAAATGAGAATATAGCAGAATACATCCTGTACATGTGGCAGGTGGAGGACATCATCCGAGCATTGAACTTGGAGGATAACGCCATCAGTACATACGTCAGGTCTCAGTATGCAATAGGTGAACCCGAGCTGTCTCAGACGGAGGAGTGGTATCTCGCCATAGCCGATCAGATGCGCTCGCAGGGGCTGGCAGAGGTAGGTCATTTACCACAGCTGACGATGCTGATAGAGGACCTGCAAGAACTATCCGACCAGCTGCTGAGGATGCCGTCTCAGACCATTTACTCAACTGTTTATTTCAAGACCCTCCCGAGCCTGATTCAACTCCGAGAGCGATCAGGACACGAGGAACAGGGTGAGGTAGAGACTGCTTTCGTGGGAGTGTATGGTTATCTCGCGCTGCGTGCTCGCCGGGAGGAGATCAGTGAGGAGACGACGATCGCGATTCGGCAGATTAGCACGTTTCTCGCGATGCTTGCTGATCGCTATCACGCTGTAGATAGTGGTCAGCTGACGATAGTAGCAGAATGATGACGAGGCAGAGAGTGTGGCTCACGGGAGCTGGAGGACAGTTAGGTACAGCACTGAGGACCTTATTCCCTGCTCCGGAGTCTTTCGAGTGGATGCCTACGTGGCGGACTGATGTGGATCTGACAGATCTCGCTTCAGTGCGAAACTACATCCGCCTGCACCAACCTCCTATTGTCGTCAATGCCGCCGCATATACTGCTGTTGATGGCGCAGAGACAGATGCAGATAGGGCGCGAATTTTAAATGTCGAGCTACCTCGAGTGCTGGCAGAGGAACTGATCAAGTACGGCGGTACTCTCGTCCACGTGAGTACGGACTATGTCTTTGGAGGTGCGGAGGGACGGTATATGCCTTACACAGAGACCGACGACACTGCACCACTTAGTGTGTATGGGCAGACTAAAGCTGAAGGAGAGGAAACCGTGGCAATGATCGCGAGGAGGTATTACATCCTTCGAACATCGTGGCTCTATGGTCCTACGATGTGGGGAAGGAGTTTTTACCGTGCGATACGTGAGCGTGTCCTCCGTGGTGATGCCCTGAGGGTGGTGACCGACGAGGTGGGATCACCGACCAGTTCACTGACTCTTGCACGCGTGATTAAGACGGTGGTGGAGAGTGCACTGTCGGGGACTGCCCCTCTGCCGTATGGGTTATATCACGTGGCAGATCTGGGGGAAACGTCGAGGTATCACTTCGCCGAAGTTATAGCCAGTTTGGCGGTCGGACAGTCGTATGCAGTGGAGCCTACTACCCATGCTGGTCTTATGAGCATAGCGCATCGACCCGAGTACAGTGCTTTGAGTATTGAGCGAATCCGGAAGTACTATCCAGAGCTCTTCTGCCCGTGGGAGAGTGCTCTGGCAGAGGTGGTAGCCATGGAGCAGAGGTGATAGGTGTTGAGTAAGAATATACAAGTTACTGATACGATATAATGCAGCACAATAAGGAAGAAATCGAACGCAGGCGAACCTTCGCCGTCATAGCGCACCCCGACGCAGGTAAGACAACCCTGACCGAGAAGCTGCTCCTCTTCGGCGGAGCGATTCACGTCGCCGGGGCTGTGAAGAATAATAAGATACGTAGGTCTGCCACCTCTGACTGGATGGAGATAGAGAAGCAGCGTGGAATCTCCGTGGCGACTTCCGTCATGGGTTTCAACTACGACGGCTACAAGGTCAATATTCTTGATACCCCTGGTCACCAGGATTTTGCCGAAGACACGTACCGCACACTGACGGCTGTAGACTCTGTGATCATTGTGATCGACGGAGCCAAAGGGGTGGAGCAACAGACTCGTAAGCTAATGGAGGTTTGTCGCATGCGTAAGACACCTGTGATTGTGTTCGTCAATAAGATGGATCGTGAAGCTCAGGATCCTTTTGACCTCCTCGATGAGGTGGAGGAAGAACTTGAGATCGCAGTGACCCCATTATCGTGGCCGATAGACTCGGGAGATAGGTTTAGGGGCGTGTACAACGTGTATGACCAGAGTATGGAGATCTTTAATGCGCAGGACAAGACGCACGTCAGCGAACGTGTGGCCGTGGATGCCAAGTCGGATGAACTCCTACACTACGTGACCGAAGGACAGAGGAACAAGCTGTTGGATGATCTGGAACTAATAGGTGGCGTGTATCCGGAATTGGATGAACAGAAGTACCTCTCCGGGGATTTGGCTCCGGTATTTTTCGGTTCTGCACTCAATAACTTCGGAGTGAAAGAACTGCTGGATACGTTTGTCCGTATCGCACCGGCCCCACGACCTACCCAGTCTGATGAGAGAATCGTGGATCCATATGAGGAACCTTTTACCGGTGTGGTGTTTAAAATCCATGCGAACATGGACCCTAATCATCGCAGTAGTATAGCTTTCGTCAAAATCTGCTCAGGGAAATTTGAGCGAAATACCAACTACTATCACGTCCGTCTTGGCAAAAACATGCGCTTCAGTTCTCCCACGGCTTTTATGGCGCAGAAGAAAGAGGTTGTAGATGAGGCCTATGCGGGGGATATCATTGGACTTCCGGATACTGGAAACTTCAAGATCGGAGACACCGTGACTTCGGGAGAGGCGCTCCACTTCAAAGGACTGCCGAGTTTCTCGCCAGAGATGTTCAAGTACATCGAGAACGCCGATCCCCAGAAAGCAAAGCAGCTGCATAAAGGTATTGAGCAACTCATGGGAGAGGGCGTAGCACAGCTTTTCACCAATACGTTCAATGGTCGGAAGATCATAGGTACGGTAGGACAGTTGCAGTTCGAGGTTATCGAATATCGACTGCTCCACGAATATATGGCCAAGTGTCGCTGGGAGCCAATATCGCTCTACAAGGCTTGTTGGATCTCCTCTGAGGATCCCAAAGTAATAGAGGACTTCAAGCGCAGAAAAGCTCAGTACATGGCTGTCGATACGCTCGGGAGAGATGTATATCTTGCTGACTCGGGCTACATGCTCAATATGGCCAGACAGGATTTTCCGGAGATACAATTCCACTTCAACAGTGAATACTGAAATAATCTTTATTACTTACTAAACACAAGAACTTATATCTTTTATGAATTACGACGTAGCTATCATAGGCGGGGGACCTGCTGGATACAATGCGGCAGCTCTAGCTGCCAAGAAAGGAAAAAAGACTATCCTCTTCGAGAAGAATAGTCTCGGCGGTACTTGTCTTAATGAAGGATGTATCCCCACCAAGGCACTTCTTTATAGCGCCAACTTCTACGACCACCTGCAGGAAGCTAAGAAGTACGGTATCACGATAGAGGGGGAGGTTGTGGCAGACTATAAGCGCATTGCTCAGCGTAAGTCCAAGATTGTACGCAAGCTTGTTCTTGGTGTAAAGCAGAAAATGGATGCTGCTGGTGTGGATGTCGTGAACGCATTTGCACGTCTGGACGGCGAAGTGAACGGATGTGTGCGTATCGTTGCCGACGGTCAGGACTACACTGCCACCGACGTGTTGGTGTGCAGCGGATCCGAGGTCGCCATCCCACCGATTCCGGGTCTTGAGCAGAGCGAATACTGGACGAGCCGTGAGGCATTGGATGCTAAGGAGCTGCCTGCATCAGTGCTTGTGATAGGAGGCGGTGTGATCGGGATGGAGTTCGTGAGTGTATACACAAGCCTTGGCGTCAAGGTCACCGTCGTGGAGATGATGCCACAGATACTTGGTCGTATGGACTCCGAGCTATCCACAGCACTCCGTGAGGAGTATGAGAAGAGGGGTGTGACCTTCTACCTCAATACAAAAGTTGTCGGAGCCCGTAAAGGAGGTCTGACGATCGAGACCCGAGAGGGCGAAACGGTGGAACTTGGGGGTGAGCAGATCCTCCTTGCCGCAGGGCGGAGAGCGGTATCTCAGGATATGGGGCTTGAGACCCTTGGGATCGAGGTCAGTCGTGGTGCTATTGTTGTCAATGAGTTCATGCAGTCCACGCATCCTCATGTTTACGCTTGTGGTGACGTCAATGCTCGTATCATGCTTGCCCATGCAGCATACCGCATGGGCGAAGTGGCGATTAATCACATTACCGGTGACACTACCGATGTGATGCGGTATGATGCTATCCCGGGTGTAGTGTACACCCACCCCGAGATCGCGAGTGTTGGCTATACAGAGGAGGAGCTCAAGGAAAAGGGCATCCCCTATCGTATCCTCAGGCTTCCTATGAGCTACGCAGGACGCTTTGTGGTGGAGAATGAGACGGGTAATGGCTTCTTCAAGCTCCTCGTGAGCGAGGATGAGAAGGTGCTCGGAGGGCACTTCCTCGGCAATCCAGCCTCCGAAATGGTCATCGTGGTCGGCATGGCGATTACCGAAGGGATGACCCTGGACCAGCTCCGCAAGCAGATATTCCCACATCCGACAGTGAGCGAGATAGTTCGAGAAGTACTATTTGAATAAACGTTAGCCGATGATCAAAAACATCCTCTTTGACCTTGGTGGAGTCTTCATCCGCCTAACCCGAGAAGAGTCCGTGCGTAGGTTTGAATCGCTCGGCATTCATGATGCTGATGCTATGCTGGATCCATACAAGCAGAGTGGATTCTTCCTTGGGCTTGAGAGTGGGGCATATACGGAGCAGGAGTTTACGGATGTGCTCAATCAGCATTACCGACTACGGCTCGCCCCTCAGGATATCAGCTGGGCACTCCGTGGCTTTGTGCCCATGGTGCAGGAGGAGAAGTTTCACTTTGTCCGTGAGGAGTTGAGTCCTCGGTACCGTACCCTCCTTGTGAGCAATACCAATCCTTTCGTCCATAGCTTCGCAGAGTCTGAGTCGTTCCTCTCTACTCACGAGCCTCTGCGTGCTTTTTTCGAGAAGATCTATGTCTCTTACGAGCTAAAGGTCTGCAAGCCTGATCGCAGAATATTTGATCATATCATCCAGGATGCGGCGATACGACCGGAGGAGACCCTCTTCGTCGACGATGGTCCTGCCAATGTAGCTACCGGTCGTGAACTAGGCTTCGTGACCTACTGCCCCGACAATGGTGAGGACTGGAGACCTGTCCTCCGCAAGATGCTCCTCCCCTGATTCACGATGCCTGATACCTATACCCGGTACCGTACACTGGCAGGACCAGCAGAGGGAACCTACACCGAAAAGAGGAGTAAGTTCTACGCCCATGCCGTGCCCGTCTCTACGGTAGATGAGGCCATGGCAGTTGTGGCCGACCTGCGCCGCAAGTACTACGATGCTCGTCACGTCTGCTGGGCATATGTGATAGGTAAGAGGGAGAGAGAGGAGCGTGCCAATGATGATGGTGAACCCAGTAGTACGGCAGGTAAACCAGTCCTCGGGCAAATCATCTCCCGCGATCTCACAGATGTGGTTGTAGTCGTGGCCCGATATTTCGGTGGGGTGAAACTCGGCACCGGTGGATTAATCGTTGCCTATCGATCGGCTGCCGAAGCAGCACTGGATGCCGGAACGGTGGAGGAGCACCTGCTGTACGTGCAGTATCGTCTGCGCTTCCCTTTTGATCTTATTAATCCGGTTATGATGCTCCTTCGCAGTGAGGGAGCTCAGACCCTCTCCAGCGATACAGATACCGAGGGTTATATCTGGGATGTGGAGGTGCCTGACAAGGATGTTCACCGCTGGGAGGTCGCTGCTTCTACCCTCTATCGCCTCCACTGCAAGCGCAAAGACTGAATGATGAGAGAGTCAGAGTACCGAATAATGTACTCTGACTCTTCTTTTTATCTCTGCCCGGTGTCTCGGGAGTACCTCGTGCCACTCGGATAAATACCTTCCTTGTCATATTTTCAAACCTTTGTCCGATCTCGATTTTGTCGAAGCGGGCAGAGAAATTGTATAGAGTAAGATGTTTCTCTATGTGGAGTATGGTCATGCTCTATATAGAGAAGCATCTTGCTCTTTATGGAGTACGGTCATGCTCTATAGAATATGTCTGTAGTGTCACGAAAGATAATGCCGCGATTCATCATTAAAGTGAACCGAATGAATCGCAATAAAAACCCCGTAGATAAAGCTCTAACAGACAGGCATAGGATGAAATTTATGTGTACTATCGGGAAAGTCTCCTAGAGTACAATCTGTGGAGCGAGGAGAAGGAGGTGTTTGGCAATATCAGAGTTTTTTGCTACCTTTGCGTACCTGAACGGGAGACTCATGGTCTGTCGGATGAAGGAAATGGTTCCTTAGCAAAGTGGTTATGCACCGGACTGCAAATCCGTTTACGGCGGTTCGAATCCGCCAGGAACCTCGGATTAATACCTGTTTTCTGTACATTGGGAGGCAGGTATTTTTTTGTTTCATTCGGAGATAATGTGATTCTCTTGGTGTGGAGGTTGTCGCAATTGCGGAATTTGTGTACCTTTGCGCAACGAAAAATATTTCAGGACAATTCGCCAAGGTGGCGACCCTGGTGGTTTGTTTAATTAAAGAATAACGGATAAAGCGATGAAAAGGACTTTTCAGCCTTCCAATAGGAAGAGGAAGAACAAGCACGGGTTCCGTTCTAGGATGGCAACGGCCAATGGTCGTCGCGTGCTAGCATCGAGACGTGCCAAAGGCAGAGCTAAGCTGACTGTATCTGATGAGTACAACGGCTAAGCGAGGTCACCGATGCGGCGCTCGGGAGAAGTGCCCCTCGTGTACTGACTTAGATCCAACAGCCCGATGAGTTTTAATTACTCATGCGGGCTGTTTTTTCATTTTGTCGCGGATAAGTGTTACCTTTGGGGCGGATGGATTGGGTAATGAGCCATGGGGGATTTCTCGAATGTGTACTGCCCTTCGAAATGTATAATGATCTGGACGAGTATGAGACGAGCAGAAAAAATCTCGATATATCAGGTATTGGTGCGCCTGTTCGACAATCCCAATGGAACAAATATACCCAATGGGACAATTCGTGAGAATGGATCGGGTAAGATGGATGCTTTTACATCACAGGCTCTCCGTGAAATAAGGAATCTTGGGTGTACTCATGTGTGGTATACCGGCCTTATAGAGCATGCGACGAAGTCGAGCTTTGAAGGGATTCCTGCCGATCATCCTGCCGTGGTAAAAGGGCAAGCAGGTTCACCCTATGCGATTAAGGACTACTATGACATCGCACCGGAGTTGGCTACGGATGTGCGGATGAGACAGGAGGAATTTGATCAGTTGGTGCAGCGAACGCATGAAGAAAGGCTGGGGGTGATTATGGATTTCGTCCCCAATCATGTCTCGCGTACCTACCGCTCGGATGCTCGACCACAGTACCTGTCGGAGTTCGGGGAGCATGATGATAGGAGGCAGAGATTTGACCGTAATAATAACTTCTATTACATCCCCGGTGAAACACTCAAGTTGTCGTTTGGAGACAATGCTATGGGGGACGATATTGACATCACCTACTCGGAGTACCCCGCTCGGGCGACAGGGAATGATCAATTTCATGCACACCCCTCTCCCAACGATTGGTACGAGACGGTGAAGCTCAATTATGGTCTGGACTATTCCACAGGTGAAGGATATTACTACGAGCCTGTGCCTGATACGTGGGGCAAGATGCTGGATGTGCTGCTGTACTGGGCAGGGCGTGGAGTGGATGGTTTTCGTTGCGATATGGTGGAGATGGTACCGGTGGAGTTTTGGCAGTGGTGCATTGCTCGCATCAGAGTTGAGTACCCGGATCTGTTGTTCGTAGCAGAGGTGTATCAGTCGGATAGGTATCGGACATTCGTAGATGCGGGATTCGATTATCTGTATGACAAAGTAGGGCTTTACGATCATCTGATGGCTGCACTCAGGTGGGGAGCCCCCCTATCTGCAGTAACGCAGATATGGCAGTCACAGGAGGCAGTGAAAGGACATCTCCTCCACTTTATGGAGAACCATGATGAGGTGCGCCTCGCTGGAGAGATTGGTATCGGCTCGGCTGAACGTGCGTTTGTGGCCATGGCTTTGAGTGCCCTGATAGATAATGGTGCTGTGATGACTTACTTTGGTCAGGAGATCGGGGAGCGTGGTATGGAGTCCGAGGGTTACTCGGGTCTTGATGGGCGTACTACGATATTCGACTACTGGAGCTTACAGAGCATGCAGGCATGGATAGGAAAGGATCATAGCTACAGTGGGGCAGGTCTCACTGAAGCACAGCGTGTGCTACGTGGGCGATATGCACAGCTGCTTAATATAGCGATCGGACTAAAGGCTTTGCGTGCAGGTATTTTCTTTGATCTTATGTATGCCAACGCTCTCCACCTTGATGCCCGTACTCAGTTTGCTTTCCTCCGAGCTAAGGATAGGGAAGTGGCACTGGTAGTAGTCAACTTTGCCGACAGCTCGGAGGACGTAGAGGTCTTTATCCCACGACATGCGTTTGATAACCTTTCTATAGCGCATGGTCAACCCTGTATCGTGGAGGACCTGATCCTGGGGCATAAGGGTGTCGCAGAACTTGAACCCGATACCGTGCAGTCCATACGACTACGTCCGTACGATGTGTCTGTGTATTACTACACTTTGGGCGATGATCCTTTGATGCCTAATCATGGGGGAGGGCCGTATCTATCCTGAGAGGTACCGGGGTATTGCCCACCAGAGTGATTCCTCCTACATGTTAGAAATAGCGGTCGGCAAGGACCATTTCCACAGCCTTGCGGATAGAAGAGAGTCCAAAATCTTCGGATTTAAGTTGAGAGAAAGGTACTGCGATGAGATCGGTAATCTCGTCATCTGAGCGACCAATGAAAGGCTCCAGCGATTCCACCCCTAAGTGGAAGAAGAGATCCACTGTATGCACATCGAAGCCCGAGTAAGGGTATATGTTAGGTATCGAGAAGAGGTATCGCAGAGGAGAGGTGATACCTCCACGAATCCCCGAGTTGGCACATATTGCGGTCTCCTCCTGTACTTCACGTGCTGCACCCTGCTCTGCATTTTCATACATGTCAACGAAGCCTCCAGGTAAGTCGTACGTTCCTTTGGCAGGATTCGCTGCCCGTATAGCCACGAGCACATTACGCATACGATCGGTGATGAAACATGCTGTCGCGGCAGAGGGGTTGAAGTAATAGGTAAATCCGCACGTATTGCAATGTTTAGCCTTAAGGTTGTGCTCTACGAAGTCGGAACTCCCACACTGCGGACAGAAATGAAATTGTGCGAATGGATGCTTGTAGTCTTCGGCAAGTGTTGACAGAGATGAGTTCATTTCCAAAGTCGTGATTTTAGATACTTCTGTTTGATTCATTGTTCTTAGTTCAATATCATCAGTACCAGATCTATGAGTATTTCCTCCGAACTTCCCTCGTTGGAGTACATTCCTTTACTTCGAGCATCTGCTCTACGTAGAGCTGATATGATGTCTGCTACCTTTCGCCCCCTATAACTTCTTAGCCCCGATACATAATCACGTGCCATATACGGAGTGTTCAACCCCAACCACTGCATCACAGCTTGCTCGTCACGTGGAGCGGGAGCATAGAAAGCAACGAGTAGATTGGAGAAATAGTTGAATAATACTGGGATGATCATTTGGATAGGATTCTTCTTCTCATCCCTGCTCAACATCTGTGCTATATACAGAGACTGTGCATAGTCCTTGCGAGCCAAAGCATGCTTGAGGTCAAATGTACTAAATTCCTTCGCCAGGCTCGTGTACTTTAGCACTTCCTGTGGCGTTACATGTCGTCTCTGCTCTTCCGTCAGCGCCATAGCCAGTTTTTCCAGCTCGCTATCCAAGCGCATGACATCTGTCCCTATGTGCTGTGCTACTTCGTTCATCGCAGCAGCGTCCAACTGCAGACCGCGCTCACGTGCCAGTGGAATAATGTAACTGTCCAACTGATACTCCCGCACCTCTTTCGAGTCGACATATACACCTTCTTTCGCCACAGCCTTGAAAAACGACTGATTACGGTTCGGAGATTTTCCCTTAAATTCGAGAATCAATATATTTGACGGTACAGGATTGGTGAGCAAACCTTTCAGGTCATTCATCGATGTACCTGTGCTCCCCTTGCTCTCCTCATCCTCTTCATCGTCGTTGCTACTTCCCTTTAGTAAGTGCTGTGCCTCCCTCACTACCACGATCGTATATCTGCTTCCCATAGGCACTCGCCTACATGATGCTATTATTTCACCTACCGTCGTATGCATTCCGTACAAGAGCGTGAGATTAAAGTCTCGCTCCTCCTCGTTCATGTAGGTGGATACGATTTTTTTCTCTATCTTGTCCGTGAAGTACTCCTCCGCTCCTGTCAGGATGTACACGCGCTGGGGCTCACTGCCGGGACGGATAGAGGCGAGTATTTCTTGCGGTTTGTCGGTGTAGGGCATATATTCACTTGTTGTAGCACTATGTCGCAAAGATATGATTTTAATTCATGAGTAAAAAGGAACCTTCCGAAAATTCCATTTTCGATCCGATTCGACAGAGGTGGGTCGCATGCACTCCGGAGGAGCGAGTGCGACAGGCCTTTGTCCAGATGCTCGTCGCTCGCTTGGGTTACCCTTCTTCTCTCATTGCCAACGAACAAAGCATCACTGTAGGACAGCTTCATCGCCGATGCGATACTGTCGTCTACGATCGTCGACTTTGCCCACTTATGGTCGTGGAGTACAAGAATCCTTCTGTTCCCCTCTCTCAGGAGGTTGTGGAGCAGGTATTCAGATATAATTCGGTCCTCGGCGTACCTATCGTCACGATCTCCAATGGTACCTCCACTATTGTCTTTCGGGTCGGATATGGCGGAGCCCCCACCACCCAGCTCGCCACTCTACCCACATACACCGATCTCCTTGAGATTTCTAACGAGAAGTTAAGGTCCCTTTGACGATAATTAGGTAACTTTGGGGACGAAAATGAAACTACCAAACTAATAAATATCGTTCATATTAATCAACTAAAAAGCTATGTACGGCAAATTCAAAGATTTCCTCGAGAACGAAATCGACCAGACTAAAGCTGCTGGGCTATACAAGACCGAGCGTGAGATCAACAGTAGTCAGACTGCAGCGATCACAGTGAACCAGAACGGCAAGACTGTTCCTGTCCTTAACTTCTGTGCCAATAACTACCTTGGTCTCTCCGATAACCCTCGCCTCATTGCCGCTGCCAAGAAGGCTATGGATGATCGTGGCTACGGGATGTCCTCTGTGCGCTTTATCTGCGGATGTCAGGACATACACAAGGAGCTCGAAGCCGCTATCTCCAAGTACTTCGGTACCGAGGACACTATCCTCTATGCGGCATGTTTCGATGCTAATGGCGGGGTCTTCGAACCTCTATTCTCCGCAGAGGACGCTATCATCTCCGATAGTCTCAATCATGCGTCTATCATCGACGGTGTCAGGCTCTGTAAGGCTAAGCGTTACCGCTATGCCAATGGTGATATGGCTGATCTCGAAGAACAGCTTAAAGCGGCGCAATCTGACCGATTCCGCATTATCGTGACTGACGGGGTCTTCTCCATGGATGGCAACGTAGCTCCTATGGATAAGATCTGTGACCTTGCAGAGAAGTACGATGCTCTCGTTATGGTTGATGAGTGTCACTCTGCCGGTGTCGTGGGGCCTACCGGCCGCGGAGTAGCAGAGCAGTTCAATCTCTACGGACGTATAGATATCCATACCGGCACTCTTGGTAAGGCATTTGGTGGCGCGGTGGGAGGATTCACCACGGGGCGTAAGGAGATTATCGATGTTCTCCGCCAGCGTTCACGTCCATACCTCTTCAGTAATTCTTTGCCTCCAGCGGTTGTCGGGGCAGGACTTGAGATGTTCCGCATGCTTGAGGAGTCCGATACTCTCCATACCAAACTCGTGGACAATGTCAATTACTTCCGCGACAAGATGATCGCTCTCGGTTTCGATATTAAGCCTACTCAGAGTGCTATCTGTGCCGTGATGCTCTACGATGCTCCCCTGAGCCAGAGGTTTGCTGCACGCATGCAGGAGGAGGGGATCTTCGTCACAGGCTTCTACTACCCTGTGGTCCCCAAAGATCAGGCACGTATCCGTGTGCAGCTATCCGCTGCACACGAACGCGAACACCTCGACAAGTGTATCGCCGCCTTCGAGAAAGTTGGTCGCGAACTTGGGGTCCTCAAGTAATCCTCAACGACTAACAGGAAATGAAATCGCCCGATTCTCCTCTGAGAGTCGGGCGATTTTTGTTACTCTCAAAGTGTCTTCTCTCGAATCTCCTCACATGTTCTTAGGCTTTTCTGTCAGAGCAATATTTGTAGAGGAAAAGCATACCCCAGAATGGACGAGAGAGGGGTAAAGACAAGGAAAAGATAAGGAAGAAAAAGTTTGAATTACGACAGCATGTATGTACATTCTGTCGTAAATTTATATACATAACGACGAGAATTTATATACATTCTGTCGGTATGTACAGATTTTGTAGGCTGTTTGAGGAGTTTATTTTGAGGAAGTCGTGTGCCATTTGACCGCAGGGTAGGGAGGTATAGCACTTTTTATAACGAGACAATAATTGAGGGCATTTGTGTGAGTTTTTAGATGGGATGAATGGGTGGAGGGATGCGGTAAGACCGGAGGAGAGAGAGGATAGGTATGTGGGGAGAATATTGTATCTTTGTGAGAGCGAACGGCTCCGATGCTTGTGCCGTAGTTGTATAATATGATAGACGAGAGTATATGAAGCTGAGGACAGAAGACTTGGTGAAGAAATATAGGAGCCGTACGGTGGTGAACCACGTCTCTATCGAGGTATCTCAGGGTGAGATCGTGGGATTGCTGGGCCCAAATGGTGCAGGTAAGACGACGACATTCTACATGACTGTGGGGCTTGTGATGCCAAATAACGGTAGGATTTTTCTCGATGGTCAGGATATTACTCGTGAGCCGATATACAAGCGCGCACGTCTAGGGATCGGATACTTGGCACAGGAGGAATCCATATTCCGCAAGATGTCTGTAGAGGACAATATCCTCTCTGTCCTGGAGATGACTAAGCTCTCTCGTCCTCAGCAGATAGAGAAGTTGGAGTCACTGATAGCGGAGTTTGGACTGGAGCGAGTGCGTACGAATGACGGTAATCGCCTGAGTGGCGGTGAGCGCCGACGTGCTGAGATCGCTCGATGTCTGGCGATTGATCCCAAGTTCATTATGCTTGATGAGCCTTTCGCAGGAGTGGATCCTATCGCTGTGCAGGATATACAGACGATAGTGGCTAAGCTCAAGCTCCGTAATATAGGCATTCTGATTACGGACCATAATGTGAATGAGACGCTCTCCATCACGGACCGTGCTTATCTTCTTTTTGAGGGGAAAGTGCTCTTTCAGGGGACAGCAGAGGAGTTGGCGAGCAATGAGATCGTGCGCGAAAAGTACTTGGGACGTGACTTTATGTTGAGACGCAAGACATTTGATGGTCTGGAGGAACACTGATAGCAAATGACGACAGTAGACCGCTATTCACTCTTGCTACAGAGGGCGATTGATGCTTTCGCGAGCTTGCCGGGCGTGGGACGCAAGAGTGCTCTTCGCTTGGCACTCTTTTTATTGAAGCAAGAGAAGGACTTCACACACAAATTGACCGAGGACTTGAACGCGTTTGTGGACGAAATACACTTTTGCCGGGTATGCCATAATATCTCTGATGATGAGGTGTGTAGTGTGTGTGCCAATCCAGAGCGTGACCGCCGCACGATATGTGTGGTGGAGAGCGTACGGGAGGTGATAGCGATAGAGCGTACGAATCAATTTGGAGGCCTGTACCACGTTCTCGGAGGTCTGATATCTCCGATGGATGGTGTAGGGGTGGATGATCTTTTTCTTTCGGATCTGAGGGATCGTGTGGTGCGTGACGGGGTCGAGGAAGTGCTTCTCGCCCTGAGCGCGACTATGGAGGGTGACACTACCAACTTTTATATCTACCGCCAGCTACAGGATTTGCCTGTGCGTATTACGACTATCGCCCGTGGCGTGGCGATAGGTGATGAACTGGAGTATGCCGACGACGTCACGCTGGCACGTAGTATAGAACATCGCATCGACTTCATGTCCACACTGAGGAGGTGAGAGCATGTGTATTTGAGGCGTGGACACGTTATTTTTGCTCAAAAAAAGGTACCTTTGCCCCGATAGTAGGTAAATATGTGCGGGGGTATATCTCCTGCCGATCTCTTAGTTCAAATATGATTAATAGACAGCTGATACGTATCAAGGTCTTACAAGTCCTGTACAATTTCTACCGGGTGGAAGGAATGACAACTGATCGTGCACTCCAGGTACTGGATCGCGCACTCGAGTCCTCCTACCGCCTGTATATCTATCTCTGCGGTCTACCGATGCAGATATCGGACCTTGCGGAGGATGCTGTGGAGGTGGAGGAAGGAAGGTTTAATAAGCGTCCAGAGATTCTCGAAGTGCTGAAGCACTTGAGGGATAATAGATATGTGGAGTATATCCGTCGGGACGAGAAGTTTAGAGCACTGTATGATGAGGTGGCTCCACTCTTTGCTCGCCGTGAGATTGATGTCCTGCTACGCACAGCTCTGCAGCAGATGGTGAGCAATGTATTGGCCGGGGATCCCGTGAAATGGAATGATATTGAGGCGAACCGCAGGATATGGAGAGAGCAAATAGAGGAGGTGATATTGAGGAGCGAAGACTTCATGGACGCCCTGTCATTGGCCGACTTTTACCTCAATGATGACATTGCAATTGTCTATTCGTTCGTGATCAAAGTTCTGAATGCACGCACTACGGATACGACGTTCGGTGAGATCGTAAAACCACAGTACACGGATGACGAGGTAAGGGACTTTGCTGACACTTTGCTTTCCAAGACTATAGAGCACAAGGACGAGTATAGGGCCCGGATCAGCACTTATTTCAAGAATTGGGACCCCGACCGTGTGAGTGAAATGGACTACTTGATACTCCAGTTAGCGATGACAGAAGCGATACAATTTCCTACGATTGCGACGCGTGTGACGATCAATGAGTACCTCAACTTATCTCACGACTACTCGGGACCAAAGCATTACACGTTTACGAACGGTATTTTGCACAGTCTCTTCACCGATCTTAAGGCAGAGGGGATTATCCTCGGCGAGTGATAGCGTACGAACGAGACAATACTAATTTTATAAGATAACAAACACTTTTTTCAGACATGACACTCTTAACACTTTTACTTCAAGCATCACCTGTGGGCGGTAATTCTGGTATGATGAATATCCTGATGATCGTAGCCATGGTGGCCATTTTCTACTTCTTCATGATTCGCCCACAGACTAAACGCCAGAAGGAGCTCCAGAAAGCTCGTCAGGCCATGAAGGCAGGTGATCGCGTGATTACAAGCGGTGGTGTATACGGGACTATACGTGACATCAATACGACGACTAATGAAGTTATCCTTGAGGTCGCTGAGGGAGTGAGGATCAAGATAGACTTCAACAACGTCTTTGCTTTGCCCGACACTACGCAGGCAAAGAAGTAGGACTTACCACGCGGAGGTATTGCGCCATGAGGGGACTAAAGAGGATATTTCGGGAGCAGGGAGTTGTCTCTTATTTCATGAGGAACAGGCGGTGGGTCACACTCACGATTTGTCTTATTGTCTCTATTCTTCTCTGGCTAATGGTCACTCTGAGTTCGGCTAATGGGTATACGAAGAAGGTGCGTATCAGGATGCAATCTCCGGACTTTCCACCCCACTATGTCATCACAGACAGTACCGACTATCCGGATGAACTGGTGGTGCAGATCCACGCCATGGGGGGATCGCTCTTCAAGTATTCGATCGATCATCTCTTCGACGACATCTATACCTTCAAGCCCGTGGTGGATACGCTTGCACTGAGTAGAGAGGGTGGAGAGTGGCGACTGTCGATGCAGGAATTGAAGACACAAGTGCTAAATCAGGTGCTGCCCGACGTCCGACGAATAGTGGGAGACACGGTGCAGAGTTTCATTATCGATCCTGCTGAGATTGCGCTCTCGTACATGCCACTCGCGGCGCAGTCGACAGACGTTGTATTCGGTAGTCAGGTTGACTATGGCAATAGGGCTAACTTAAGACTTGTGGACTCTGTCGAGATCAGCCCATCGGTGGTGCAGATATTTGGCTCCCAAGATAGACTACTCGAGCTGCAGACGATACAACCCTTTGTGCTGACAGATACGACAGGGATCAAGCTCTCCAGCCCGGGACAGACGAGTCACAAACTGGCACTCTTGGCCCCTGAAGGCACTCGCGTGTACCCCGACTCTGTGACGGTCATACTTACTACAGAGGAACTAATGCACTACACTCGTGTGGTGCGTGACATTGAGGTGATGAAACTTCCGGCTGGGTATTCTATCAAACTCCTCCCCGAGGCGGTGAAGGTTACATATCTGATACCTAAGATTATCGGGACGGACGACAATGGAGAACTGGCCATACGGTTGTACGTTGATGCTGCTGATGTACTTCGTTCGGAAAAGAAAGTACTTGACGTACGCCTGCGTGACGTTCCTCGCAGTGTGGAGATGATACAGATAGTGCCAGACAAGCTGGAGTTTATTCTCACGGAAAAGGATACAAAGCCATGACGATGCCTCGAGTAGTCGGTGTGTGTGGTCTCATTGGCTCCGGCAAGAGTGTTGTACGAAGGATGCTCCAGATAGTGTATGGGTGTCCCTCCTTTGACTCGGACGACGAGGCAAAGAAGCTTTACTTCTCTTCCACACTACGTGGGGAAATGCGTAGAAGGTTAAGCATCGATCCCATTAGAGATGGCGTGATAGATAAGACGCTGCTCCACCACTGTTTACAGAATCCGGAGACGAGGAAAGAATTGGAGGAGATCGTGCATTCGGCACTTGAAGATCGCTGGCATCAGTGGTTGAGTGTACAGGAAGCTCCTGTCGTGGTACTTGAGTCAGCAATCTTGTATACCTCTGGCTATCATGAGTTCTGTGATCGGATTATAGCGGTTACAGCTCCCGCAGAGATTCGTAGGGCGAGAGTGCTACATCGGGACGGAGTGGAAAGAGCTGAACGATTTGAGTCCATAGAGGGCATGCAAGTGAAAGAGCGAGACCTGCAGATGTCACATGCAGACCATCGAATAGATAACGACGGGGTACAGTCCGTCATCAGGCAGGTAGAAGAGCTATCGGAGATTTTTTACTTAGTTGAATAAGCAAATAGAATCATGAATTTACGAGAAATTATTTTTATCTCTGGCAAGCCAGGGCTATACAAGGTGATCAATAGCACCAAGATGCCATTCACAGTGGAGGAAGTCGGCGGAACCAAGCGGTTCCCCGTCTTTGCTCGTGATAAGGTGAGTTCACTTGGCGATATATCCATGTATACAGAGGAAGGCGACACTCCTCTCGGAGAGGTTTTTGAGAGCATCAGTCGGGCGTATGGCGCAGAGCTGCCGGAGGAGAAGGACGTCATCAGCAGTCACGAGAGTCTCCGTGCTTTCATGGACAAGGTACTCCCCTCATACGATGAAGAGCGCGTACACGATAGTGACATCAAAAAGCTCGTGAAGTGGTATCTCATCCTTCGCCGTGCGGGTATGGACGTTTTTGTCGAGCAGGAGACCGAAAAGACAGTGGACGAAAAGGACGAGTAAGTTGGAATTCAATTAGCCTTTTCCGCTAAACGACCAATGGCCCGGTCTTCATATGAAGACCGGGCCATTGGTCGTTTAACGTGATTCGACATAAGGACACACTTCTCCTTGTGCCAAACTATACCTCACCTCAATTCATTCGAAACGTGTGAAGGACCTCACAAAAACCTCTGGGACGTCGACATATCAACGTCCCAGAGGTCGTCAGAGAAAGCTCTGGGTCATCGCGTCATCGACGACCCAGAGCTTTTTAGGGACATGCGTAGGTGTATGTCCTTACTAAAAGATAGTCTCGATAGACAAAGCTTCGGAAGAGGATGATTTCGTAGGTCGAACCCACTGTCAACCACTGTCTCACCCGCAGCCCTCCGGACCTATCACTTAAGCCTCATGCTCCTGTATGAAACGCTCTGCTTCGATAGCAGCCATACAGCCGGTACCGGCACTCGTGATAGCCTGACGGTAGTGTGGGTCAGCGACGTCACCGGCTGCGAAGACTCCCGGTACGTTCGTCCGTGGAGTACCCGGTGTTACCTTGATATATCCTTGCTTGTCCAGATCGATCTGTCCACCGAGGAAGTCTGTATTGGGCTTGTGCCCTATAGCGAGGAAAAAACCTGCGATTTTGATGTCTACTTTTTCCTCTTCCGGGGTACCTTTCTTCTTCAATAGGTGTGCACCTTCGACACCATTTTCACCGAATAATCCATCCGTCTGATGCTCCCAGAGAACTTCAATCTTTGGGTTCGCCATTACACGATCTTGCATCACCTGAGAGGCGCGGAGCTCATTGCGACGCACGATCAGGTACACCTTGCTACACAACCCGGCCAAGTATAGCGCCTCCTCGCATGCGGTATCACCACCACCTACTACGGCCACAGGCTGACCCTTGTAGAAGAAGCCATCACACGTAGCGCACGCACTCACGCCCATCCCGCTGTACTTCTCTTCGTCTGGTAGCCCCAGATATTTCGCACTCGCACCTGTGGCGATGATTACCGTATCAGCTGCTATCTCAAGCTCTCCGTCGTTTACTTGTGCAACGTAAGGACGCTCGGAGAGGTCTATGCTGGACACATATCCTGTTAGGATTTTTGTGCCGAAGCGCTCTGCTTGTGCTCTCAGCTGCATCATCATCTCCGTTCCGTTGATTGACTCAGGATATCCCGGAAAGTTTTCGATGTCCGTTGTCGTCGTCAGCTGACCTCCCGGTTGCATTCCCTCGATCAGAGTGGGCTCAAGATTGGCCCGAGAGGCATAGATCCCTGCCGTATAGCCCGCAGGACCTGATCCGATGATCAGGACTTTCGTCTGCTTTTGTTCTTTACTCATGATATATTTATATGTTGTTTGAATTACTAAGAGTCCTAATTCTATTACCTCAAATCTATAACCATCTTACCGGGCAGTTTGTTTCCCGTGAAGCCAAAGAAGCCCTTCTCCTTCATCTCTGGAAATGCGCCACGTTTCAGTGCCGATACCCTTACCTCTATCAGTTCGTTCACCCCCTTTTCCTTGATTGTCATTATCAGGGGCTTGTATTCCTTGTCTGCGGTCACCACTACACGCTCTATTACACCTTTGTAGTTCCTCTCTGGGGTTGCTGTCAGAGTGTATGTTCCGTTCTTGTGACTTTCTACAATTCTGAACCTTTGCTCTTTGATCACATTAAGGTTCAGCAGAGGGTTGATCTCCGTCAGGTCTTCTTTCATCGGAGTGCTCAGGTTCACTTCGTCGTTCCGGTCAAGATATACCCATAGATCTTTGGCGTTGTACCATGCTTTCATCTGTGGAGTATCGTAGTGAAAGTTCTCTCCCAGTGCATAGTATTCACCGCGTATAGGGGTCTTGTCCATCATCAGGTCAAAGGTAATTCTCAGCCCATCTCTGGGATCGAGGTGTGCGATGATTTTGTCTATCGTCTGACTCTTCGCTTGTCCGTGTGCCGACAGTGTTCCCCATGCTACCGCGGTCGTGGTCACGAGCCACAGTGTGAGGATCGATGATATGCTCTTCTTCATTACTTCTTACTCTTGATATTGTCACATCTGTTACTCGTCATTGCTACGCAGGAGATGATGTAGTTGGTCATAGCTCTTGATCAGCACCTCACGGGGCTTTTGTCCGTCGGCGCCACTCACTATGCCTGCCGCTTCGAGTTGCACCATCAGTCGCGCTGCACGATTGTATCCTATAGCGTAAATCTGCTGTATGAATGATATTGAAGCCTTTTGCTCTGCTACTAGTCTTTCTGCCACTTCCTCGAATAGCGCATCCCTATTATTCGGATCCAATGCTGCACCACTTGTCGCCACTGCACTGTCGCTGCTTTCCGCCACTACCTCCGGGAGGTCGTAGGCATGAGGATAGCCATGTTGGTCACCGATAAACTCGACCATCTCATTCACCTCGGGCGTGTCTATGAATGCACACTGCACGCGCGTCAGATCGTTGCCCGACGAGTAGAGCAAGTCGCCCTTCCCCACCAGTCGATTTGCCCCCGACGCATCCAAGATGATACGAGAGTCCAACTGGGACGTTACACGGAATGCGATACGACCGGGAAAGTTCGACTTGATTGCCCCTGTAATGATGCTCGCAGTCGGACGCTGAGTCGCTATGATTGCATGGATCCCCACCGCACGTGCCTTCTGTGCCAGTCGAGTGATAGGTGTCTCTATCTCCTTGCCTGCTGTAATCAGTAGATCGCCATACTCATCTATGATTAATACTATGTATGGAAGAAA
Organism: Porphyromonadaceae bacterium; assembly: GCA_037191085.1. Classification (GTDB taxonomy): domain Bacteria; phylum Bacteroidota; class Bacteroidia; order Bacteroidales; family Porphyromonadaceae; genus Porphyromonas_A. The sequence goes on along the minus strand of JBAKGE010000009.1, from coordinate 14,848 downwards.
GCGATGTCCGTTCTCGGAGCTGAGACGACGGTTCGTAAACTTCTCATTATACTCCCTTATATTACGCACGTGAGCACTCGCCAATAGCTCATACCTATCATCCATCTCTTGGCATAGCGAGTTTAGGGTCTTCGCTACACGGGCGGTATCTGTGATGATCGTCTGCGTCTCGTCCGGGAGCTTAGCCATGTAGTGCTTTTCTATCAGCGAGTACATGCTAAATTCTACCATTTTAGGGTCTACCATGACGAACTTTAGCTCCGAAGGATGCTTCTTGTACAGTAGGCTCGTGATGATGGCATTCAGCCCTACCGACTTTCCCTGACCTGTGGCACCTGCTACCAGCAAGTGCGGTACCTTAGCCAAGTCGAATACGAATACTTCATTCGTGATTGTTTTCCCCAGCGCTACGGGTAGTGCTGCTTTCGACTCCTGGAAAGCTTTCGATGCTATCACGCTACGCATGCTCACGATCTGAGGGTTTTTATTCGGCACTTCCATGCCTATCGTTCCCTTGCCGGGCATGGGAGCTATGATACGTATCCCCAGTGCCGATAGGCTCATCGAGATATTATCCTCCAGCCCTTTGATCCTCGAGATATGCACCCCTTGTGCCGGCACTACCTCGTACAGGGTGATGGCCGGACCCACTGTGGCTGTGATCGAGAGCACACCAATCTTAAAGCTTTTCAGTGTCTCAGATATCAGTTGCTTATTCGCACGTATCTCCTCCTCATCTATTTTGTCATTCTCCTGAGTATACTTCCTCAGGAGATCTATGTCCGGCATCTGATAGCGGGGTAAGTCCTTATGAGGATCATACAAACCCTGCTCTGCCACTATCCGTGCTGCCCGCTCCTCGGGCGTCAATGTATACTCTTCATCGTGGCGAGCATCCACCACTGACAGGCTCACATCGTCATCCTCCTCTTGTGATAATTCTGCCTCCATGTCCCTATCCTGCGGTACGAGGTACGCTGTGGTTTCTCCTATCGTTGTATCCCCTTCTGTGACTATGTCATAGCCATATGAGGACCCTTCTGCTCTCTCCTGCACCGGATCATCGGGGGCGAAGGGGATCAATGTCTCTTCATCCTCTGCAGAGTCACACTCATCCGCTATCGACTCACTTGCCGATGCACTGCGGTCCTCTTCCATAGCGGAGAATAGCCCTCGCTCTGCATTCTTGGCCCTCTGACGAAGAGCAAAAGCACTGTACTTCTGCCTGAAGGAAGCGATAGAAAAGTAGAGCAATACCGCCAACACCAGCAACAGTACCAGCACCACACCTATTACACCTATGTACACCGTCAGCCACTCCACCATCATCTCTCCAAAGCTCCCACCCGGGAGGAAAAACCACGACGCGGTCCACCCATCGGGCATCAGTGCCAGTGCTGCTGACAGCCATAATGCCCCCATGATACAGAATATCGTCTGCTGTACGAAAGGGATACGACGCTGCAGGAGCAGGCTGATGCCCTTCAGGGGTACGAGGTAAAAGAGAAACAGCATTCCCAGTCCCAGCCAGCCATTGATCAGCGTGTGCATTAGCTTTGAGCCGTGGATGCCAAACTTTCCCCCCATCTGTCTCGACATCTCCTCCGCACTCATCGTCCCCTGCTCCAGCAGCAGGCTCTGATCCTCTGCTCCGGTGGCTATATACGACACGAACGCCCCGAAGAGAAAGATCCCCACCACAATTAGCAACAAGCCGATCACGAATGGCCACCCGAAGCTCTTCAGGCCACCACGATATCCCCCTGAGCGAAATATGTCCCTGATGCTTGTTTTTCTCACCTTCCTGGGTTCGGATCCCCGAGAGCGACCACGCCCACCCCTCTGCGCTCCCTGTGTGCGAGTAGGGCGTTGCCCCCTACCGGGCTTATTACTCCTATAGTTCACTTACTAATTCGACCTTACCGTAATTATACTTCCTTAGGACCCACTCCCACTTCACGCAAAAATAACCATTCCTCCCCATACCTCCAAAAAGAATACCGGCTCCTCATATCCCCTCCCTTTCTCCCTCTCCTGCTCCCTCTGTCACACAATGCTCTGCGTATCGGTGGCATGAGCTCTCCGTGCATTCATTTGGATTTCTCTGGGTCATCGGTGCGGCGATGACCCAGAGCTTGTTGCCGAAACCTCCGGCTCATCGCTTCATCGACGACCCAGAGAAATTTTTCGACACAATAGGCGCTCCTCAAGAGTATGAATATATGCACTTGCGTGTGTTCTTATAATATTTCCATTTTTCCTCTTTCTGAAAGCTGATTTTTAAGAAGTGTGATTTATTTAAGAACGAACTATAAGTGTTAAAAATTATGGGTTTTTGTGATTTTTATGCTCATTGTTGCTGACAAAATTTGGCGGATATGAGAAAAAATACTATTATTGTTGGATAGAATAAGGTTTTGATTACTTAAAATTAACAAGCGTGTGGCTCCTGCCTTGCATGAGAAAAACTTCTTACTTAAGAAAAAACTTCTTGGTAAAGGGGCAGTGTAACCATTAACAATTAAAAACTTATGGTATGAAACAAAAAATTCTGATGCTAATCACATTCCTACTCCTCTGGGTAGGGACTGCGCTCGGGCAGACGATTACGGCAAAGGGACGGGTTGTGGATGAAAACAACGATGGTGTCCCTACTGCTACTGTTCGCCTTAAAAGTGACGCCCAAAAGGGTACTTTCACCGACATGAATGGAGACTTCTCCCTCGAAGCTAAGCAGGGTGACATTATCGTTATAAGCTTTGTCGGATATAAAACCGTGGAGCTCCCGGCAAAGGCTTCTATGGGCACCATCAAGCTCGTTCCGGATGCGGAGGTCCTTGATGACGTCATGGTCGTAGCATATGGGACACAGAAGAAGGAGTCATTCACTGGTTCGGCTGTTGTGGTAGATGCGTCCAAGCTGTCATCGAAGAATAGTTCGAACGTTACTCAGGCTCTCGAAGGGGAGGTCCCAGGGCTTCAGGTTATCAATCGTTCCGGTCGTCCCGGTGCTACTTCGGACATCATCATCAGAGGTATTGGTTCGGTGAACTCGGACGTGACTCCTTTGTACGTTGTCGATGGTGTGCCTTATGGTGTGTCTCTCTCTGGGATTAACCCTTCGGATATCGCTTCGGTTAGTGTCCTGAAGGATGCTTCTGCTACTGCTCTCTATGGTGCACGTGCTGCGAATGGTGTCGTCCTGATCACTACGAAGTCAGGTAATACAGATAGGATCTCCGTCAGTGCGGACTTCCAGTACGGTCTTTCCACTCGCCTATTTCCTCTTCACGATGGTATCGAAACTCCGGAGGAGTACGTAGAGCTTTCATACTTGGGGTTGAAGAATAGATACGACGTCTTTAAAGGAAAAAGACCGGAGGGTTTTGAGAATGCCCCTCTTAGTAACCTCCTCTTCTCCGAACAGGGAATACTTCCACGATACAATATGTGGGATGTGCCCAATGGTCAGAGCCTCATTGACTCTAATACAGGAAAGTTTAATTCGAGCCTCAAGAGAAAGTGGGAACCCGATAGCTGGAGGGATAATATGTTTCGTCTCGGTAAGAGAGCTCAAGGTAACCTCTCTATCTCAGGGGGTACGACACGCGCTAAGTCATTTACCTCACTCGGGTTCTTGAAGGATCAGGGTTACTATATCGGATCTGACTTTTCTCGGTATAGTATGAGAAATAACACATCCTTCATTGTGACCGATAATGTTTCTGTGGGATTGAACCTTGCGTATACGAGGACGGAGAGTAATGGTAGTGGTCAGACAAGTTCGATGAACAATGGATTCAACTTTGTCAATGCTATGCCTGCTATCTATCCGGTGTTTACTCGTAACGAAAAAGGAGAAATGATTGATGATCCCTATGTGGAGGGCAAGAAGCAGTATGATTACGGGATGTTTGACAAGGAGTCAAGAGGTGTCGGTGCTGGTGTCAACCCCGCTGGTGCCATTCACTTGGATATCCATAATACGGTGACACATAATGCCAACGCTAATGTTAACTTTGAGTGGAGGATTGGTTATGGCTTTAAATTTGCCGTCAATGGTGGGTACCAGTACAATCGTGATCTGACCAATGACTATACTAATGCATTTTACGGAGATGCTGCCGGCCTGGGCCGTATGTATCGTCGAAGTGAAGACTTGTACAACCTGACGTTGAACCAGATTCTCTCTTATGGAAATAAGTTTGGGAACCATACCATCGATGCTTTCGTAGCTCATGAAACATTCAAAGAAGACTACGGATACCACTTGGATAGAAAGAGTAAAGCTGTACTTCACGGTGTAACGGAGCTCTCTAACTTCGTAATCAAGGATGATCAAGAGTCTTACTCTTATGGCTATGCGATGGAAAGTTACTTCGGGCAGATTCGATATGACTACCAAGGAAAGTATTTCCTGAATGGATCTCTGAGAGCGGATGGTTCATCTCGCTTTGCACCAGGACATCGTTGGGGTACTTTCGGATCTGTCGGAGGCGCATGGCTGGTTTCTGCAGAGGACTTCATGGAGGATGTCAAGTGGGTCAATGAATTGAAACTGAAAGCGAGCTGGGGAGTCATCGGTAACCAGTCGATCGTCCTTGGGTACGATTCAGAAATTCCCAACTACTTCCTCAATCGGGACTTTTATGATATGAGTAATGTGGCTGATAGACCGTCATTCCGTCTTTACTCAAAGGGGAATATCAAGACTACTTGGGAGACTTCCAATTCATGGAATGTCGGACTCGAGACAAGGCTTTTCGATCGCTTGAATATGTCTTTTGAGTGGTTCAGTCGCAAGACTACCAACATGCTCTTCCGTAAGCAAGTGGCGCCGTCTCTCGGTTATGCTTACTATCCAAGCAATGAGGGTGCCCTGTTGAATACCGGAGTTGAGCTCAACTTGGACTATGCTGTAGTAAAGAATCGTGATTGGGACTTTAAGCTTAGGATGAATCTTGCACATTACAGAAACGTCATTACGGAGATGCCACTTGACACTTCCACGGGTAAGGCGAAGCATTATGAGAATGCCGGTTTGTATGGCTGGACGAATGGACACTCGGTGTACGACTTTTATACCCTTACTTACAAGGGAGTAGATCCAGAGAACGGTAAGGCCATGTACAAAGCCTTACGTAAACAGAATGGGGTAGATGAAAAAGGTAATCCCAAATATCTCTATATCAACGACTATGAGGATCATGTCGGAAAGGGAAAGAGTCTTGACGGCTACGAGGAAGCTACAGTATATGATACTCGTGATGCTCTCAACGAATATGTAGGTAAGTCTGCGCTGCCTGTACTCTCTGGTGGCTTTGGCTTCGATATCAGATATCGCAATCTTACCCTCAATACCAGCTTTACTTATGGTCTGGGAGGATGGGCTATGGATGCTATTTACCAGAGCATGATGCATTCTGGTGTTGTCGGGGAAAGGAATTGGCACAAGGATATCCGCAACTCTTGGACGCCTACGAACAAGAATACGGACGTTCCAGCGTTGAGTGCAGGTCTTACTGCTTATTCGTACGCAAATGCCACTTCTACCAGATTCCTCACTAGTCGTTCTTTCTTGACACTGAACAACGTTCGATTGACCTATGCTTTCCCACAGCCAATGCTTGAAAAGATTAAGCTTCGTGGCTTATCTGTGTACGTTTCGGGCGATAATCTCCTTATGCTAACAGCCCGTAATGGATTCTATTCCGCAAGCTCAATCTCCGGGAATACTGACAGGAACTCTCATCAGGTAATACCGGCATATAGGTATGTCCCGAACGCATCCTTTATGGCAGGCATTAGCCTGAGTTTCTAAATTCGATACAAGAACTAATTAATGAAAGACAGTATGAGAAAGATACTTTTGATTGCGGTGGGGCTTACTGCCATGCTTGCGGGATGCTCTAAAGACTTTCTGGAAACCGAACCGACAGGCTTATTTACTCCTGAGCAGTTGAGCAAGGCTTCCAAGTGGAATCCTGACATCATTCATAGTTATGTCTCCGGAGCCAATGCCACTACATTTAGTAGCGGTACAGGGGGACTCAATGGTCACTCTGACTTTGGACAGAAGAGTGTGGATATTCAGGTGGATCTGATGTCCGGAGATATGGAGATGACTAACGCTTCTTACGGTCACTTTAGTGAGGCTGCGGACTTGACCGGGACAGCATCCGATCAGTCATATTATAGTTACGGAAACTGGAGGTATTACTTCAGGCTTGTGAATGCTGCCAATAGTGCATTCGCGATCCTTGGGAGTGATAAGCAAGCACCGAAGGATGAAGGAAATCAAGCCTACTATGGTCAGACAAAAGCTCTTCGTGCTTACGCTTACTACAATATGCTCAATCTCTTTTCGGAGCCTGTCTTGACATCTCCGGATGCATTGGGAGTACCTCTCTATACGTTGGAGAATGCATCTACCGGGAATCCGGCAAAGCGAGAGAAGGCAGCCGACTTGTACAAGTTTGTGACAGATGAATTTAAAGAAGCCAAGGAGGTACTGGCAAAGGCTGAACAGAGGAAGAATGAGCAGAATAAGGATATGTTCAACGAGTTTGCAGTCCAGGGATATTTGGCATACACTTACCTACAGCAAGGTCAGTGGAAACAGGCTTATGACGAAGCTGTAGGTGTGATCAATAACGGTGGATATCGCCTGATGACCGCAAATGAATTGCTTGAGAGCGGATTTAGAAGCTGGGACAATCCCGAATTTATATGGAGCATTGATGTAACCAAGGATAATACAGGCAAGCTTGTTACTTTCTGGGGACACATGGACATTTTTACCTTGAGCTATGCTTTTGCAGGCGACATGAAAATCATCAATCCGTCTCTGTATAACTCCATACCCAATACAGATGTTCGTAAGGAATGGTTCGATAGCAAGCAATTAAACCCATCGTATAAGTTTTATGATGCGGCTCGTAGACGAGGAGGTGACCGTGTGTGGACGAATGATATCGTTATGCTTCGTTTGGCTGAGATGTATTTGATCGCCGCCGAGGGGGCATACCGCTCTGGTGACGAGACCAACGCCAAGAAGTACCTCAAAGAACTACTGGCACAGAGATACAACTACAAGTCTCATGACAAGGATGCAGCTGCCGATAGAGAGGCAAACATCACAAAGGGGAAGGAAGACTTTGTCAAGAGGGTTGATAACCTGAGTGGTGAAAGCCTCCTCAGCGAGATTCTCTACAATTGGAGAATCGAAATGTGGGGTGAAGGTCGTGGCTTGATGACTATGAAGCGCTTCCAGCTTACGAATGAGCGAAGCAGTAAGACCGCATTCCTGACAGGAGAGACCGTGAAATGGGATGACAAGAGACTGGTATTTCAGGCTCCAGAGCGTGAGATTACCAATAATCCTAATTACTAATAGTCTTTATTGCTTGCAGACAATCTTTTATGTCTGCAAGCTGTGGAGGCGATATTAACTTTAACCGGATTCTTCAATACTGAAGGATCCGGTAATTTTTATCAATCGGTATGAGTATCGTAATTCGAAGCGCGCGACCGGAGGAGGTCGATGCTGTGCTGCAGATATGCATGGAGGCAAAGGAGGTAATGATCGAGAGCGGCAACCCTAATCAGTGGAAGGAGGGGTATCCAAGTCGTGCGCAGATAGAGGAGGATATCCGTAGAGGTTATGGGTATGTGTGCTGTGAAGAGGGTGGAGAGGTGGTGGCTTACTTCGCTTTTATGCCCGGGCCTGATCCTGCTTACGCGGTGATAGATGGTGGGAGCTGGGTGGATGATGTCACTCCATATTACGTTGTTCATCGTATGGCGAAGTGTAAGCAGGGGGTTGGTATTTTCCAGACCGTCGTCAAGTATTGCTCGACCGTTTCGGCGAACCTTCGGGTAGATACGCATCGGGACAATGTTATTATGCGACATAATTTGTTGAAGCATGGATTTACCTATTGTGGGATCATTTACCTATCGGACGGTCAGGAGCGCATGGCGTATCAGCGCATTGGATTGCCTTGTGTTGATAGGAGTATAGTTTATACGTGAGGGAATGGGAGGTTTCGCTTTGGAGGGAGTTGTTTCGCCGTTCGAAATCAGCCAAATCAGTGTGGTGATGTCGTAAAGGATATACTGTACCTGTGATGTGCTGTACTCCCGTTCATTCCTCAGAGAGTCGGTACACCTCCCTAAAAACCTCCGGGATGTCGTCATATCGACGACCCGGAGGTTGTCAGAGAAAGCTCTGGGTCATCGTTTTGTCGACGTCCCAGAGCTTTTTTTGACCATATGTGGAGGGGTAGGATGTGGTAATAAGGCTGCCGGCAGCGTTTTTCGGTCTAGTTCGTATTGATTTACAGGGGATGTGCGGTTGACTATATGCATGATTCTATGGGCACATGTCGGGAATTTTCTTTGGCGAAAGTGTTTTTTATGTAAATTGTGGGGACTAAGAAAGTGCGGACATTAATTCGCAATGAGGGTATTCACCACCTCCAACGTGATAAAAGACAGTTCACCAATCCATAAAAGAAGACTACTATGATGCTAAATATCTCTGCCAATGCTCGGCGCTATATAGATCTGGAGGATCGATATGGAGCACACAATTATCGTCCCCTGAGTGTCGTCCTCTCCCGAGGCGAGGGCCCTTTTGTGTGGGATGTAGACAATAAGAAATACTTTGACTTCCTGTCCGCGTACTCTGCTGTCAACCAAGGTCACTGTCATCCTAAGATTGTCCGCGCTCTGACTGATCAGGCACAGCGGTTGTGTTTGACATCACGAGCATTCTACAATGACAGCCTTGGCCCCTACGAGGAGTTTGTACACGACTACTTCGGCTATGACAAGATGCTCCCGATGAATAGCGGCGCAGAAGCCGTGGAGACGGGGCTTAAGCTCGCCCGTCGCTGGGGCTACCGGGTCAAGGGCATTGCTCCGGAGCAGGCGGTTATTATTGTCTGCAATGGTAACTTTCACGGTCGGACTATCAGCATTGTCTCCATGAGTTCGGATCCTGATTCGTACAGCGACTACGGACCCTATACACCTGGATTTGTGAAGGTCCCCTACGACGACCTTCCTGCGCTTGAGGAGGCTATGAGGGGGCATCGCGATCGCCTTGCCGCCGTCCTCGTGGAGCCCATACAGGGTGAAGCCGGTGTCCTCGTACCGCGGGAGGGGTATCTGAAGCGTATCTCAGAGTTGACCAAGGAGCACCACTGTCTTTTTGTCGCTGACGAAGTACAGACGGGTATCGGCCGTACCGGGCGTATGCTCTGCTGTGACCACGAGGGGATACGCCCCGATATTGTCCTGCTCGGCAAGGCTATATCGGGTGGTGTCCTACCTATCTCTGCTGTCCTTGCCGACGATGACATCATGCTTACGATACGTCCGGGAGAGCATGGCTCTACCTTTGGAGGTTATCCTCTCGCATGCAAGGTTGCTATGGCTGCCCTCTCAGTGATCAGGGACGAACATCTCGCTGAGAATGCCGAGTACTTGGGGCAGATCTTCAGAGCAGAGCTCTCCAAGGTTGATAGCCCGGCTATCGGATCCGTCCGTGGAAAAGGGCTCCTCAATGCTGTGGTCATTGAGCCCTACAATGGAAGGGAGGCATGGGATCTATGTGAGATTATGGCAGGTAAGGGACTCCTCGCAAAGCCCACCCATCGCCATATTATCCGCTTCGCTCCACCTCTGGTGATTACCGAAGATCAGCTGCGTGAGGCTATAGGGATCATCAGGGAGAGTATCGCGGAGCTGACGGCATAGACCTCCCAAAACCCTCACAATGGCATTCCCCTATCTACATTTCTTTGCGATTGACATGATACGTAATCAGATAACCGATACTGTCCTTATGGTTCGCCCGGCTTGCTTCATGGCGAATCCTGATACTCTCGAGGACAATTACTTCCAAGATCCGATTGACGCTCCTGATAATCCCAATGCTCGAGCTCAGGGTGAATTTGATCACATGGTCACGCTTCTCGAGGAGCAGGGAGTCACAGTGATTCAAGTGCAAGATACCCCAGAACCCCATACTCCCGACTCCATTTTCCCGAATAATTGGTTCGTCACTAATTCGGACGGAGTCATGACGATTTTTCCCATGTATGCCGAGAATCGCAATTGGGAGAGCCATAAGGCCGTTCTCTACAATGCTGCAGTACAAGCCTTCAAGCCCCGTAAGATCCTCGACCTTCGTGACCTGTCTGAGGGACATGGCTGGGTACTTGAGGGTACGGGAGCTATGGTCATCGATCGTCCACATAGTGCGGTATACGCATGCCGTTCACAGCGTCTCTCTGAGGAGCTCTTTGACCACTTCTGTGTCGAGAGAGGGTACGAACCTATTCTCTTCGATGCTCTTGACCGTGACGGTAACCCTATCTATCACACTAATGTTATGATGGCTCTCGGGGAGGATATGGCGGTGATCTGTAGTGAGTGTATTCCTCCTGATCAGCGTGAGATCGTGCTCCGGAAGCTCACCACTACAGGACACGAGATCCTCGACATTACACTCGAGCAGGTCTACGCCTTTGCTGGCAACATGCTCTTTCTTCGCAGTGGACAGGGGCGGCGCCTCCTCGTCATGTCCGAGTGTGCCCGCCGTAGTCTCACCACCTTGCAGCTGTCACAGCTCTCCCACTTCACCATTATCTCCCCTCCGCTGGATACTATCGAGCAGCTTGGAGGGGGCTCAGCTCGCTGTATGATGGCTGAGATATTCAGGCACGACTGAGGGGAGATATCAATTGCGGAAGTCCCATGCTCCCGCACTCTTTTTTTGTTAAATTCAATAAAAAACATCCAAGACCATGAATAATATTCTATATACTTTCGAACGTCCGACGAATGAACCTGTGTATAACTATGCTCCCGGCACCAACGAGCGAGAAGAGCTCCAAAAAGCACTTCGGCAGAGCCCTAAAGGTATCGAGATCCCTCTCATCATCGGAGGGAAAGAGGTGTATACAGGTGACACGGGTACGGTAGTAGAGCCCCACAACCACGGGAGTATCCTTGCCACGTATCACAGGGCTGGAGAAAAAGAGGTTAGGGCAGCCATCAAGGCAGCTAACGATGCTCGACGTGACTGGGAGCGTATGCCGTGGCTCGAGCGTGCATCCGTCATGGAGAAGATAGCCGACCTTATCTCCACCAAGTACCGCTATATCCTCAATGCTTCCCTCATGCTCGGTCAGAGCAAAAACTCCATGCAGGCGGAGATCGATGCTCCGTGTGAGATGATAGACTTCCTCCGCTTCGGCAATTACTGCGCCAGCCGTATCTACTCTGATCAGCCACTGAGTGTCAAGGGCCTCCGCAACCGTGTGGAATACCGCCCACTGGAGGGATTCGTATTCACCTTGACCCCCTTCAACTTCACATCAATAGCCTCCAACCTCAATCTCGCACCTGCCCTCATGGGTAATACTACTGTGTGGAAGCCCTCCACGACAGCTCTCTACTCCAATTACCTATTGATGCAGATATTTAAGGAGGCAGGTCTGCCCGATGGTGTCGTCAACTTTGTCCCCGGTCGTGGTGCTGAGATTGGTAAGGTCGTGACTGCCGATCCTGCGCTGGCAGGGTTTCACTTCACGGGCTCTACCGCCACGTTCAATCATCTCTGGAAAACCATGGGCGAAAATATCGCTACCTATAAGTCCTACCCAATCATCGTCGGAGAAACGGGAGGTAAAAATTTCGTCATGGCTCATCCATCTGCCGATCCCCAGGAGTTGGCTGTCGCACTGCTCCGTGGAGCCTTTGAGTACCAAGGGCAGAAGTGCTCTGCAGCATCACGTGCTTATATTCCCAAGTCCCTCTGGGGCGAAGTGCGTGAGCGACTATACGAGATGCTAAAGACAGTAAGAATCGGCGATGTACATGACTTCTCCAACTTTGTCAATGCTGTCATCGACGAAGCTTCCTTCGACAATATCAAGGGCTACATAGATCATGCTCATGCTGCCAACGATGCAGAGGTGATCATGGGCGGACGCTGCGACAAGAGTATCGGTTACTTCGTGGAACCTACCGTCATACTCACCTCGAACCCTTACTACAAGAGCATGGTAGAGGAGATCTTCGGCCCGGTGCTCACGGTGTATGTATACGAGGACGGTGACTACGACAAGGTGCTGCACCTCGTGGATACTACCTCAGTGTATGGTCTCACAGGTTCTATCTTCGCCAAGGATAGGCAGGTTATCAACCATGCTATGGATGAGCTCCGCTACTCTAGTGGCAACTTCTACATCAATGACAAACCCACCGGTGCTGTCGTAGGACAGCAGCCGTTTGGTGGATCACGTGCCTCCGGTACCAATGACAAGGCAGGTAGTGCGCTCAACCTCGTCCGCTGGGTCAATCCTCGGTGCATCAAGGAGACATTCACGCCCCCCACTGATTACCGCTATCCTTTTCTCGGTGAGGACTGATCGGCTTGCCATCGGGGTCAATATTCTTCCACGACTAAGTGTATTTGGTTCCCGTTACCTGTGGAACAGACGTTTAAATTTCTCTGGGACGTCAAGTTATTGACGTCCCAGAGAAAAAGATCAAAACCTCTGGGTTGTCGAGGCATCGATGTCCCGGAGGTTTTTTGCGCATACACCATAACCTATGTTCATTCTATAGCCGTTACCTCAGGTGGTAGCCAATGGGATACGGTACACAGGGGGTATCGATATCTGTGACGCTTAGTGGTTGCAGATTTTGGAGGAGTCGACGGTGAAAGTGTTTTCCTCCGGAGCGGGCATAAACTTGCCCTTCGCCTCGAGGAATGTCACCAGCTGGTCGGCTGTCATGCCCTCCACCGAGCAGGTGTAAAACCGCTCGTCAGCGCCGAATCGTTTGATGATTGACTGTATCAACTCTTCGCGTGTCGCGTAGCTATTGCCCTCCATCATGTGGAGGACGTCATGTCCGTGGATCATATTCTCTTATTCTTTCATTGTGTATTACTATCGTGTACAAATGTACACTATTTGTGTCGTATGAAGTGTCACAATTGTGACATGTAGTATCAAGCACGTCAAGCATTCTTCCCGCAGATTGATTCTGCATCGTCCCCTCTCGTAGTTCAGGGAATGGGAGCGGTGGACATGGGTAAGATCCTGAGCAATCAAACGCATGTGCCCCAATATCACTGAAAGTGTACGACTTAAAAGCATGAGACGTGATATGACGTAGGATTGTTGAAAATAAATAGCCTCTAATGTTGTTGTGGATATGAAATTATTTTGTACTTTTGTGTGCTTATTTATTTAACCTTTGTGAGTGTTATTTGACTATTATGAGTTGGATTGGTGAATTATTTTTTGGCAGTAGCATCGCCCATCAGGTTATCCTCATTGCACTGACGATAGCGATTGGGTTGCTGCTGGGGAGGGTGAAGATCTTCGGTGTCTCCTTGGGCGCCACTTTTATTCTATTCGTCGGGATTCTTTTCGGTGAGTTGGGAATGAAGATGGATCATGATGTCCTCCATTTCTTCAAGGAGTTCGGACTTATCCTCTTTGTCTTCTCTATCGGGCTGCAGGTGGGTCCCAGTTTTTTTGGTAACTTCAAAAAGGGTGGTCTTCGTCTCAATCTCCTTGCCACCCTTATCGTGCTCCTTAGTGTGGCGACTACCCTCACCATATTTTACATCACTGACCTCCCGATACAGACGCTGGTGGGGATCATGAGTGGTGCGATCACCAATACTCCCGGTCTCGGTGCTGCACAGCAGGCTTATGCCGACATCAGCGGCATTTCGGATCCATCTATAGCTATGGGATATGCCATTGCTTATCCCCTGGGGGTAGTGGGGATTATACTCTCGATCATATTGATACGCTTCGTGGGGCGGATAGACCTCAAAAAAGAAGAGGATAAGATCTCCGCTACTTCGGACAACGATGTGACTACACTCCCCCTCTCTCTGGTGGTACAGAATGCAGCGATCTTCGGGAAGAGTGTAGCGTCCCTGTCGAGCCTGCTCGAGGGGCGGAAGTTCGTCGTGTCCCGCATCCTCAAGTCAAGCACAGAAAAGATATCCATAGTCGGTCCTGACACCATACTGGAAGAGGGAGACAAAATCTTCGTCATCATCGACAAGACGGATATAGATGCTTTCCGTACTATGGTTGGTAAGGAAATACAGATGGATCGTAACCAGTGGGTTCCTGAGGGTGCTCAGTACGTGAGTCGTCAGATCGTTATTTCCAATAAGGCGATCAATGGTCGACGCATCAAGAGTCTCAATCTCCGTGCTCTCTACGGAGTCAATATCACACGTGTCAATCGTGCGGGTATAGATATGGTCGCCAGTCCGGACCTGATCCTTCAGCAGGGGGACAAGCTTACCGTAGTAGGAAGTGAAGCAGCAATAAAGAATATAGAGCCAATCCTTGGCAATTCGCTCAAGCACCTCCACGAACCGAATTTGATTACTATCTTTATAGGCGTGGCATTGGGTATCCTGCTTGGATCTATACCCTTTTTCCTTCCGGGGATCCCACAGCCTATCAAGCTCGGACTCGCTGGAGGCCCTTTGATCGTGGCTATACTGGTAGCTCGATTCGGCTACAGGTATCATATGGTTACTTACACCACAGAGAGTGCCAACCTCTTGATGCGTGAAGTGGGGATCTCAGTATTCCTCGCATGTGTAGGTCTGGGAGCAGGAAATGGATTTGTGGACACTCTGGTTAATGGAGGTGGCCTCACGTGGGTGGCGTACGGGTTCATCATCACGATGGTACCCTTGCTGATCGTATCCGTGCTAGCCCGATTCGTTTATCGCATTGACTACTTTACCCTCGCTGGTTTAATTGCTGGTAGTAGTTGCAGACAG
>JBAKGE010000058.1:0-12454 GCA_037191085.1 Porphyromonadaceae bacterium | reverse complement strand
CCGCACCACTGAGAACCTCTGATGCAGACGCTGAATTTTCATTCACCAAGATGTATGTGGGATAATTCACGAGGTTTCCTCTGCCGTCGCTCCTAAATTCTTCGCGGGGGGAGTGCCGACCCTCCGTATAGATAATGAGTTCACCGTTGGGCAAAAGTTCGTTAGCTATAAGTAGTGCCGACTGCAGTGATCCACCCGGATTGTCCCTTAGGTCAATAACAAGTCCTCTCATCCCAGCACGCTGGAGCTTAGCGAAAGCTTGCATGAAATCCTTGTGGGTGTTGTTGGTGAAAGTATTGAGTCGTATCACCCCCAGCGAATCAGGGGTTAAGAATGAAGCAGTCACTTGATGGATATTGACCACTCCTCTCTTCACCTGTACTTCATTGGTACGTCCTGTCTTTGGGTCACGCACGTTTAGTTGGACGATGCTGTGATTAGCTCCTCTGAGTAGTGACATGATCGAATCATTGGATATCTTATTTCCCTCTATGGACAGCCCATCTACATGTGTGATTCTGTCGCCAGCCTTGATTCCAGCTACGTCAGATGGACCATCAGGTACCGTATGTATGACGATCAACGTGTCTTTTATTGTGTTAAATGTTATGCCAATACCGTAGAAGAATCCCTCCATTTGCTCGCGTTCTTTTCGACGCTCTTCTGCCGTGAGATACGATGAGTGAGGGTCGAGATTAGACATTAGCATAGGAATCAAGTTCTGTACAAGACTATCCGACCCCACGCTATCGACGTAGTTTTCTTCAATGAGTTGTAGTGTTGCCTTCAGCTTGTCAAGCCCATTTATCCTTTTAGACCCCAGCAAATAGATGGTACTGTTTCGTTGCCCCAATCGGTAGGACAAAAATCCAACTGCCACGATTGACAATACGATGGAGAGGACAATTACAATATTCCTAACTACCTTATTCTTCATATCTAATCCTTACTCAGTGATTGGTAGAAATTCCACCTCTACACCAGCTCTGCGGAGCAAATCTATCCCCTCCGTCAGTCGGTATTCCTCACTATACACCACCCTTTTTATACCAGCCTGTATGATGAGCTTGGAGCACTCCAAGCAGGGTGCATGCGTGATGTATATGGTTGCCCCCATGCTGTTATTGTTGGAACCTGCAACCTTGGTGATAGCATTAGCTTCGGCATGGAGGACGTAAGGCTTAGTTTTATTATTCTCATCCTCGCAGATGTTTTCAAACCCTCCCGGTGTGCCATTGAAGCCATCTGAGATGATCATCTTGTCCTTCACGAGAAGGGCTCCTACCTGCAATCGATTACAGTACGAGTTCTCCGCCCATATACGAGCCATTCGGAGGTACCGCAGATCTACACTGCGCTGTTTATTATTCTCCATATCGAAAAAATCTATTGTCACTCACTTAGATCACATGTACTACCTACATGCGCTCAGGCACTTCGATGCCCAGTAAACCTACGCCTGTGCGTATCACGTCCCCGGTCATACGACTAAGCAGTAGTCGGAAGGTCTGCTTGGCCTTATCCTCTTCACCGAGGATACTATGGTCGTGGTAGAATTGGTTAAATTCCCGCACGAGATCATAGCAATAGTTGGCGATAGACGCAGGGTTCATATTCTCAGCAGCCTGTACCACAGTGTCCGGAAATTGATTGAGTCGTACGACCAAGGCCGTTTCCTTTTCCGATAACTCTACTAGAGCTATGGCATCACAATCTAAGGATAACTCCGTCTCCTTTGCCTTACGTAGTACGCTCTGGATACGAGCGTAGGTGTACTGAATGAAAGGACCTGTATTGCCATTGAAATCTATAGATTCCTCCGGATCGAACATCATGTTCTTCTTTGGATCCACCTTGAGAAGGAAGTATTTGAGTGCCCCCAGCCCGACTATCCGAGCTATCTCTGCACGTTCATCATCGGGGATATCTTTCATCTTACCTAGTTCGGTGGATACCTTGAGAGCATCCTCTATCATTGTCTCTATCAGGTCGTCTGCATCGACTACAGTCCCCTCCCTACTCTTCATCTTACCGTTAGGAAGCTCTACCATACCGTAGGAGAAATGCTTTAGATCTTTGCCGAACCCAAAGCCGAGCTTATCCAAGATAATAGATAATACCTGGAAATGATAGTCTTGCTCATTCCCCACCACGTATACCATACGGTCTATAGCAAAGTCCTTAAATCTCATCTTCGCTGTACCGATGTCCTGTGTAATGTACACGGAGGTACCATCGGCGCGTAGCAGTATCTTGCGGTCATAGCCTTCATTGCGTAGGTCCGCCCATACGGATCCGTCGGGATCCTGCACGAATATCCCCTCTTTCAATCCCCTAAGTACCTCACTTTTCCCTTCCAGATAAGTCTGACTCTCGTAGTAAATCTTATCGAAGTCCACTCCCATTCTCTTGTAGGTCTCATCGAATCCCTCGTAAACCCAGCTATTCATCATACGCCAGAGCTGTAGGGTCTCTTCATCGCCTGCCTCCCACAGTTTGAGGAGTTCGTGTGCCTCATGCATCAGCGAGCTCTGTGCCTCTGCCTGCTCTTTCGTCAAACCTTTGTCACAGAGCTCTGCGATCTCTGCGCGGTAGTGCTTGTCGAAGAGTACGTAAAAGTCACCCACCAGATGGTCGCCCTTCTTGCCTGCTTCCTTCGGGGTAATGCCCTCACCCCATCTCTTCCACGCCAGCATAGACTTGCAGATATGGATGCCTCTATCATTCACGATATTCGTCTTGATTACCCGATACCCAGCCCCCTGTAGTATACGAGCGAGACTGTAGCCGAGTAGATTATTGCGCACGTGTCCAAGGTGTAGAGGTTTATTGGTATTTGGCGATGAATACTCCACCATGTACAGAGGGGACTCAGGAGTCACATCTACTGTCCCAAAGTGCTCTACCCTGCTTGCCTTCACCAGTTGTGCGATGAAAAAGGCATCAGCGAGCTCCATATTAAGGAAACCCTTCACCACATTGAAGTCACGTACTATTCCCTCTTTCTTCGTCTGTATCCACTCCCCTATCGCCTGAGCAGTCTTCTCTGGCGAACTCTTACTCTGCTTGAGGAACGGAAAGACTACCAGAGTGTAGTGACCCTTAAACTCCTTTTTCGTCGGCTGAATGCCGATACTGGCAGCTGCTGTCTCTACAGCGTAGAGGTCGTGCAGAGCCTCTGCCACGATCTCCTGTAGGTGTTGCTCTATGGGGGTATATATATTAGAAGGATTCATACGGTATGTGTCTGATGTGTAGTAATGTTGTTATTATTCGGTGACAATTAGCCTATTCGTCTCAGTGTCCGGAAAGATCACCGTGGGTGTGAATGTGCGGGCCTCCTCTTCGGTAGCCATAGCGTATGCTATGATGAGTGCAATATCCCCGGGCATGAAGTGCCGTGCGGCAGCACCATTGAGACAGATTATTCCCGAGCCACGTTTACCGGGGATGACATATGTCTCAATGCGAGCTCCGTTATTGTTATTCACGACTTGGACTTTCTCACCCTCTATCAGATGTGCAGCGTCCATTAGGTCTTCGTCGATGGTAATGCTACCAATGTAGTTTAGATTCGCTTCGGTGACGGTGACGCGATGAATCTTCGACTTTAAAATATGAATCAACATTTACTGTTTTGTATTGTAACTTATTCGGTACTCTATAAGCACACAAAAGTAATAAAATAAAAGCACTTTCGGATCATTTCATCCGTCTAAGTTCGAGTTTTTGTGGTGCTGCTCATAGGAGATGTTTTTCCACTGGTTGACCACCACTTTTGCCGTACATCGAACTGTGTCGTGCTAGGTGTATTGGTGGGATATCCATGGTTATTGGTTACTGAACCACATTCACCTCACGTAACTAAGTGTTTAGGGCACGGAAAATTTCTCTGGGACAACGGTAAAGCGACATGCCGGAGAAACAAAAAGAAAGCTCTGGGACAACGATGAAGCGATGTTCCAGAGCTTTTTGCCCCTCATAGCGGAATGCTCTAGCACTGCATTCCGCTACTCTGTCCTGTATATAAGGGCTGTGGCGTATGCCATCATGCCCTCTTCACGACCGGTAAATCCCATTTTCTCATTCGTCGTAGCCTTGATAGATATTTGATCAACCATTATGCCGAGCACATCAGCGATACGGCTCTGCATCGCAGGTACATGAGGATTGATCTTGGGGCGTTCTGCCACTATAGTGGCATCTATATTGCCGACAGCATAGCCCTTTTCGCCGATAATCCGACCTATCTCACGTAGGAGGACGGTAGAGTCAGCACCCTTGTATTGAGGATCAGTATCGGGGAAGTGGTATCCGATATCACGCAAGGCAGCAGCACCGAGGAGAGCATCGCAGATAGCATGCAGGAGGACATCGGCATCGGAGTGTCCGAGGAGTCCGCACTCAAACGGAATCAGTACGCCGCCGAGCCATAGCTCTCTGCCGGGAGCAAAGCGGTGGACATCGTAGCCGAACCCTGTGCGAAATGGTACTTGGGTCATCTTGGTTAGGTGATGTGTGATTTCTGCGTCGGGTTGTGAGTTTTGTCAGAAGTCTATCCCGACCGTCAGACGCATTGTATTATTGAGAGGAGAGCGAGCTATAGTGGATATGAAATATGAAGCATCCAGCTGTGCGACGCCGTATCTAAGTCCTATCCCGAGTGTGAAGCCCTGATTCATCCCCTTGGTGGGGTGCTGGTATCTGTAGCCCAGACGTCCGAATAGGCGATCGGCGTAGACGTACTCGGCACCGACGGAAAATCCTACCTCTCGGAGCTCCTCTGATACACCACCGGGAGCATCTGCCCAGGAGGAGAATATGGCAGCAAAGGGATTGGTATCGTAGTACTTCTTCAGTCTCTGCTCGTAGTGATCGAGACCTGGTGACGGGAATGTAGGTGCCAGTAGTTTATCTACCTCCAGATGCACACCTACGCTACTCAAGGCCGAGAATTGTGATGATATCCCAATCCCGAATCTGAATACGGCAGGGGAGAAGAGGTAGGTAGCTCCGCCGTCATGTGTCATGCGTCCTCCAAGGTTATTGAGAGCTATGGCAGAGCGTATGACGCTGGAGGTGCCAGCGATCTCTGTGGGGCGAGCGTAGGTGGCGGAGAGGTCAAGGAGGAGAGATTTTGCCTTACTGGATACTCCGTTGACGGCATAGTTGTAGTCGGATATCAGGTATCTGAGGGCTACACCGGCACTCCAATACTTATGGAACTTCAGGGCATATCCCAGATCCACAGCGAACTCGTAGGGGTGAATAGTGGTGACAGGATCACCGTTTTTGGGCACGGCTTGTGTGGCTCCGATGTGGAAGTATTTGAGCGATCCGCCAAGGGCATGTCGAATCCCGCTTCGTGGGTTCTCAATGGAGTAATAACCCACAATAGAGGACATATTCATGTCCTTGACTATCCCTGCCATCCATGGGACATACGCCGCGGAAATTCCCCATTGATTTTCGATAAACGCGAGCTTGGAGATATTGTGGGCAATGCTGTAAGCGTCAGGGGAGGTAGAGAGGGCGACCTCGCCCATGCCAGCACTGCGAGCATCATGAGTGACGATCAAGGATGTACCGTCCACCAGGACAGGGCTCCAGTAATTAGGCTGACCGGGAGTGAATGTAGGCTTGCTACCGTCCTGGGCAATAGCCGAGACTGTCATGACAGTAGTGAGTATACAGAAGGGGATGAATCTACGGATACGCATATCAAAATGAATGAATAGCTGAAAGATCAAATCTGGGATGGCAGCAGCATCACTTGATGCCCATAAAGAGTATCTCCTCCGAGTCACACGAAAGGTGAATATGCTGCCCTGATGCCAAAGGTACGTATTTTTTCCATAGGGGAATGGTGATCAAGTCACCCATTTTGAGCAGGAAGTAGTTACTCAGCATAGAGATATAACCACTGATGTCATTACTGGAGGGCATACTCAGAGGGTCTGAGATCACACGACTGACAGTTCCCTGTTCTATCACACGAACCATTGAGTGCCGAGTGTCGATATCATGCAGGGCTCTCATAGAGCCGATCATCAGAGCTCCGTCAAATGAGTAGGCAAGCACGGGATTAAGTTTTTCCATTTGTTGGGATTTCATGTACTCATGGTCGTAAATCGAGAAGCCAAGAGTCGCCTCAGAATAGTAGCGGGGAGCAAAGGTAGTGTCAATCCCCTTGCCCACCCTACCGACACGCACTACGAGATGTGGCATGAAGCGGAGTTCTTTCATCCACGGCGCGCGGTAAATTGTCTTTCCCGAGTTGATTAGTACGTTGTCTGACCTAAAGTAAACACAATCCATTCCAACCGCAGTTGCGGGATCGAGTTCCGCTATTAGCGGATAATCTGTGCTGAAGATTTTCATTTGTTGTTGAGCTGCTCGCTCATTCGGTTGAACATCACCGCCAGGTGCGCATACATGGAGGTATTCTGCACGACCACACCGTCTGGGACAATGATACGGAATGGAGTAAAGTTCCAGATTGCCTTGACTCCACCCTCTTCGATGATCCTATTCGTCACATCCTGGGCTTTGTCTACCGGGACTGTGAGGATTCCGATGGGGATATCGTCATTGCGGTACTCTGCCAGATCGTCCAAATGATAGATCGGCACTCCATAGAGCTCGTGTCCTACAATGTCGGGATTGACATCAAACCCGCCTACCACCTCGAGACCATACTGTGATAGTCCCTTGTCCTGCAGGAGCGAGGCACCGAGATTACCAACCCCGAATATATATGCCTTGTGTGTGCGGGTAAAGCCTAAAAATTCCTCCAATACCTCTATCATCTCTGCCACTTCGTAGCCTACTCTCGTCTTGCCAGATATGGCTACATAGGAGAGATCTTTAGCCACAAGTGCCGGATCTACTCCTATACTCTTGGCTATGAATGTACTGGAAACTACCGTCTCTCCCTGTGATTGCAGCAGCTTGACATACGCCAGGTACCACGGCAGCCGACGCAGAGCAGGCTCAGGGACTTGTATCTTGTTTTTCTTCCCCATATCTTGGTAGAAAACTTAAATTATTTATGCTATTGCCTATATCTTTTCATTCCCCGTCACCAAATCTAATGTAGTGACTATCTGTACACCATTACATGGCTGAATACCGCAAATTTAGTGCTTTTTTTCGTCAATATGAAACCTACCGTGCATTTTCTTTTTGGGTGGGAATCGTGCCGATAGCGAGTCGCGTGTACCTTGTGGTGGGCCGAGGTAAGAAACTACGCTCTTCGGGGTGGTGTCTGTCATGATAACCTTATATTAGCCATCTCTTGTGCCCAGATATACGATCAGATTTCTCTGGGTCGTCGGTGAAATGATGACCCAGAGCTTTCGAAGACGACCTTTGGGATGTCGGCAAATCGACGACCCAGAGGTTTCGATGTAGTGGTACACTACATGTCCGAATTAAGGAAGGAAGGGCATGGTTTATTTCTGTGAAGCCCCCGGAAGTGTAGAATCCCGGAAATAAAAATACAGGCAACCTACTCTTACGGAAACAAAGAGGGAGGTGTGTCATCAGCAATATGACACACCTCCCTCAGAGAGATTTCCTTGTTGTCGTATTATTTTTACCCTTCGATGGAATCTGGGACTACTTCGGAGAGTTTTTTGTACTTATTGTATCGGTACTTCGCATCACGCTTAGCAGCCGCGAAGAGTTCGCCTGCTTCCTGTGGATACTGCTTGGTAAGAGTCAGATAGCGAACTTCGCCTTTGAGGAAGTCTTCGAACTTGTCCCACTCCGGCTCCTTAGAGTCGAGGGAGAATGGATTCTTACCCTCTTCCTCAAGCTCAGGATTATACCTCCAGAGGTGCCAGTAACCGCATTCTACAGCTCTCTTTTCCTCATTTTGAGACTTACCCATACCGGCTTTCAGACCATGCTCTATACATGGAGCGTAGGCAATAATGAGCGATGGTCCGTCATATGCTTCTGCTTCACGGATAGCCTTGAGTGTCTGGGCTTGGTTGGCACCCATAGCGACCTGTGCAACGTACACGTACCCATAGGTGGAGGCGATCATCCCGAGATCTTTTTTGCGGATACGCTTACCTGACGCCGCGAACTTAGCAATAGCTCCGGTAGGTGTACTCTTGGAGCTCTGACCTCCGGTATTGGAATATACTTCTGTGTCGAGCACAAGAACGTTAACATTTTCGCCAGATGCAAGGACGTGGTCGAGACCACCGAAGCCGATATCGTATGCCCATCCGTCACCGCCGATGATCCACTGCGAGCGCTTAACGAAGAAGTGCGTGAGATCAGACATAGACTTGCATGCTGGACAGTCACAACTACGCACAAGGGGTGTGAGTTGGTCAGCGAGCTCCCGTGACTTATCTGCGTCATCTTTTGATTCCAACCACTGGGCAAGGAGATCTTTCACTTCAGCAGATGAGCACTCGAGTTTACCGTCTACGGTATCCTGAGCAACATTGATGAGACGTTGGCGGAGCTTGGTATTGGCAAGGTTCATGCCGAAACCAAACTCGGCATTATCTTCGAAGAGTGAATTCGCCCATGCTGGACCGTGTCCCTTTACATTGGTAGTGTATGGCGTAGAGGGTGCGGATGCCGAGTAGATAGACGAACAACCTGTAGCATTGGCAATGATCTGACGGTCACCGAAGAGTTGAGAGACAAGCTTCACATATGGTGTCTCACCACAGCCGGCACAAGCACCACTGAACTCAAATAGTGGCTGTGCGAACTGAGAGTTCTTTACATTCGCCTTGATATCCACGAGGTGAGCCTTATTCGTCACATTACGCACGGAGTAATCCCAGCGTGGCTGTTCGTCCAACTGAGTCGCGAGTGGTACCATTTCGAGAGCTTTTCCCTGCTTATTACCCGGGCAGACATCTGCACAGTTGCCACAACCAAGACAGTCAAGTACATTGACCTGGATACGGAACGTAGTATCTGCGAACTGTTTACCGATGGTTTTAATGGTCTGGTAACCCTCGGGAGCAGCCTCTCTCTCCTTCTCATCGAGAACAAATGGGCGAATAGTTGCGTGAGGGCATACGAATGAGCACTGATTGCACTGTATACAATTCTCGGCTTTCCACACAGGTACATTGACAGCTACACCACGCTTTTCGGATGCTGCTGTACCTGCCTCCCAAGTCCCGTCCTCATAACCTTTGAAGAAAGATACCGGGATATCGTCCCCAGCTTGTGCGTTGATTTTGCGAACGATATTAGATACAAACGGTGTGTCGTATTCGCTTGGCATATGGTCATCATCCGGGAGGTTTGCCCATTCCGGCTTTACCGGCACCTCGATGACATCCTGCCCGCGCTCGACTGCAAGGTAGTTCTTATTCACGACATCTTCACCTTTCTTGCCGTAGCTCTTTACGATGAACTTCTTCATTTGCTCTACTGCCAGGTCGTAAGGAATGACGTTGGAGATTTTGAAGAATGCCGATTGGAGTATTGTATTGGTACGATTTCCCATACCGATCTCCTGTGCAATCTTTGTGGCATTGATCATGAAGAAACGACAATTGTTCTTCGCGAGATGGCTTTTGATACGATTGGGAAGATGCTCTTCGATATTGTCTATATCCCAAATAGAATTGAGCAGGAACGTCCCCCCTCTACGAAGCCCTTTGGTGATATCGTACATGCGAAGGTATGCCGGCACGTGGCATGCGAGGAAGTGAGGGCGATTGACGTAGTAAGTAGAACGGATACGATCGTCTCCAAATCTGAGGTGAGAGCAGGTAAATCCTCCGGATTTCTTAGAGTCGTACTGGAAGTATGCTTGGCAGTACTTATCCGTGTTTTCACCGATAATCTTGACGGAGTTTTTATTGGCACCCACTGTACCGTCAGACCCTAAACCGTAGAATTTCGCTTCGAAGAGACCTGTATTGATCTCAAAGTCTTCGTTGAGAGGAAGGGAGGTGAATGTGACGTCGTCTACGATACCTACGGTAAAGTGATCCTTGGGCATATTCATAGCGAGGTTATCATAAACGGCGAGGATTTGTTCGGGAGAAACATCCTTGGAAGATAGACCATAACGTCCACCTACGATCTCAGGAGCATTTTCCTTACCATAGAATGCATTTTTAACATCTAAGTACAGCGGCTCGCCGTCTGCTCCGGGTTCTTTGGTACGGTCGAGTACGGCAATACGCTTAACGCTGGATGGAAGAGCACCGAGGAAGTGTTCGACAGAGAATGGGCGATAGAGGTGTATAGAGAGCAGACCGACCTTGCGTCCTTCCGTACGCAGGTGATCGATAACCTCACGGATTGTCTCACTGACCGAACCGATGGCTACAATCACATGCTCGGCATCATTTGCACCGTAGTAGTCGAAGAGGTGATACTGGCGACCTGTGATTTTAGCGATCTCATCCATGTAGTATTGAACTATCTCTGGTACCGCCTGGTAGAAGGGGTTGGATGCTTCACGGGCCTGGAAGTACACATCTCCATTTTGTGCGGTACCACGGGTCACTGGAGAATCAGGGTTGAGTGCACGTTCACGGAACTGTCTGAGGGCATCCTTATCCATCAGAGGAGCGAGATCTTGGGTCTCCAGGTACTCTATCTTCTGGATCTCATGAGAGGTACGAAAGCCGTCGAAAAAGTGCATGAATGGCACCCTACTCTTCAGTGCAGCCAAATGAGCTACACCGGCAATGTCCATCACCTCCTGTACACTACCAGATGCAAGCATAGCGAACCCTGTGGCACGAGCAGACATTACGTCTTGGTGGTCACCGAAGATAGATAGTGCCTGCGACGCTATGGCGCGCGCTGCTACGTGAATGACACCAGGCAGGAGTTCTCCTGCTATCTTATACATATTGGGAATCATCAGGAGAAGACCTTGTGATGCCGTAAACGTGGTCGTCAATGCACCTGCCTGCAGTGATCCGTGTACGGCACCTGCAGCACCTGCTTCACTCTGCATTTCACGTACGAGAACCGTTTCACCGAAGATGTTCTTGCGACCATTTGCAGCCCACTCATCGATGTACTCCGACATCGTAGATGATGGTGTGATGGGATAGATGGCCGAGACTTCGCTGAACATATACGCAATATGTGCAGCGGCTTGGTTACCATCACAGGTCATAAATTTCTTTTCCTTGCTCATTATTGTTTGGAAATCTAAAAGATGGGGTAAAAGAGAAAATATTATTACTTGATTTGTTAAGTATATTCGTTTGAGCTTCCTTTATGCGACAGGTCTGTGCCTTGTGATGTCAGTACAAAAAACCGAATAACCAGAGAGGAACCTGCCCTTCTGTTCCTATCAGTATATTATCTACTGCGTAGATCACCTCTGACCTTGTCCGGCGGCGTACCAAATCCGTTGGCCTTAGATGGTACATGCCGTCTACCAAAAAGTCTGCACTACTGATAGGGGATACACGGATACTGTAATCTGCATTTGCCAACTGAGATAGGAGAAACACCCTTCGTATCATCTCCTGATCAAGATGATGTGGATACATCACGGATGCGATATTCGGATCGTTGAGGAAAATCTGGTCAGGTTTCCTCTGGTGATCACTGCCTTCCTCCTTGTACACCATACGTATCATCCCTGCGTCTGACAAATACTTGAGATAGTTCATCACCGTAGCTCGACTGGTTCCTATTTCATCGCTCAGGCGGGTAATATTCGTATTGGGGCGCTCTTGTGTGCCGATGAGGTACATCAGTTTACGGAGCTTGTGCAAGTAAGAAGGCTCTATCTGCCTGATATATACCATATCGACCTCAAGGAGCATATTGAGGTTCTTCACCAGTGTCTCCCCGAAGAGCGCCTGATCCATTTCAGGTGGGTAGTAGCCTTGCATCAGGTAGGACCCAAATAACTCTAGCGGCTGCACCTTATTGAGGATTTGAGATGCAATCTTCTCATGCCACCTCAGCAAGTACTCGAGTGGATATGGCTCAAGATCAAGTCCTGTATGATAGTTGATGTATTCACGGAATGAGAAGCCATGCAATGTCAGTACTTTGATAATGCGGCTCAGCTCGGGATGGTCCTGGTCCGGTGTCATGACACTGGAGGAGGTAAATATTATCCGCAGATTTGGGAAATCCTCCATGCACCTAAGCATATCAGTCGCCCAATTGGGGTACTTGAATACCTGATCCAATAGCAAGAGTCTGCCACCATTGCGGTAAAACTCTTCGGCAAAGTTATACAAGCTATTGTGAGCGAAATAAAAGTGATTGAGGTTGACATACAGGCAAGAAGAAGCATCGCCACCGCATTGTTCGTTGGCATAGCGCAGAAGGAAAGTGGTCTTGCCTACCCCCCTAATCCCTTTGATAGCCACGAGTCGATCGGTCGGTAGAATTCTATCTACCCGGGGAGAGAGGCCGCTTGTCGAGCTGTATTTGGAACCTGGGGTTTTTTCCGAACGATGCACGGAAAAACTGC
>JBAKGE010000057.1:0-12577 GCA_037191085.1 Porphyromonadaceae bacterium | reverse complement strand
TGAGAGGTAGATGATGGAGTTTGCACAGACAGGCTACAGGTGACACTGACACAAACACAGAGCGGGCACATCTCCATAAGATGTGCCCGCTCTTAGTATACATATATGAATGGGTGTAGTAGAGGATCCGATATCATGCCGTGTCTCTCACTACCACATAGTCAACCCATAGTAAATACGTATGGTGCCGTTAGAAACCACCCACAGTACCTGCACCTCCGGCACCCGGATTTACGGGCGTGGCAGAAGATCCTCCACCAGGATTAGTCCCGGACTTCTTACCTTCTATGATTTCCTCCAGATTAAGAAATCCCACTTGTGACAGCTTTGCTTTCATCTCCACGCTGGGAGTATAACGCACCACTGCTCTCTGTAGCAGTTCGGGCCTCCACTCAGCCTTGGTCGGTGCACTTTTACCGCGTACCGACAGAGCAAAACTCCCCAACTCCCCGAGCTGTACCCCGAGTCCTTTGCTCATGAAGTTCATCGCCGACACCGACATAACATCCAGCACTGCCAAGACATCTGCACGGTGTACCGTACAGCGGTCAGCGATGTCCTTAGCCAGTTCCTTCGTCGAGACACGACCGATCATCTTAGCATGTGCTACCGCTACCTTTGGAGTCTTAGCATTGGGGATAGTGTTCTTTCTCTCTACTACTTTGTACGTAAATGCCATAAAAATTCAATTGTTCGATTGATTAATAATAAATACTTGTGTTAATTCACTCTACACGAGCCCAACTTAAAAGACTTCCCTCTACCGAGGTCATCCGTATGAATACAGGAAAGGGCTCCGCCTCCTGTACCTTCACTCCATCCGAACAGTGCTTGTCTCACAACTACCAAGGACATACTCATAGCATCCCTATCGCGTGTCCCATTCTGCGCACCGCTCTCAGTCCAACCCACATAAGAAGGGCGGCAAGGATAAATCCCATGCACCATACCCACCACCTCGGGGGCGAGGAGGGAGCATGCACCACCTTCGAATGGTCATACTCCGACCGTACTTTGATTTCCTGGCGATCATCTGCCTGCATCCGTTTGCGCTCACGGATATGAAGCGAAAGTCCCCCACAATGCTTGGGAGTAACATCCATCGCACTATCCGTATCTCCTGACGTCTGACGGAGAGGCCCCATACTACCCCACCACCGCACGTTGACCTGCCTATCTACATCCTCCACCAGTGCTTGGATTGCACGTAGGACAGCCACCGAATCCCTATCGCCCACCACTACCTCCTGCACCTTGGGACGACTCCGACACCCTGCGAGCACCACCCCAAAGAGCACCATCACACACATCCCTACCCTACACTTCATGCACCACGATCGCTATAGATATAGTCTATTCCCACGAGTCCTCCCACGAAAGTCATCACCTCGCCGTACGCCACCAGCACACTTGCATCTATCGCTCCGGCAGGGTCTATCCACAGCCCCATAAAGAGGAGGGTCATCCCACATACACACAGCAGCACGGCCATGTACATCCTCACTATTCGATCCTCTCTCATAACTTTCTACACTTATTCATCACCTTGGCATCAAAGCACGGACACACCTTGATCCACTCATCAGACGTAATCACGCCATTGCGGTCACGGTCGGGGCTCAGATCCCTATGCCCGACGGTGTAGAGGTCAGGCCACAGTTCCAGCAGACGTGCATGCAGCTGCACCAGGGTTTGCATCTGTGCCGGAGTGCGAGTGTCACTGGGCTCGAAGTCTGCATCCAATCCACCCTCATAGCACACACCGATAGAGTAAAGATTGTATCCTCGTGCATGCGCGCCCACCTCCTCTATCGGTCGGAGACTGTAAAGGTTCCCGTCACGTGTGATATAGTAGTGGTATCCTGCACCTCGATAACCCTGCGCTATATGGTCACGCACCAGTGCCTCGGGGGTATACCTATCCACACTACGAGTAGCACTGCAGTGCACTACCAGCAGGCGAATATGACGCCGACATCGGACGATCTCCTCGGGCGAATACACCCGACGCGGTGCGTACTGTACGTCCTGGGTTCCCATGGTACCATATAGTGGATACCTCACTGTCATAGGGGCTGCACCCCTCACTCTTTGATTCATCATACTATTACATATTATTATGGTGTTTCGAGACTTCATACATTGTCATCTGAGTCACGGTGCAAAGTTAGCATCCCCACTATACCCTCTGCCCCTTTCAGAGCCTTTCACGACCTTTAGGGCCCTCTTCCGACTTGACGCAACGACACATGACGAAAAATTGCATTTATAGTTATACATCTTCAGAAACGAGAGAAACAAATAATAGCATCACGTAATTTAAATCAATTGATTTAGAATAAAATAAAAATAATATTGACTATTATTGGCAAGAACGAAATAAAATAACTAATTTTGCAAACAAGAGAACATAGTACAGTTTTACAACCTCTAAAAACACCTGCTACAGGCATACGACATGAGCACGAATAGACCGACCGACACAGCCCACCCCGAGCTACCCTCCTTCACCACCACTCCGGCGCCGATGCGGGACCATATCACAGGGCAAGTGATCGATGATACCCAACTCAGTACCCTCATCGAAGGGCTCCAGATCCATGGAGAGCCCTTCGACCGTACAGTACCCACCAATTGGATTGCCAGCCTATACTTCGACACAGTCACCACCCACACTGCCTCTCGATGCCTACGGCGCGAGATTAGCTCTTACCCCGCCCTCCACAGAGCACTTACGCTTACAGGCTGGGAGAGTCGAAAACGCTACTTTACCCCACGCCAGATAGCGATACTCTTTCACTACCTTGGCTCCGTCTCGGCACCATAGCCACACGCCTTACCATTATACGATTAGATCATAGACATTGGGCATCCGGACATCACATAGAGGTCAGCAGAGGGGGCACGAGAAGGAGATAAAAAGCTCTGGGTCGTCGGTACATCGATGACCCAGAGCTTTTTTCGCAAAGGTCTGGAACATCGATATGCCGACGACCCAGAGAAATTTTGATCGTTCAACGCCCCCTCATCAGAGTGAACACTGACTCACCTGTCCCACAATACCCTCCTCAAGCAGCCCACAGATTGGGCACTAAACAGCTCTTCAATCGACCAAAACCCGACAATTCTTCGCCTTCACCACATTTACCCGATCCTCTTCCCCGACGACAATCCAGGCGATAGCATGAATTATCATCTACAGCACATATCCTCCAAGGAGATAAAGAACCCCATTCTCCACCCACCGAACAACGAATATCCACTTGGCTCAATGCTCATATACCTTCCACGAAAATGTACACGTGTGCAAAAAACAGACGTAAAATTATTCATGTATCTTATCTTTTGGTATCTTTGCGGTGTCATCGGTATTGGTAAGGTACCCTGATGATGCACTTTAAACTCGAAAGATCAAATTAATTGTTTTTTAATTCAAACAACAAAGCAACATGAAAAAGAATTTCCTCATCCTCGCTGCAGCTGTGGCTGCACTTACGCTTGCATCCTGCAAGGAAACAAGGAAAACGACCGAAGAAGCCGCTAATGCTGCTACCGAAGCTGTACAGAACGCTACTCAGGCTGTAGAAGAAGCTGTACAAAAGATCGAAGACTTCACTCAGAACCTTGGTACTTACGAAGGGACTATCGCTCAGGCTGACGGCAGCGGTTTCGTAACCGAACTCACATTCAATGCTGACAATACTTACAACTGCGTTATGACCGCTGGTGACGGCTCAAAATTCGAAGACGCCGGTTCTTTCACCTTCGATGTAGCTTCTCAGCAGCTTACCCTTACTGACGCTAAGGACGCTGAAAATGTACGTATCTTCGCTGTAGAAGGTGACAAACTTATCCTCTGCAACGCTGAGGGTAATCTTCCTGAAATCAAGGAAATGTACACGCTCACTCGTAAGTAAATCATCATCCCTACTCTGAGTAGAGACTAGGTTTCTACTTGAATATGACAAGCCCGGTAGATCACTTGATCTACCGGGCTGTACTTTTGGAGTCCGGCAAGCACCTGATGGGCATATCGCACTTAGTCAAATTTTGATTACATTTGCGAGGGCATCCTAAAGATGTACTGCATACCTCCAAAAACAATAACGCATACCTTACACCTACATGAAAGGGGTCATAAAAAACAAATCTCAGGCATTCAAGATTGGGATGGCCACGCTTATCAGCATCTTCTTATTCTTCTTTGGGATCAATTTTCTCAAGGGCTCAAAACTCTTCGAGAAGACGGATCGCTACTACATGATCCTCCCGAACTCTGGTGGTCTACAGCCTTCATCGCAGGTCGTCATCAATGGGTTTAAGGTCGGCAAGGTATCCAAAATCGACTTCGACTACTCGGGACTTGGCGATATCATCGTTGAACTCGAGGTAAACAAAGATCTGGAGCTCCCGCGTGGAACTATCGGTATGGTAGCCACAAGTGTCATGGGAGGATCATCAGTCCAACTGAGTATTCCCACGGATCGTACACAAGGTCTGATTGAAAAGGGAGGCACAATTGCATCAACCCCCTCCTCGGCGGACTTGGTAGCCACGGTGCAGGGCAAGATTATCCCCAATGTGGCAAAGGTCACCCAACAACTGGATACCCTACTCTCCGGACTCAACCGAATCGTGAATGCACCACAGATTCCTCTTACCTTAGAGTCCATCAGCAGTTCGGCACGATCACTACAGACCACTACCGCACAGCTCAACACACTCATGAATCAGCATATCCCGACCATAGTAGACAATATAGAGGTAAGTTCAGCATCGATATCTGATGTCACCCAAAAGATCAACAAAGTAGAATTTGAGGCGATACTACAGGACTTCACGAACGTAGTCAACGAGCTCAGGACGGTATCAGTCCAACTGAACTCTAAGGACAATTCACTCGGTCTGCTCCTCAACGATCCTGTCCTGTACAACCAACTCACACAAGCATCCAAATCTGCCGACAGCCTACTCGTAGACATCCGTGCCAATCCTAAGCGTTACGTACGACTATCCCTATTCTAATCGATAGGAGCCCCTGCAGGATGTCAATTGATCCATTAAACTCGATTAAACCATCCCCAATCATCTATCCGATACTTGCCAAAGCAGTATCGGATAGACTGTTTTATACGATATATTATGTTATATTTGCCTTAAGTTTAGGTTAGTGGGAGGACATACAATTGGTATGCGAGTGCTTTGGACAAACTTTTTAACTCATAATGCAAACGATCACAAATAAAAAGATCAGCCCCATAGCGTGGGTATCGACAGTATACTTTGCCATGGGGCTCCCGATGGTGATGATTTCTGATGTCTCCCTCCTCCTCTTTAAGGACATGGGCATCGCTGACAAGCAAATCACATTCTGGGTCTCACTCCTCATCCTTCCGTGGAGTCTCAAGCCTCTCTTCAGTCCCCTCATGGAGATTTTTGGGACAAAGAAGCAGTATGTCCTCCTTACAGAGCTTGTAAGTGCGATAATCCTCGGATTCGTGGCAGCAGGTTTGGGGGTAGATAATTTCTTCGGCACTTGCGTAATCTTCATGGCTATCATGGCCATCAGTGGCTCTATCCATGATATCGCTGGAGACGGTACCTATATGGAGTATCTGACGGCCAAGGAGCAGAGTCAGTACATCGGTTGGCAGGGTGCATTCTACAATATCGCCAAAGTTCTCGCCAAGGGAGGACTTGTCTATCTCGTCGGACGACTAAGCCAGAGCTATGGTGTCCTTTATAGCTGGAAGATTGTATTCTTCATTGCAGCTGCTATCATGCTGGCATTGGTAGTGCATCACCTATTCCTGCTTCCGGGAAAGGTCAGAAACAAGAGGCAGGAGCATAAAGATTTCAATGAAGCCATACAGGAATTTTGGCATGTATTTGTCTCTTTCTTTCGCAAGCAACACATTGTCTTTTACCTCATCTTCATCCTCCTATATCGCTTCACTGAGGGGCTGGCGATCAAGGTTGCCCCCCTTTTCCTCAAAGCTGACAGAGCGGTAGGAGGGCTGGGGTTGAGCAATGAGCAGTTCGGTCTCATCTACGGTACAGTAGGTACAATTGCCTTTATCCTCGGCAGTATTGCCAGCGGTTACTTCATTGGGCACAAGGGCTTGAAGAAGGTGCTCTTCACCCTTGCCATCATATTCAACTTTCCCTTCATCGTCTTTTTCCTTCTCGCTACATTCGCACCGACGGATGTCTGGTGGACAGCGATAGGGATTGCCTTTGAACAATTTGGTTACGGCTTTGGATTCGTAGGGCTCAACCTCTTCATGATGCAGCAGGTAGCCCCTGGTCCACACCAAATGGCGCACTATGCTATCGCCAATAGCCTGATGAATCTAAGTTTCATGATCCCTGGACTAGTCAGCGGAACCCTCAGCGATGCTTTTGGATATAGAATATTCTTCCTCGTCGCACTATTCGTAGCCATTCCAGGTATCATCTGCGCCAAGATTGTACCCTTTACGTACGATGATAAAGGCAACAGAATCACACAGAAATAATTCACTCCACAAATAACCATAATAAATAAGGATAATGAAAGATCTCAAGATTATCGGTCAAGCACTCCCCACCATGCCATGGGAGGATAGACCAGCAGGATGCAATCAGGTGATGTGGCGTCACAGCCAAAACCCGGTAATTCGCCGTGACCTCACTCCTACGAGCAATAGTATCTTCAACAGTGCTGTGGTGCCTTTTGGTGAGGGATATGCAGGGGTATTCCGCTGCGATGATACGAACCGCCGCATGCGTTTGCATGTGGGATTCAGTAAGGATGGACTCAAGTGGGAAATACAACCAGAGAAAATTGAATTCACGTGTGACATCCCAGAAGTCGGTGAATGGGTGTATGGTTATGATCCTCGCGTTGCGCTCGTAGACGACAAATATATCGTAACGTGGTGCAATGGTTACCACGGACCTACGATCGGCGTTGCGTGGACCAAAGATTTCAGAACTTTCCACCAGTTGGAAAATGCCTTTCTCCCCTTCAATAGAAATGGAGTGATGTTTCCCCGCAAGATCAACGGCAACTACGCAATGCTGAGCCGCCCAAGCGACAATGGGCACACCCCATTCGGAGATATTTTCTACAGCGAGTCTCCTGATCTCGAATTTTGGGGTCGTCACCGTCACGTGATGGCACCGGCTGCATTCGAGGAGAGTGCATGGCAGTGTCTCAAGATAGGTGCGGGTCCTATTCCCATCGAAACTTCCGAGGGTTGGTTGATGATCTACCATGGGGTGCTCCGTAGTGCCAATGGATATGTCTATAGCTTTGGGTCTGCCATCTTGGACACAGACCAGCCATGGAAAGTAAAGGCTCGTAGCGGTGCTTACCTCATATCTCCACAAGAGTACTACGAGTGTGTGGGTGATGTCCCCAATGTCACGTTCCCCTGCGCAGCCCTTCATGACCCAGAAAGTGGACGCATTGCAGTGTACTACGGGTGTGCTGACACCGTCACCGGTCTGGCGTTTGGTTACATTCCCGAAATCATAGACTTCACATACCGTACAAGCATAATCAAATAACCTCGACAGATCTCACCTGTAGACGAAGAACTATACAACTCCATGAGACATTGCACCCTTCCCCTCGCCATTGGTCTGAGTACCCTACTCCTGTCACTGAGCGGAGCCGCTCAGGAGCGACTGATCGACTACGTCAATCCTTTCATCGGCACCACTAACTTTGGTACAACCAATCCAGGTGCACGCGTGCCCCAGGGCCTGATGTCCGTCACTCCGTTCAATGTTATGGGTTCGGATCTTAATGTACATGACAAGGATGCCAGATGGTGGAGTACCCCATACGAGTACCACAATAAGTTCTTCACAGGCTTTTCGCACGTCAATCTCAGCGGTGTAGGTTGCCCTGACGTCGGCTCACTCCTCGTGATGCCGACGTCGGGCACTCTCTCCGTTGACTACAAGTCGTACGGCTCTGAGTATGCGGACGAAAAGGCACACCCTGGTTACTACACCAACGTTCTAACCAAATATGGCATCCGCACAGAGGCGACCTCCACACTCCGCACGGGAGTGTCACGCTTTACGTTTCCAAAAGGCGAGAGTCACATCCTCCTCAATCTCGGAGAAGGTCTCACCAATGAAAGTGGTGCCACAATACGAAGAGTCAGTGACACCGAAGTTGAGGGAGTCAAACTGCTCGGCAACTTCTGCTACCAACCACAGGCAGTATACCCTATTTATTTCGTCCTACAGGTCAGCAAAGCTCCCAAGACGACCGGATACTGGAAGAAGCAACGGACCATGACAGGCCCCGAAGCCGACTGGGACCCTGACCACGGAAGATACAAGCTATACACTCGATACGGCAGAGAGCTTTCGGGTGATGATATCGGAGCCTACTTCACCTTCGACACCAAGGAAGGAGAGCAAATAGAAGTCAAACTCGGTGTTTCCTTCGTCAGCATAGACAATGCTCGTACTAACCTACAGCAGGAAACCTCAGGAAAGGACTTCGCCACTCTCTGCAAAGAAGCCGAGACACAATGGGAGAACCACCTCGGGCGAATAGAGATTGAGGGAGGTACGCATGACCAAAAGACCGTGTTCTATACAGCTCTCTATCACCTTTTGATCCACCCCAATATCCTACAGGATGTCAATGGTCAATATCCGATAATGGAATCCGATAGCATCGGAACCACGGCAAGCAATCGATACACCGTCTTCTCGCTCTGGGACACGTACCGCAATGTACATCAGTTCCTCACCCTCGTGTACCCCGAATACCAGATAGACATGATAAATACGATGCTGGATATGTACAAGGAGCACGGTTGGCTACCTAAGTGGGAACTTTTCAGTCGAGAGACTCTGACCATGGAGGGTGACCCTGCGATTCCGGTCATCGTGGACTCGTGGATGAAAGGACTCAGAGATTTCGACGTCAATCTCGCCTACGAGGCTATGTACAAGTCAGCTACCACAGCTGGTAAATACAATCTCCTCCGCCCCGACAACGACGACTACCTCAACCTCGGCTACGTAGCACTACGTGGTGAGTACGACAATTCCGTCTCTCATGCTCTCGAGTACTACGTCGCGGACTATGCCCTCTCCACCTTCGCCGATGCGCTGGGCAAAAAAGCAGATGCACGTCGGTTCCGCGATCAGAGCATGAAGTACCGCCACTATTACAGTCCCGATTTCGGGACCATGCG
Organism: Porphyromonadaceae bacterium; assembly: GCA_037191085.1. GTDB lineage: Bacteria > Bacteroidota > Bacteroidia > Bacteroidales > Porphyromonadaceae > Porphyromonas_A. Next base: position 3,365 of record JBAKGE010000057.1, on the reverse strand, counting down.
CCCCAAGCTCCCCTCCGGTCACTTCCTCACTCCTTTCAATCCTTCACAGGGAATGAACTTCGAAAGTGTACCAGGATTTCACGAGGGGTCGGCGTGGAACTACACATTTTTCGTTCCCCATGATATCCCCGGACTCGCACGCCTAATGGGCGGGAAGAAGAAGTTTGTCAATAAACTCCAGAAGATCTTTGACCAGAAACTCTACGATCCCACCAACGAGCCCAACATCGCCTACCCTTACCTTTTCAGCCATTTCAGAGGAGAAGAATGGCGAACCCAGAAGCTCACACGTCAGCTCCTCGCTAATCACTTCAGGAACCAGCCCGACGGTCTTCCCGGCAACGACGACACCGGCACTATGTCCTGCTGGGCGCTCTTCACCATGATTGGTCTCTACCCTGATATCCCAGGTGTCCCCGAATATACCCTGACGTCCCCAACATTCGATAGGGTCACGATACATCTGGATCCCAAAGTTCATGGCCGAGATACACTCGTCATCGAAGGGGCCCCATCCGACCCCGAAGCCTATATACGCACCATACACCTTGGCGGGAAACAGCTCCGTAGCCACCGTATCACCCACCGTGACCTACTGCGTGGTGGGATGCTCAAGTTCAGCTACTGATTTTCCTCTCCAAGCCCTCTCGCACCCATGTCCTTAGAGCAAGATTTAGCACAGCGCTTCCTGTACACGGAGGATAACCACACTCGTACCAAGCGAAAGTACCGCCCCGTGGTCCGTATCTCGATCATCGGGATCGCACTCGGAATAGCGCTGGTACTCCTGTCGTTCTTCATTACACGGGGCTTCAAGACTGAGGTGCGAAACAAGCTGGATGGCTTTCTCGGCAATGTAAAAATCTCCAATCCTGAGAATACTTTCAACCAATACACCCTCCCCCTCACTATTCCCCCGGACCTTCTCAGGGGGATCATGGCAGAGGTTCAGGGACTTGACCCCCAGAGCCGTGTATTCACATTCATTGATCAAATGGGGGTTCTCAGGGGCGATTCAACGTTCAAGGGGGTGTTCTTCCACGGTGTCGACTCTCTCTACAATTCCAACTTTTATGCCCAGTACCTCACGACAGGTACCCTCCCCACCTTTAATGGTGAGGATTACACTCAGATTCTACTCTCCTATCGCTTAGCTCAGCAGATGAAACTCAGTGTCGGCGATGAATTTCGGTCCTATTTCTACGTCGGCGATCAACTCAAGGTACGCAAGTTTCGGCTCACAGGTATCTTCGACACGGGGTTCCCTGAGTATGACCAGGCACTTGCCATTACCGATATCCGTACCCTCCGTACCGTCAATGGTTGGGAGAGCAACGAGGTCGGAGGCATAGAGGTACATACAAGCAAGCACAGCTATACTGCTCCTCTCTTCGCCAGACTATACGACTACCTTGCCGACCGCAACGCCCGAGTCGGTGAGCGTTATACCATGTTCACCTCAGAGGAGCTCTACCCCAGTATCTTCGGCTGGCTTGATCTCCTTGATGCGAACGTTCTACTCATTCTAGGGCTGATGGTCGCTATTGCCGGGATGACCATGATTACAGGCATCGTTGTCCTCATGCTGGAGAAAGTACCTGCCATAGCGACCCTCAAGGCTCTCGGTTACGGCAATCGTCAATTGAGAAGTGTATTCCGAAAAATGGCTTACCGCATGCTCCTCCAAGGGATGCTCTGGGGCAACCTTCTCGCTATCGGCATAGCTATGATACAGGAGATCTGGCATCCTATCACCCTCGACCCTACACAGTATTACACAGCATTCGCTCCTATTCAGATAGACCCCCTTACGATCATCGCAGTCAATGCCGTTGTATTTATCCTTGTGGTACTACTGGTACTCATTCCCACCAGCGTAGTCTCGCATATCCGCCCGGCACAGGCACTACGATTCGAGTAGTGATGACGTAACGGTATCGGGTCTTGTGCCTTGCTTCCAGGTACATTTCCTCAAACTCCTCTTGCATGCTTTCCCTCGTCCCACTCTTGGTGATCATTTCATTTAGAGTGTACATCCAGCCATCACATTCGTCATCCACTTGATATCCGTGCTCAGTTACTATAGGAGATGCACCTCTGTAGCCGAGTACCTCGATACTCCAAGCAGTACCAGTCACCACAATCCTCATCACAGTACAGGTAGCGCCAAATGCCCGTGGACTGAGACTGCTCCGGCACACGACTCACCTCCGCATCTATCCCACGCAGCAGATCAGAGCACATCGCACGCATCGGCACCCGATACTCGAAGAACACCACAGCTCAAGCATCACAGTAGCTCCAGCACTCCGCCCTCCTCCTTTCGTCTCAAGCATCACAACGCAACCGCTCCTCCAATTGCTCCACCAAACGATAGTATCTCATCGGCGCCTGCACAGGTAGTGCCAGGATAAAGGAGCACCGAAGTTCCTCTACCTCATGAGTCAACGCTCCAGTCGAAAAATCCCCGAGTCAAGTACAGCCAAGCATGCAGCACATAGTTCACACCAGGACCTCCGTACCTAACAATGTGTATACAGCCACTCTCCGCCTCAACCCTCAGAGCATCGAATATCAAGGAGCAGAACCTCCGCGCTCACGTGAACAACTGCTCGCATATCACACATACCATGAATACACCTATGGTAGTAACCAAAGAAAACAATCGAATCCTCGGGAAGAAAACCATACAGCCCTCCACCGGAGGAAGAGTTTTCCGATGCGTCTTATTGTACGGCACAATCTGGTACAATAATCCCAAAAGTAGCGGAGAAATTCTATAGAACATGATCATGCACTATACAGTGCATGATCATACACTGTACAGTGCTCGATCGGGCAGCGTACAGTGCCCGATCGTATTCTGTAGAATTTTTCCCACACAAAGCAGAAAATAGAACCTTCTACTCCCTAAAACTACGCTCTATTCCTATAGTTCTGACGTCGCACTATTGCTTGGTACGATGTAAGGTTATGGCAATTATTTCTTCTTGCTTTTGAGCCTCCGGAGGAGCATGCTCCCGAATACCCCAGTAATCAAAGCTGTAACCGACAACTGATCGGCACATGGTATGCAGCCGACTTAAACGCGAGAAAAAATAAATGGAATATAGAGACTGAGGAATTTAATGCAAAAGGGAAGTTTATTATCCTAACCCATAAAACTGATGAGAAAAGAATTCACTCGCAAAAAGTACTGGTACGCAAAAAGCGGTATACTCTATCCGTTCAGTATAGATGGCGGGGAAAGACTAATGGATCAAGAGGAGATATAAACTCGACAAAATGGGATTCAGCTTTTTTTGAAACCAGTCAGGTCAGTAAATAGGTCTGCTCCGAAAGTTCGAAAAAATCAGATTGATTGG